>NZ_JBICJR010000016.1:0-46769 GCF_043103245.1 Pseudomonas sp. YQ_6
AGGCCGGCCCTGCCATCAGATGGGATTCGGGCAATCGATGAACAGGTGCTCCACGGCAAACCGTCGTGCCAGGTAATCGCCCAGCGCCTGCACCCCGTAGCGCTCAGTGGCATGGTGCCCGGCAGCAATGAAGCTGACGCCATTCTCGCGCGCACTGTGGTAGGTCTGCTCGGACGCCTCGCCGGTCAGGTACAGGTCGACCCCGGCGGCAATCGCCGTGTCGATATAGCCCTGCCCGCCGCCGGTGCACCAGCCCACCCGGCGGATCATTTGATCGCCTTCGACCAGCAACGGCTCACGCCCCAGCACCTCTTGCACCCGCCGGGCAAAATCGCGCGCGGTCATGGATTCGGCGAGCGAACCGATCAGCCCGACCACCTTGGGGTTTTCCGGGTCAAGTGGCCCTTCGACAGTGATCTCCAGTTGCCGCGCCAGCTGCACGTTATTGCCCACTTCCGGGTGCACGTCCAAGGGCAGGTGGAACGCCAACAGGCTGATATCGTTATTCAGCAAGGTCTTCAGGCGACGCTGGCGAATGCCGGTGATGCACGGGTTCTCGCCCTTCCAGAAATAACCATGATGCACCAGCACCAGATCGGCCTCGGCCTCGACTGCGGCATCCAGCAATGCCTGGCTGGCGGTAACACCACTGACAATGCGGCTGACCTGCGGCCGGCCTTCGACCTGCAGGCCATTTGGGCAATAATCCTGGATCTTCGCGCTGCCCAGGTAACGCTCGGCTTCCTCGACCAGGGTGTTTAGAGCGACGGCCATGAAAATCTCCTCGAAAACTGCGCTTTTCTCGGGCGCAACGCCTGACGAACGCCCGTATAATGCCGGCCATTATGGGCCGTCGCTGTCACTGGGGGAACCGGTGTATGATCGCGCGCGCTCATGCCCCACTGCCAGGCCGCTGGCCCCTGCTCTTTCCAGGATTCGTTCATGTTCAAGGCTTTGCGTTACTTCGGCTGGCCCCTGCTTACCGGCATACTGATCGCCATGCTGATCATCCAGCGTTTTCCGCAATGGGTCGGGCTGCCCAGCCAGGACGTCAACCTGCAACAAGCGCCACAGACCACGCGGATCATGCAAGGCCCGGTGTCGTACGCCGACGCCGTGACCCTGGCCGCCCCGGCGGTGGCCAACCTGTACACCACCAAGGTGGTGAACAAAAGCGCCCACCCGCTGTTCGAAGACCCGCAGTTCCGCCGCTTCTTCGGCGATAACCTGCCCAAACAGCGCCGCTGGGAATCAAGCCTGGGTTCGGCGGTAATCATGAGCCCAGAGGGCTACCTGCTGACCAACAACCATGTTACCAGCGGCGCCGACCAGATCGTCGTAGCCCTGAAGGATGGCCGCGAAACCCTGGCCCGCGTGATCGGCAGCGACCCGGAAACCGACCTGGCGGTGCTGAAGATCGACTTGAAGAACCTGCCGGCGATCACCATCGGCCGTTCCGACACCATTCACATCGGCGACGTGTCGCTGGCCATCGGTAACCCGTTCGGCGTCGGCCAGACTGTGACCATGGGCATCATCAGCGCCACTGGCCGCAACCAGCTGGGGCTGAACAACTACGAGGACTTCATCCAGACCGACGCGGCGATCAACCCGGGCAACTCCGGTGGTGCGCTGGTGGATGCCAATGGCAACCTGATCGGCATCAATACCGCGATCTTCTCCAAGTCCGGTGGCTCGCAGGGCATCGGCTTCGCCATCCCGGTAAAACTGGCACTGGAGGTGATGAAGTCGATCGTCGAACACGGCCAGGTGATCCGTGGCTGGCTGGGTATCGAAGTGCAGCCACTGAGCCAGGAGCTGGCAGAATCGTTCGGCATGAAGGACCGTCCAGGCATCGTGGTGGCGGGTATCTTCCGCGAAGGGCCAGCGGCCAAGGCCGGGTTGCACCTGGGTGACGTGATCCTGAGCATCAATGGCGAGCCGGCCGGCGACGGGCGCAAGTCGATGAACCAGGTAGCGCGGATCAAACCCAACGAGAAGATCACCATCGAGGTGATGCGCAACGGGCAACAGTTGAAGCTGATCGCCGAGGTGGGGCTGCGGCCGCCACCGGCGCCGGCTGCCAGCCAGGAAGAGAAATAAACCCAGGGCCGCGAAGGGCTGCCGCGCAGCCCAAACAGCATCAATGCAGGATCTGGCTGAGGAACAACTTGGTCCGGTCACTGCGCGGCCGGTCGAAGAAGTCATCCGGCGCGGCCTGCTCCACAATCTCGCCCTTGTCCATGAAGATAACCCGGTTCGCCACGGTACGGGCAAAGCCCATTTCGTGGGTCACGCAGAGCATGGTCATGCCATCCTCGGCCAGGCCCACCATGGTATCGAGCACTTCCTTGACCATTTCCGGGTCCAGTGCCGAGGTCGGTTCGTCGAACAGCATGATCTTGGGCTTCATGCACAACGCGCGGGCAATGGCCACACGCTGCTGCTGGCCGCCAGACAACTGGCCAGGGTACTTGTGTGCCTGCTCCGGAATCCGCACACGCTCCAGGTAGTGCATGGCAATTTCCTCGGCCTTGCGCCGTGGCATCTTGCGCACCCACATCGGCGCCAGGGTGCAGTTCTCCAGAATGCTCAGGTGCGGGAACAGGTTGAAGTGCTGGAACACCATGCCCACCTCGCGGCGGATGGCCTCGATCTGCTTGAGGTCGTTGGTCAGCTCCACGCCATCGACCACGATGCGCCCTTGCTGGTGCTCTTCCAGGCGGTTAAGGCAGCGGATGGTGGTGGACTTGCCCGAGCCGGACGGGCCGCACAGCACGATGCGTTCGCCCTGGCGCACGTTCAGGTTGATGTCCTTGAGCACATGGAACTGCCCGTACCACTTGTTCACACCCTGCATCTGGATGATGCCTTCGGGGCCAGCAGGCTGCTTGATCGCTTCACTCATTTCGAAACTCCTAACGCTTGTGGCCAGTGTCCAGCTTGCGCTCCAGATGCATGGAGTAGCGGGACATACCGAAACAGAAAATCCAGAACACCAGGGCGGCGAACACGTAGCCCTCGGTGGCCATGCCCAACCAGGCCGGGTCTGCGGCTGCTTGCTTGACGCTGTTGAGCAGGTCGAACAGGCCGATGATGATCACCAGGCTGGTGTCCTTGAACAGGGCAATGAAGGTGTTGACGATGCCGGGGATCACAAGCTTCAGCGCCTGCGGCAAGATCACCAGCCCCATCGAGCGCCAGTAGCCAAGGCCCATGGCCGCGGCGGCTTCGTACTGGCCCTTGGGGATGGCCTGCAGGCCGCCGCGCACCACCTCGGCGATGTACGCCGACTGGAACAGGATCACACCGATCATCGCCCGCAGCAGCTTGTCGAAGCTCATGCCTTCCGGCAGGAACAACGGCAGCATCACCGACGACATGAACAGCACGGTGATCAGCGGTACGCCGCGCCAGAACTCGATGAAGGTCACACACACCACCTTCACGGCCGGCATCCTCGAACGCCGGCCCAGGGCCAGCAGGATGCCCAAAGGCAAGGCGCCGACAATGCCCACGGTGGCGATCACCAGGGTCAGCATCAGCCCGCCCCACTGGCTGGTCGGTACGCTCTCAAGGCCCAGATACCCCCCATGCAGCAGGGTATAGGCCAGTACCGGGTACAGCACCAGGAAGCCCAGGCCGTAGAAGGCTTTGCGCGGGAAACGCTTGATGAACAGCGGCGCGGCGCCGAGCACGGCAAGCCACACGGTCAGGTCCACACGCCAGCGCAGCTCAGTTGGGTAATAGCCGTACATGAACTGGCCAAAGCGCTGCTGCACGAACACCCAGCAGGCGCCTTCCTTGGTGCAATCGGCGCGCGTGGTGCCAACCCAGTTGGCATCGATCAACGCCCACTGCAGTAACGGCGGCACGATCAGCCACACCAGGTAAATGGCGAACAGGGTCAACAGCGTGTTGAGCCAGCTGGAGAACAGATTGGCACGCATCCATGCGAGCACGCCGACGGTTTTCACCGGTGGCGGCATATCGGGTTTGAAAACATGGGCATTCACGGGCGTATCCTCACCGCTCGATCAGCGCAATGCGCTTGTTGTACCAGTTCATCAGCAGCGAAATGCTGATGCTGATGGCGAGATAGACACTCATGGTGATGGCGATCACCTCGATGGCCTGGCCGGTCTGATTGAGCACGGTGCCGGCGAACAGCGAGACCATCTCCGGGTAGCCGATACCGGCCGCCAGCGAAGAGTTCTTCGCCAGGTTCAGGTATTGGCTGGTCAGCGGCGGAATGATCACCCGCAGCGCCTGAGGGATGATCACCTTGCGCAGGGTCGGGCCCTCGCGCAGGCCCAGCGAGCGCGCGGCTTCGGTCTGGCCATGGCTGACCGAACGGATGCCGGAACGCACGATTTCGGCGATGAAGGCTGCCGTATAGATAGTCAGCGCCAGGGTCAGCGCCAGCAGCTCGGGGATCAGCACCCAGCCCCCGACGAAGTTGAAGCCCTTGAGCTGCGGCATGTCCCAAGTTACCGGGCTGCCGAACAAGAGCACGCTCAGGCTCGGAATAGCGATGAACAGCAGCAGCCCCGCCCAGAACTTGTGGAACGGCACGCCCGTCTCGTTGAAACGCTTGTTGGCGTAGCGCACCATCAGGGCAATAGCGACAATGGCCAGCGCCAAAGCCACCACAAATGGCCAGAAGCCATCAGCCATGGACGCGCCAGGCATGTTCAAGCCACGGTTGCTGATGAAGAACATGTCATCGATATTGATGCTGCCCCGCGGTCCCGGCAGGGTCAGGAACACGGCGAAGTACCAGAACAGGATCTGCAACAACGGCGGAATGTTACGGAAGGTTTCCACATACACGGTTGCCAGTTTGCTGATCATCCAGTTCGGTGACAGGCGCGCTATACCAATGATGAAGCCCAGAATCGTCGCCAGGATGACGCCGATGAACGTGACCAGCAGGGTATTGAGCAGGCCGATGACGAACACCCGCGCATAACTGTCGGACTCCACATAGGGGATCAGATGCTGGGCGATGCCGAAGCCGGCACTGCGATCGAGGAAGTCGAAGCCCGAGGTGATGCCCCGGTGTTGCAGGTTGGTTTGCGTGTTGTGGAACAGGTACCAGCCCAGGCCGATCACGAAGACGATCGTGAGGATCTGGAACAACCACGCGCGCACACGCGGATCGTTAAGGGACAAGCCCTTGGGTGCGCCGATTTGATTTTGCATGAAGTGCCCCGGACAGTAGGGATTCGAACAGCCTGCGGCGGCGGAATGCCGCCGCAGGGTGCAGCCATCAGCGCACTGGAGGCGCGTACTGGATGCCGCCGTTGTTCCACAGGGCGTTCATGCCACGGTCGATCTTCAAGTCAGTGCTCTGGCCCAGGTTCTTCTCGAACACTTCGCCATAGTTACCCACTTGCTTGACGATCTGCACTACCCAGTCTTTGGGCAGTTTGAGGTCCTTGCCATACTCGCCATCCGCGCCCAGCAGTCGGGCGACATCCGGATTCTTGGTGGCCTTGGCCTCGGCCTCGACGTTCTTGGAAGTGATGCCCGCTTCTTCGGCATTGAGCATGGCGAACAGGGTCCACTTGACGATGCTGAACCACTCCTCGTCGCCTTTACGCACTACCGGGCCCAGCGGCTCCTTGGAGATGGTTTCCGGCAACACCACGTAGTCGGTCGGCGCGGCCAGTTTGGAGCGCTGGGCGAACAGCTGCGATTTGTCCGAAGTCAGCACGTCGCAACGGCCCGACTCCAGCGATTTGGCGCTCTCGTCAGAGGTGTCGAAGGTGATCGGGGTGTACTTCAGGCCATTGGCACGGAAGAAGTCCGACACGTTCAGCTCGGTGGTGGTACCGGCCTGGATGCAGATGGTCGCGCCATCGAGCTCTTTGGCGCTGGAAACGCCAAGCTTCTTGTTGACCAGGAAGCCGACGCCGTCATAGTAGGTGACACCCGCGAACACCAGGCCCATGCCGGCATCGCGCGAGCTGGTCCAGGTGGTGTTACGCGACAGTACGTCGACCTCGCCCGACTGCAGGGCAGTGAAGCGTTCCTTGGCGTTGAGCTGGCTGAACTTGACCTTGGTGGCATCACCGAACACGGCGGCGGCCACGGCGCGGCAGACATCGGCATCGATGCCGACGATCTTGCCCTGCGCATCAGGTACCGAGAAGCCTGGAAGACCGTCGCTCACGCCACACTGGACGAAGCCCTTCTTCTTTACCGCATCGAGGGTGGCGCCGGCCTGGGCAGTGCTCACGGCGCCCAGCGCGGCGGCAGCGGTCAGGACTGCCAGGGTGGTTTTCAACATCTTCATTCACAACCTCCAAATCGCTCTTGTTGTATCGAGCCGGAATTGCACCGCACCCTTTTGAGGCGTATCCGACCCGTATTGGCTTGTTATTGGGTCAATTGGCGCAATGGACTGTTCTGTGACAGCCTTCGCGTGCAGAGGGTGTTACCGTCACGGCCTGCCCTTTGCATCACAGATTGAGTTGCAAACCGCGTACCAAATTTTCTGGCTGTAGCGTTTAAGCGCTCGTCAAGTAGGAAAAGTTGTATCGTTGCGACATTCTTTTTCCGACAATCATTTCCGGTGCTTTCTTTTCACGCACGCCATAACAAGACCCGCACACTTTCGGAGCAGTCATGACCAACCCGCTGATTCTCGAACCACAGAAAACCGCTGACGCCTGTGTGATCTGGTTGCACGGTCTGGGGGCCGACCGTTACGACTTCCTACCTGTGGCCGAATTCATGCAGGAGCGCTTGCTCAGCACACGCTTCATCATGCCCCAGGCACCGACCCGCCCCGTGACCATCAACGGCGGCTATGCCATGCCCAGCTGGTATGACATCAAGGCCATGACCCCGGCCCGTGCCATCGACGAAGCGCAGCTGGAAGAATCTGCCGAGCAGGTGGTTGCGCTGATCAAGGCCGAGCAGGCCAAAGGCATCAACCTGTCGCGGATCTTCCTGGCCGGCTTCTCCCAGGGCGGCGCGGTGGTGCTGCACACTGCCTATATAAAGTGGCAGGAAGCACTGGGCGGGGTGATCGCCCTGTCCACCTATGCCCCCACCTTCAATGACCAGCACCAGTTGAGTGCCTGCCAGCAGCGCACACCGGCCCTGTGCCTGCATGGTGTGCATGACCCGGTGGTAATACCGTCCATGGGCCGTACCGCCTTCGAGTACCTGAACACCTGGGGCGTCGCTGCCCGCTGGTACGAATACCCGATGGAACACGAAGTGGTGGTCGAAGAACTGAACGATATCCACGACTGGCTGAGCAAGCAGCTGCAATAGGCAGCCTCGCTTGTAGTTGTGGGCGTATTCCGCTACGCCGCGCCCGGATCTTGCATTACACTGCCCGGCGTACATTCCTTAATCAGTTGATGAGACGACCGTGCTCAAAGCACTCAGAAAAATATTCGGCAAGGGAGAGGCCACACCACAAGCCGCCGCTCCTGCTGCCAGCGTGACGCCGGAAGCCCAGCCCGCGACCAAACCGGCTGCACCACAGGCCAACCCCGCCCCCAAGGCTGAGCAACCTGCCGCCGCTACGCCACCTGCCGAACAACCGGCCAAGGACAAACCGCGCCGCGAACGCAAGCCCAAGCCGCAGGCCAGCCTGTGGAAGCCCGAAGACTTCGTGGTCGAGCCACAGGAAGGCAAAACCCGCTTCCACGACTTCAAGCTGTCCAACGAGCTGATGCACGCCATCCACGACCTGGGCTTCCCGTACTGCACGCCGATCCAGGCGCAGGTCCTGGGTTACACCCTGCGTGGCCAGGACGCCATCGGCCGGGCCCAGACGGGCACCGGCAAGACGGCCGCCTTCCTGATCTCGATCATTTCCCAGTTACAGCAGACGCCACCGCCTAAAGAGCGCTACATGGGCGAGCCGCGCGCGCTGATCATCGCCCCCACCCGCGAGCTGGTGGTGCAGATCGCCAAGGACGCCGCTGCCCTGACCAAGTACACCGGCCTGAACGTGATGAGCTTCGTCGGTGGCATGGACTTCGACAAGCAGCTCAAAGCCCTGGAAGCGCGCCACTGCGATATTCTGGTGGCCACCCCGGGCCGCCTGCTGGACTTCAACCAGCGTGGCGAAGTGCACCTGGACATGGTCGAGGTGATGGTGCTTGACGAAGCCGACCGCATGCTCGACATGGGCTTCATCCCCCAGGTCCGCCAAATCATTCGTCAGACACCGCCGAAAAGCGAGCGCCAGACCCTGCTGTTCTCCGCCACCTTCACCGACGATGTGATGAACCTGGCCAAGCAGTGGACCACCAACCCGGCCATCGTCGAGATCGAGCCGGAGAACGTGGCCAGCGAAACGGTGGAGCAGCATGTGTATGCGGTGGCCGGCAGCGACAAGTACAAACTGCTGTATAACCTGGTGACCCAAAACAAGTGGGAACGGGTGATGGTGTTCGCCAACCGCAAGGACGAAGTGCGGCGCATCGAGGAAAAGCTGGTACGCGACGGTATCAATGCGGCCCAGCTGTCGGGCGACGTGCCGCAGCACAAGCGCATCCGAACCCTGGAGAGCTTCCGCGAAGGGCGCATCACCGTGCTGGTGGCCACCGACGTGGCCGGGCGCGGGATCCATATCGATGGCATCAGCCACGTGATCAACTTCACCCTGCCGGAAGACCCTGACGACTACGTGCACCGCATTGGCCGTACCGGCCGTGCCGGCACCAGTGGTGTGTCGATCAGCTTTGCCGGTGAAGATGACTCGTATCAGTTGCCGGCGATCGAAGCGCTGCTGGGGCGCAAGATCAAGTGCGAGATGCCGCCGGATGAACTGCTCAAGCCGGTGCCGCGCAAGCACCACTGACCTTCAGCGGGCTCCCTGCGCGCTGGGAGCAACTGTCTTGCTCAATTTCTAAAAGCTGGCGCGGTCCACCCTGTGGGAGCGGCCTTGTGTCGCGATTGGGCCGCGCAGCGGCCCCGGGATTTCGGCTTTGATGCGGAGTTGTCGGGGGCCGCTACGCGGCCCTTTCGCGACACAAGGTCCCCCTGTAGGAGCGGGTTTACCCGCGAATACGGTAGTGGCGGCAACGGTGAACGGCGGGTGGAGATTGGCCAGCAGGGCCGGCCCTTTCGCGGGTAAACCCGCTCCTACAGGCGACCGCTGGCGCCTTGATTACCAGCGCCCCGCCGCATCCTGGTCACTCTGCTTCCCCTCCACCCACCTTGGCCCTTCCTGGGTATTCTCCTTTTTCCAGAACGGCGCCCGGGTCTTCAGGTAGTCCATGATGAAGTTGCAGGCATCGAACGCCGCCTGCCGATGGGCACTGGCCACCCCCACGAACACAATCGGTTCGCCCGGCTCCAGCGCACCGATGCGGTGCAGCACCTCCACCTTCAATAGCGGCCAACGCTGCTCGGCCTCGACCACGATCTTGGCCAGGGCCTTTTCGGTCATGCCCGGATAGTGTTCGAGGAACATCCCCGCCACTTCGCGGCCATCGTTGAAATCCCGCACATAGCCGACAAAACCGACCACCGCGCCCACGCCCACATTGGCTGCATGCATGGCATTGGTCTCAGCCCCCGGGTCGAACGCGCCTTCCTGCACTCGCACAGCCATGTTCAGCCTCCGGTCACCGGCGGGAAGAACGCCACTTCATCGCCCTCTTCCAGCGGTTCATCGAGCTTGCACAGCTCTTCGTTGCGCGCGCACATCAGGTTCTGCTCGGCCAGCACTTCATACTGCCCGCCCTTGGCAACCAAGGCCTGGCGCACATCATCGAGCACCTTGAACGCACCCTCCACCCGCTCGGCATCCACGCCCAACAGTTCGCGGTAACGGGCGAAATACATCACATTGACCTTCATCACGCCTCCACCTTGTAGTGGCCACTCTTGCCGCCGAGTTTTTCCAGCAGGCGCACCTGCTCGATGACCATACCTTTATCCACAGCCTTGCACATGTCATAGATCGTCAGCGCGGCCACGCTGGCGGCGGTCAGCGCCTCCATCTCCACACCGGTCTGCCCGGCCAGCTTGCAGCGGGCGACGATGCGCACGGCATCCTGCCCCTCGGCGCTGAGCTCGACCTTGACGCTGGTGAGCATCAGCGGGTGGCACAGCGGGATCAGGTCGCTGGTTTTTTTCGCCGCCTGTATCCCGGCAATGCGCGCCACGGCGAACACGTCACCCTTGGGGTGTTCACCGTCGACGATCATCTGCAAGGTCTGCGGCAACATGCGCACCCGCGCCTCGGCGGTAGCCTCGCGCTCGGTCACGGCCTTTTCAGTGACGTCGACCATGTTGGCCCGCCCCTGGGAATCAAGATGTGTCAGCACTGCTCTGCTCCTGTGAAGGGATTTCGCAGTGTAAACCTGTGGGTCAGGTTTGAGCAGAGGTATGTGTCGGCAGGTTTGGCCTCTTCGCGGGCACGCCCGCTCCCACAGGAGCTCCATGGCCTCGAATCAAGTGGAGATCCTGTGAACGGGCGTGTCCACGAAGAGGCCGGGCAGTAATCTGCCCGGCTACAGGGTTTACAAATGAGACTCGGCGTACTCGGCCAGCACCGAGCGAGGCACGCCCTGCAGGGTGATGTGCACGCCATGGGGGAAGTCCTTGAAGCGCTCGGTCAGGTAGGTCAGGCCCGAGCTGGTCGCGGACAGGTAGGGGGTGTCGATCTGCGCCAGGTTACCCAGGCAGACCACCTTGGAGCCGGAGCCGGCACGGGTGATGATGGTTTTCATCTGGTGCGGCGTCAGGTTCTGGCACTCGTCAATCAGGATCAGGCTCTGCTGGAAGCTACGGCCACGGATGTAGTTCAGCGACTTGAACTGCAGCGGCACGCGCTCAAGGATGTATTCGACGCTGCCATGGGTGCTTTCGTCATCCATGTGCAAGGCTTCGAGGTTGTCGGTGATGGCGCCCAGCCACGGCTCCATCTTCTCTGCTTCGGTACCCGGCAGGAAGCCAATCTCCTGGTCCAGCCCCTGCACGCTGCGGGTGGCGATGATGCGCCGGTAGCGCTTGCTGACCATGGTTTGCTCGATGGCCGCAGCCAGCGCCAGGATGGTTTTACCGGAGCCGGCGGCGCCGGTCAGGTTCACCAGGTGGATATCCGGGTCCAGCAGGGCGAACAGCGCCAGGCTCTGGTGAATGTCGCGTGGTTTCAGGCCCCAGGCTTCCTGGTGCAGCAACGGTTCCTGGTGCAGGTCGAGCAGCAGCAGTTCGTCGTCACGAATGCCCTTGATCCACCCGACGAAGCCCTGCTCATCGATGATGAACTCGTTGACGTGCACGGCTGGCAGGTTGTCGATCATCTGCACCCGATGCCAGGTGCGGCCGCGCTCCTGGCGGGTATCGACCTTGCTCACGCGGTCCCAGAACGAGCCGGTGACCGAATGGTAGCCCTTGGACAGCAAGGACACGTCATCGACCAGTTGGTCGGTGCTGTAGTCCTCAGCCGCTATACCGCAAGCGCGCGCCTTCAGGCGCATGTTGATGTCTTTGGTGACCAGCACGACGTCCAGGTCGGTGCGCCGGGCCCGGACTTCGAGCAACTGGTTGATGATGATGTTGTCGTTGAGGTTTTCCGGCAGCAGCTTGTTCGGCTCGTTGCGCGGGGTCATCAGGATGGACAGGAACCCCTT
The DNA here is from genome assembly GCF_043103245.1 of Pseudomonas sp. YQ_6. Classification (NCBI taxonomy): domain Bacteria; kingdom Pseudomonadati; phylum Pseudomonadota; class Gammaproteobacteria; order Pseudomonadales; family Pseudomonadaceae; genus Pseudomonas; species Pseudomonas sp. YQ_6. The sequence continues at coordinate 11,616 of NZ_JBICJR010000016.1, forward strand.
GGGGCCGCTCTTGTTGCGCTGGATCGGTACGCCCTGCTCGACATCGCTGGGCGAAGCGTCACCGAGGGTCTGGTCTATCAGGCGGATGGCCTGGCGGCATTCGGCGGCGATACTCTGTTTGCCGGTCTTGAGCTTGTCGAGTTCCTCCAGCACCGTCATCGGGATGGCGACATGGTGCTCCTCGAAGTTCAGTAACGCGTTAGGGTCGTGAATCAGGACGTTGGTATCGAGCACATACAGGATTGGCTTGCTGGAGGAAGGGTTGCGTCCTTGGTCATCCATACTCGGTCACCTTATGTCGAAGCCACACGGCGTGGTCTGTTACGCCGCAGAGTGACTGCCGCTGTCCCCGTATCCGCGTTGTTACGGGCGGGAAGCGAACCTGGCTAGGTGGGCCTGGATGACGCCACCTGTGCTGCAGGAATCGGCTGTCTGGTTTCTTCATACCGCAAAAACCATGACCGAAAAAAGCACTTTTACGTATTTTTGAAGTTTATTTTTCCGATTGACGAAGAGGCCTTGGCGCCAGCGTCAGAGGGGACTACGCTCAAAAGTCATACCCTCTATTCGCGGTATCCATATTCCCGGCAATCCTCCCAGCCGATGCCGCTTTGCGCGGTATTGCGCAGCAGCCAATCCACCGCCGGCTGCGCCTTGGGAAGGCTGTCATGAAACTGGATCACGCCCTTGCGCCACAACAACATCAGGGTCAATACGCGCTGTGCGGATGCCTCTGCGCTCAATGCACCGTCATCCTGGGCATCAATGTCCCACAACGATACCCGCAACTGCTGGCGGGCCATGAACGCCTCGCCGTCAGCCCGGCGCTGGCCATAAGGTGGGCGGAACAGCGGCACATACTGCTCGGGCAGATCAGCCTGCACCCGCGCCTGGCTGCGCCGCAGCGAATCCTGCCAGTCGGTCCACTGCGCATGGGAGCGGTACTCCCACCCCTGGATACCCACGCACTGCCCGTCATAGAGCTGGCGCAAGGCGTTTGCCGCCGCGCCATCACGGCGTTGCTGCAAGCGGTTACCGAGCGTGAAGAACGTGCCTTCGAGCTTTTGCCGGCGCAGGTAATCGGTGAGTAGATCCGTACTGCCCCCCTCGGGCCCGGGCCCGCCGACAAAGGTCAGCAGGAACATGCGGTCGTTCAGTTCGTCACCCTTGCGCTCACGCGAAGACAACCGCTCAATTTCGCTGCTGGTCTGCGGCAGCAACGCCGCCTTGCGCAGTTGCTCGTCCAAGTAGCGGACATGGAACTGATGGCTCGGCTCGATCCAGCGGGTATAGAACGCACCGACATCAGCAGCGAACGTCGCCGCTTGTGTACGCAACTCCGCCATGGACGTAACCGGGTAACAGAATGATGCATCCTGCTCACAACTGCGCTGCGCCTGTTGATACCCCTCCCACAACCGCTGCCACATGCGCGCCCGAACCTGGCGCACCTTCTGCAGGTTGATCTGCCGCAGCCCCAGCCGGGCCGCCAGGCTTGCGTCATCCAGCAACTCGCTTTCGTGCAGCACTTGGGCGAACGAAAGGATCTCTGCCCGAGAGGCCACATCGAACAGCGCCGGGCTGTCCAGCTGTTCGGGCCACAGGCTGCGGTCGAGGCTGACCTGGTGTGAAGGGGCGGCTTGCACGGCCAGGCTCAGCAGGCCGGCCAGCAAGGCAGAAGCAATGCGCACAGTGGAAGGCTCCGCAACGGCAAAACGCGAACTATAGCGCCTGCACCGACCATGGTCTGTGACTATCGTCGCCATAGTTTGGACTTGCACCGCCCACCCCGTAGAATCCTCGGCCAACGATGCCAGGAGCCGACCCGATGCTGACGGTGATTTCCCCCGCCAAGACCCTCGACTACGACACCCCGCCAGTGACCGAGCGTTTCACCCTGCCCCAGTACCTGGATGACTCCCAGGCACTGATCCAGCAGCTTCGCGAACTGTCGCCGGCGCAGATCAGCGAGCTGATGCACCTGTCCGACAAGCTCGCCGGCCTGAATGCTGCGCGCTTTGGCAGCTGGACCCCAGACTTCACCCCGGCCAATGCCAAGCAGGCGCTGCTGGCGTTCAAGGGTGATGTGTACACCGGCCTCGATGCCGAGACCCTGAGTGAGGGCGACTTCAGCTACGCTCAGGACCATCTGCGCATGCTCTCGGGCCTGTATGGCCTGCTGCGCCCGCTCGACCTGATGCAGCCCTACCGCCTGGAGATGGGCACCAAGCTGGCCAACGCCCGCGGCAAGGACCTGTACGCCTTCTGGGGCACGCGCATCAGCGAATGGCTGAACCAGGCCCTGGTCGACCAAGGCGATGACGTGCTGTTGAACCTGGCCAGCAACGAGTATTTCAGTGCAGTGAAACGCAGTGCACTGAAGGCCCGGGTGATCAACGTCGACTTCAAGGACCAGAAAAACGGCCAGTACAAGATCATCAGCTTCTACGCCAAGAAAGCCCGCGGCATGATGAGCCGCTTCGTCATCCAGCAGCGCATCAGCACCCCGGAACAGCTCAAGCAGTTTGATGCTCAGGGGTACTACTACAGTGCCGAGCAGTCCAGGCCGGACCATTTGGTGTTCCTGCGCGATCACCCCTCGGAGTGAACCTGGAACGCCCCCTTCACAGCCAAACCCGCTCTTACAGGTAATGCGCTACCTGTAAGAGCGGGTTCACCCGCGAAGAGGCCAGCAGCCCATACCCCCTCTCTGCCCTGCAACAGGGCACGCTGCAAACCGCCATAACGCCATTAATCCGACGCCAGAAATCCAGCACACCCACCTTTATCGCCAAACGACATAAGACCGTTCATACCTTTTTTGACGAATTCTGAAAAAAAATTTCAGATGCTGGCATAAAAATATCTCGCAACAGTTACGCCCTTGATACACCGGGGCGAAACACCCGCGTGCTATCAAATTGAAACTGTCCGCAACTGAATAAATATTTAGAAATCTTTCATTCGAGCGAAACCGGCTCAGGAACTTCTCCCAAAGCCAATCGCTCATAGTGCCGTAACGATTTTCCTGCCTACGGGCTGTGAGAGATGACTTACAGATGACAACGGTGGGCATCCACTGCCCGCCATAAGAAATTCGACAGGTATCACGGAACCCTCCGAAGACCTTGTCCATGCAGGAGAGACGCGTCCCTTACAAATCGTCCTAGTGGTTGATTTCAAAGGATTTATTCACTTGAAAAAACAAGCACAGCAACGCGCCAAGTAGCGCATTGCAATAAAGACGGCTGCATTTCAGGGCACGTTTTTTAATGAATGGCTATTGAATGCCAACTTTGAGCGCATAACTTTTTGCGTTCCGGATTTATTTTGCCTGCGCTCGGCGAAGTGTGCATTCGCCATGGATCCGTGCGCCCGAAAACTGTTGTTAATCAACCCAGCCCGGCTCTCTGCGGAGGCGTCGGCGTGATAAACACATGAGGTGATAGCGATGCGTATCAGCATCTTTGGTTTGGGTTATGTGGGTGCAGTCTGTGCAGGCTGCCTGACGGCGCGTGGCCATGAAGTGATCGGTGTGGACGTGTCCAGCACCAAGATCGACCTGATCAACCAGGGCAAGTCGCCCATCGTCGAACCTGGCCTGGAAGCACTGCTGCAACAGGGCATCGCCAATGGCCGCCTGCGCGGTACTACCGACTTCGCCGAAGCCATCCGTGCCAGCGATGTATCGATGATCTGCGTGGGCACCCCCAGCAAGAAAAACGGCGACCTGGGCCTGGAGTACATCGAATCCGTGTGCCGCGAAATCGGCTACGTGCTGCGTGACACCACCCGCCGTCACACCATCGTGGTGCGCAGCACCGTACTGCCTGGCACGGTCAAGAACGTGGTCATCCCGATCCTCGAAGACTGCTCGGGCAAGAAGGCCGGCGTCGACTTCGGTGTGGCGGTCAACCCGGAATTCCTGCGTGAAAGCACCGCCATCAAGGACTACGACCAGCCACCGATGACGGTCATCGGCGAACTGGACAGCGCCAGCGGTGACATCCTCCAGGCCCTGTACGAAGAACTCGACGCCCCGGTCATCCGCAAGCCGATCGAAGTGGCTGAGATGATCAAGTACACCTGCAACGTATGGCACGCCACCAAGGTCACCTTCGCCAACGAAATCGGCAACATCGCCAAGGCCGTGGGCGTCGATGGCCGCGAAGTGATGGACGTGGTCTGCCAGGACAAGGTCCTCAACCTGTCCCAGTACTACATGCGCCCTGGCTTCGCCTTCGGCGGCTCTTGCCTGCCCAAGGACGTACGCGCCCTCACCTACCGCGCCGCCAGCCTCGATGTCCGTGCACCGCTGCTCGACTCGCTGATGCGCAGCAACGAATCGCAGGTGCAGAACGCCTTCGAGCTGATCGAAGCCCACGACAAACGCAAGGTCGCCCTGCTGGGCCTGAGTTTCAAGGCCGGCACCGACGACCTGCGCGAAAGCCCGCTGGTGGAACTGGCCGAGCGCCTGATCGGCAAGGGCTACCAGCTGGACATCTACGACGAGAACGTCCAGTACGCCCGTGTTCACGGCGCCAACAAGGACTACATCGAGTCGAAGATCCCGCACGTGTCGTCGCTGCTCAACGCCAACCTGCAGCAGGTGATCGACAACGCCGACATCATCGTCCTCGGCAACCGTGACGAGCAGTTCCGTGCGCTGGCCCTGCAAGCGCCAGCCGGCAAGCAGGTGATCGACCTGGTCGGCTTCATGAACAAACCGACCAGCACCACCGCCCGTACCGAAGGCATCTGCTGGTAAGTGCCCGGCCGGGCAGCGATGAGGCACTCGACAAGAGCCGCCTCCTCGCTGCCCACCCTTTCCCGAATTCTCGACGGATGCTGAACATGCAAAGGCTCCAGACAGTGCTGTTGCAGTGCGCCGGGTGGCTGCTCTACATGAGCCTGCTCATGCTGATCGCCCTGGCCCTGCCAGCTGATATCTTCGACTCGCAGTCGAAGCACTTCATCTTCCTGGTCGGCGCAGTCGGCATCTGGCGCTACTCCATGGGCGCCACCCATTTCATCCGCGGCATGATCTTCCTCTACGGCGTGTACCCGTACCTGCGCCGCAAGGTGCAGAAAATGGGTAATGCCACCGACCCGTCGCATGTCTACCTGATGGTCACCAGCTTCCGTATCGAAGCGCTGACCACCGCCCAGGTGTACAGCTCGGTGATCCGCGAGGCGATCAACTGCGGCTTCCCCACCACCGTGGTCTGCTCGCTGGTGGAAATGTCCGATGAACTGCTGGTGAAGAGCCTGTGGGCCAAGTACAACCCGCCGGCCCACGTGAAGCTGGACATCGTGCGTATCGCCGGTACCGGCAAGCGCGATGGCCTGGCCTACGGCTTCCGCGCCATCTCGCGCATGCTGCCGGACGAGAACGCCGTGGTGGCGGTGATCGACGGTGACACCGTGCTGGCCGACGGCGTGGTGCGCAAGACCGTACCGTGGTTCAAGCTGTTCCCCAATGTGGGCGGCCTGACCACCAATGAATTCTGCGAAGTGCGTGGCGGCTACATCATGAGCGAGTGGCACAAGCTGCGCTTCGCCCAGCGCCACATCAACATGTGCTCGATGGCCCTGTCCAAGCGCGTACTGACCATGACCGGGCGCATGTCGATGTTCCGCGCCAGCGTGGTGACCAACCCCGAGTTCATCGCCGACGTCGAAAGCGACTCGCTGATGCACTGGCGCCTGGGCCGCTTCAAGTTCCTTACCGGGGACGACAAGTCCAGCTGGTTCAGCCTGATGCGCCTGGGCTACGACACCTTTTACGTGCCGGACGCCGCCATCAACACGGTCGAGCATCCGCCGGAAAAAAGCTTCCTCAAGGCCAGCCGCAAGCTGATGTACCGCTGGTACGGCAACAACCTGCGGCAGAACTCACGGGCACTGGGCCTTGGCCTGCGTCGCCTGGGGCTGTTCACCAGCATCGTGTTGTTCGACCAGCGCGTGTCGATGTGGACCAGCCTGCTGGGCCTGACCGTGGCGGTGATCGCCAGCCTCAAGTTCGGCATGGCCTTCTTGCTGGTGTACCTGCTGTGGATCGGCATCACCCGCCTGATCCTCACCATCATGCTGCTGTGCTCCGGCCACAACGTAGGCCCGGCCTACCCGCTGATTCTCTATTACAACCAGATCATCGGCGCGCTGATGAAGATCTACGTGTTCTTCCGCCTCGACAAGCAGTCGTGGACGCGTCAGCCCACTGCCCTCAAGCGTGACCTCGCCAGCTTTCAACAATGGTTCAACACCTGGTCCTCGCGGACCATGACCTTCTCGGCTGCCAGCATCTTCGTTGCTGTGCTGTTCATGGTCGTGTGAGCCAAACCCGGATCGGATCTAACAGGAACAAACCACCATGAATACCGCCGTGAACGTCAATGTCGTGCATGAGTCCGAAGCCCAGCGCCAACACGCCCGGGTACGCATTCCCGCCAAACTGCGGTTCCTGGACGCCCAGCGCCAGGTCCACGAAGTCAAGGTCGAAGACCTTTCTGCCGGCGGCCTGAGCTTCTACACCAAGCAACCGCAGTCGGTGGGCGATGTGCTGCGCGGACGCCTGCAGTTCGTGGTCGACAACCTGGGCCTGTCGATGGACATCGAGTTCCAGGTGCGCTCGTACAACCCGGACAATGGCCGTATCGGTGCGCAGTTCCAGAACCTTGAACCTCGCGACATCGCCACGTTGCGGCACATCATCACCAGCCACCTGTCGGGTGAGCTGATCAGCATCGGCGACGTACTCAGCACCCTGCAACGCGACAACTTCACCAAGGCGCGCAAGCAGAAGGACGGAGGGTCGGGCCTGAGCGCCTTCGGCCGCTTCAAGGCAGTCACCGTCACACTGGGCGTGTTCGTGGTCGGCGTTGCGGCCTTCGGCTTCGTCGCCAAATCGTTGTATGGCATGTATTTCGTCAGCCACGCCGAAGCCGGTGTGGTCGCAGTGCCGACCACCAACGTCACCATGCCGCGCGACGGTACCGTAAGCAGCCTGGTCGAAAGCGGTGGGCAGATCGCCAAGGGCGCGCCATTGGCCAGCTTCACCACCAGCATGCTGGACATGCTCAAGGGCAACCTTGAAGACGCACAGCTGGAGCCGGCGAAGATCGAGGAGCTGTTCGGCAAGCAGCTGTCCGGCACCCTCACCAGCCCCTGCGATTGCGTGGTCGCGCGCCAGTTGGTGGACGACGGCCAGTACGCCGCCAAGGGCCAGCCGATCTTCCAGCTGATCCCACGCACCACCACCCCGATGGTCGAAGCGCGCTTCAGCTACCGCCAATTCGACGAGGTCAAGCCGGGTACCCGGGTCAACTTCCAGGTGGCCGGCGAAGACGAAGTGCGCACCGGTCAGATCGTCAGCAGCACCAGCCTCAACAGCGAAGACCTGTCCTCCGACATCCGCGTGCAGATCAAGCCAGACAGCGGCCTGCCGGCAGAACTGGCCGGCCGCCCGGCCTCGGTCAACAGCGACCGTGGCCCATCGCTGAACTGGCTGATCGACAAAGCCGTGGCCCGTGGCCTGTGAGGGACGGACAATGATCTCTGATACCAACACCCGCTCCCACAGGGTCCGCGTGAACCTGGGATTGTGTGCACTGGCCGCCGCCATCACCCTGGCCGGCTGTGCCGGCCTGCCCGACCAGCGCCTGGCCAACGAGGCCATGAAGCGCGGTGACACGGCATTGGCCGAGCGCAACTACAAGGCGCTGGCCGACCTGGGCTACAGCGAAGCGCAAGTCGGCCTTGCGGACATCAAGGTGGCCACCCGCGACCCCTCGCAAATCAAGGAAGCCGAAGCCACCTATCGCGCTGCAGCCGCTACGTCGCCACGCGCCCAGGCGCGCCTTGGCCGCCTGCTGGTGGCCAAGCCGGACAGCACCCAGGCCGAGCGCGAAGAAGCAGAGACCCTGCTCAAGCAAGCGGCCAGTCAAGGCGAAAGCAACACCTTGATCCCACTGGCGATGCTCTACCTCAGCTACCCGCAGAGCTTCCCCAAGGTCAACGCGCAGCAGCAGATCGACCAGTGGCGCGCCGCCGGCAACCCGGAAGCGGGCCTGGCCCAGGTGCTGCTGTACCGCACCCAGGGCACCTATGACCAGCACCTAGGCGAAGTGGAAAAGATCTGCAAGGCGGCGCTCAACAGCACCGACATCTGCTACGTCGAACTGGCCACCGTGTACCAGAAACGCGGCCAGGCCGACCAGCAAGCCGCCCTGCTCGGCCAGCTGAAGGCCGCCTACGCCCGTGGCGCCGTACCGGCCACCCGGGTTGACAGCGTGGCCCGTGTGCTGGCCGACCGTAGCCTTGGCCAGACCGACGAAAAAACCGCCAAGGACCTGCTCGAGCAAGTAGCCCCGGCCAACCCGGCGTCCTGGGTCAGCCTGGCACAGCTGGTATACGACTTCCCCGAACTGGGCGACACCGACCAGTTGATGGCCTACATCGACAAAGGCCGCGAAGCTGAACAGCCACGCGCCGAACTGCTGCTGGGCCGCCTGTACTACGAAGGCAAAACCCTGCCAGCCGACGCTCAAAAAGCCGAGCAGCACCTGCAAGCCGCTGCCGAAGCCGGTGAGATCAGCGCCCATTACTACCTGGGCCAGCTTTACCGCCGCGGCTACCTGGGCAATGTCGAGCCGCAGAAGGCCGTCGACCACCTGCTGGCCGCCGCCCGTGGCGGGCAGAACAGCGCCGACTATGCCTTGGCTCAGCTGTTCAGCGAGGGCCACGGCATCCGCCCGCAACCGGGCAACGCCTGGGTGTTCGCCCAGCTGTCGCAGGCCAACCCGACGCCGCAATCAGCCGAACTGCTGCAGCAGCTCGACCAGCAACTGACACCTGATCAGCGCAACCAGGCCCAGCAACTGCTGGACCAGGAAAAGCGTGCACGCGGCAGCATGGCGCAGGGCGCGAATAGCACCCTGGCCCTTGAAGCCCTGCAAGACGACGAAAAAGAAGTAGACGGTGAGGACTCGCTATGACGCTCAATCCCTTCGTGAAAGCCGGCATCGGCCTGAGCTTCGCCCTGCTGTGGTCCTGCCCGACCCTGGCGGAAATGACCGCTGAAAAGAACTTCGGCCTGGACGTGAAAATCACCGGCCAGTCGGAAGACGACCGTGACCTCGGCACCCGCTCTGGCGGCGACGTCAACGGCCTGGGCCTGGACCTGCGCCCGTGGGTGTATGGCGAGCGCGGTAACTGGAGTGCCTACGCCATGGGCCAGGCGGTCGCTGCGACCGACACCATCGAAACCGACACCTTGCGCCAGAATGACGACGGCACCAGCACCGACACCGGCGACGACAGCCGTCAACCAGACAAAAGCTACCTGGCCATGCGCGAGTTCTGGGTCGGCTACAGCGGCCTTACCGCCTACCCAGGCGAGCAACTGCGCTTCGGTCGCCAGCGCCTGCGCAGCGATGATGGCATGTGGCGCGATACCAACATCGAAGCGCTGAACTGGACCTTCGACACCACGCTGCTCAAGGCCGATCTGGGCGTCGCCCAGCGTTTCAGCGAATACCGCACCGATCTCACCGAACTGGCGCCGGAAGACAAGGACCGCACCCACATCTACGGCAACGTCGCCACGCAGTGGACCCCTGGCCACTGGGTTGGCCTGCGCGCTCACCACACGCATGACAGTGGCAGCCTGAAGAACCCCGGCGAAACGGTCGACGCGCTGGACAAGTCCCGCACTGGCGACCTTACCTGGCTGGGTCTGGAGGCCAACAGCGACGCCTACAACTGGCGCAACGACCACACCGTGAATTACTGGGGCAGCGTCACCTGGCTGACCGGTGACCGCGACAAGCTGAGCACCCAGCAGGTGGGTGACGACCAGGTCGCCACCGGTAAGCAGAGCGGTGACGTCAACGCCTGGGCAACCGACCTCGGTATCCGCCTGCGCCTGGACCCGCAATGGCAGGTCGGCGCTGCCTACGCCCGCGGTAGCGGCGGCGGCGGCGATGACGGTTCGAACAACTTCGAGCAGACCGGCCTGGAGAGCAACCGCTCCAACTTCACCGGCACCCGCTCGCGTGTGCACCGCTTCGGCGAAGCGTTCCGCGGCGAGCTGGGCAACCTGCAGGCCGCCACCCTGTTCGCTTCGTGGCAGCTGCGTGACGACTATGACGCCAGCCTGATCTACCACAAATTCTGGCGGGTCGATGGCAACCAGAACATCGGCTCCAGCGGCATCAACGCCGTGGTCAACGACAACGGCGTGAACCGTCAGCTGGTCGACGGCGAGAAGGACCTTGGCCAGGAAATGGACGTGGTCGTGACCAAGTACTTCAAGCAAGGCCTGCTGCCGGCTTCGATGAGCCAGGCAATCGACGAGCCGTCAGCCCTGGTGCGCCTGCGTGCCGGTGTATTCAAGCCGGGCGACGCCTACGGCAAGGAAGCGGACTCGTACATGCACCGCGCCTTCGTCGACGTCATCTGGCGCTTCTGAGGCCGGTAGGGGACTGACCGTGATGAACCTTCACCCGCACTTACGTCACAGCCTGTTGGCCAGTGCCTTGCTGCTGGCAAGCGGCCTGGCCACTGCCGCAGAGCCCCAGGTGATCGCCAAGGAGCTGCAGCAGGCCAAGACCTATACGGTGGCCAGCGCACCGATAGAGCCGCTGCAGATGGACCCGCCAAAGTTGCCCGACCTCACCGGTTTCACGGCCGAGGCGGTGCAGAAGAAAATCGACCGCCGCCACAAGGGCAAGGTCAGCCTGCGCCGTATGTTCCAGGAGGACACCCTCAAGGAGTTCGTCGGCGGCGACAACAAGGCCGCCGAGTGGGTGCAGCGCCAGCACGGCATCCCGCAGGCGATCTTCGTCGATGACGGCCATGTCGACCTGACCGAGCTGAGCAAGAAGGTGCCCAAACAGTACTTCAGCGAAGTCGAGCCTGGGGTTTACCTGGCACGCCTGCCGATCGTGGTCGGGCAAAAGGGCATCCTCGAGATCGACGGCAAGGTCAAACAGCTGCGCCTGTCCCAGGAGGGCGGCGCATTTCTGGTCAATGACGGCAAGCTGTTCGTAACCGACACCCAGGTGACCGGCTGGCGGGAAAAGGACAACGGCCCGGCGACCTTCCGCTCGCCCAAGGAATTCCGCCCGTTCCTGCTGTCGTGGGGTGGTACCGAGACCTACATCGTCAATACGAAGATGGCCAGCTTCGGCTACGCCAAGTCCAAGTCGTATGGCGTGAGCATCTCGCAGTACACGCCGAACATGGCCAAGCGCATGGGCCGCCCGGAGCCCACCGGCTGGATCATCGGTTCGGAGTTCAGCGACATGTGGTACGGCTTCTACTGCTACGAAACCCAGGACTTCGTGATCAAGGACAGCACCTACCGCGACAACATCGTCTACGGCATCGACCCGCACGACCGTTCGCATCGCCTGATCATCGCCGGCAACACGGTGTACGGCACCAAGAAGAAGCACGGCATCATCGTTTCGCGTGAGGTCAACGACAGCTGGATCATCAACAACAAGAGCTACGACAACAAGCTCTCGGGCGTGGTGATCGACCGTAACAGCGTCAACAACCTGGTGGCCTACAACGAGATCTACCGCAACCACACCGACGGCATCACCCTGTACGAAAGCGGCGACAACCTGATCTGGGGCAACAAGCTGGTCAACAACCGCCGCCACGGCATCCGCGTGCGTAACAGCGTGAACATCCGCCTGTACGAAAACGTCGCCATGGCCAACGGCCTGGTCGGCGTATATGGCCACATCAAGGACCTGTCCGACACCGACCGCGACATCGCCCTCGACCCATTCGACACCAAGGTGTCGCTGATCGTGGTGGGTGGCGAGCTGTCGGCCAACGGCTCCGGCCCGCTGTCGATCGACTCGCCGCTGTCGGTCGAGCTGTACAAGGTGTCCATGCTCGCGCCACGCAAGGCCAGCGGCATCAGCCTCAATGGTGTGCTGGGCGAGCGCCAGGACGAAATCCTCGACCTGCTGGTACGCCAGCAGAAGGCTGTGCTGATCGACCCGGTCGAACGCCAGACCGAAATGATCGATTAAGGAAGCCCAGACCATGACTCCACACCTGATGAAACTGCTGGGCCTGTCCGCCGCCCTTCTGGCAATCAGCCAGGGCGTGCGCGCCGAAGACGTCAAGGCCCCGACCTTCAACGCCGAGCCCTGCTGCCAGTTGTGCCCTGAAGCGCACGATGCCAGCCGCTACACCACCCGCTATCAGCAAAACTTCACCACGCTGGTGCAGGCCCAGGGCGACTGGCTGTTCCGCACCCGCGAAGACCTGCGCACCGAGTTCAACACCACCCCGGCCGGCTACAAACGCCTGCAGCAAGTGCACGACGCGTTCAAGAAACGTGGCGTGGAACTGGTGGTGGTGTACCAGCCGACCCGCGGCCTGGTGAACCGCAACATGCTCAACCCGGCCGAAAAGGCCGCGTTCGACTACCAGAAGGCCCTGGGCAACTACCAGGCCATGCTCAAGCGCTTCGCCAGCATGGGCTACAACGTGCCCGACCTGTCACCGCTGACCAACGAGCAACTGGCCGCCGCTGACCAGGGCAAGGACTTCTACTTCCGTGGCGACCAGCACTGGACGCCGTACGGTGCCAAGCGCGCGGCGAAGATCGTGGCCGACACCGTGCACAAGATGCCGGCCTTCGAAGGCATCCCGCGCAAGGAATTCGAGACCAAGAAGTCAGGGCGCATGGGCAAGACCGGCACCCTGCACAACGTTGCCGGCCAACTGTGCGGCACCAGCTACGCCGTCCAGTACATGGACCAGTTCGCCACCGAGCCGAAAGGCGCGAGCGGTGGCGACGACCTGTTCGGTGACAGCGGCAATGCGCAGATCACCCTGGTCGGTACCAGCCACAGTGGCAAGAACTACAACTTCTCGGGCTTCCTCGAGCAATACATCGGCGCCGACGTGCTCAACGTCGCCTTCCCAGGCGGTGGCCTGGAAGGGTCGATGATCCAGTACCTGGGCAGCGAGGAATTCCAGAAGAACCCGCCGAAGATCCTGATCTGGGAATTCTCCCCGCTGTACCGCCTGGACCAGGAAACCATCTGGCGGCAAATCCTTGGCCTGCTCGACGACGGCTGCGATGACCGCCCAGCCCTGATGAGCGCCAGCACCACCCTCAAGCCTGGCAAGAACGAGCTGATGGTCAACGGCAAGGGCGGCGTGATCAAAGACCTGATCAACCGCAACCTGCAGATGGACGTCAAGTTCGAAGACCCCTCGGTGAAGGTATTGCAGGCCACCCTCTGGTACCTCAACGGTCGCCATGAGGACATCAAGCTGGAAAAACCGGAAACCTCCGACACCGACGGCCGCTTCGTCTTCCAGATGCGCGAAGACGAGGACTGGGCCAGCCAGAGCCTGCTGGCGTTCGAGGTACAAGGGCCGGAAAGCGGCACCCAGAAGGTCGAAGCCAAGCTCTGCAAACGCAACAACTTCGCCGTGCCCGCGCAGACCGCGCAGGCAGGCCAGTGAGGCGACCCATGACCATTTTCAAACGAATTTCCAGCCCCGCCCTGCTCGCGTTGGCCTTGTTTGGCGGTGCTGCGCACGCCGCGCTGGTACCGCCGCAGGGTTACTACCAGGGGATCGAAAAGCTCAAGACCGGTGAGGGTAACTTCCGCTGCGAAGCGGCGCCCAAGCCATACACCGGCCCGCTGCAGTTTCGCAGCAAGTACGAAGGCTCGGACAAGGCACGGGCAACACTCAACGCAGCCTCGGAAAAGGCCTTCCGCAAGTCGACCGAAGACATCACCACGCTGGAGAAAGGCGTGAGCAAGATGGTCGGCCAGTACATGCGCGACGGCCGCCCGGCGCAACTCGACTGCACCCTGACGTGGCTGGGCACCTGGGCACGTGCCGGTGCATTGCTGTCCACCGACTACAACCATACCGGCAAGTCGATGCGCAAATGGGCGCTGGGCAGCATGAGCGGTTCATGGTTGCGGCTGAAATTCTCCAACTCGCAGCCGCTGGCCGCACACCAGGCCGAGGCCGACCTGATCGAAAAATGGCTCAGCCGCCTGGCCGAGCAGACTGTGCGTGACTGGAGCGACCTGCCGCTGGAGAAGATCAACAACCACAGCTACTGGGCGGCCTGGTCAGTCATGGCTACCGCCGTCGCCACCGACCGTCGCGACCTGTTCGACTGGGCCGTGAAGGAATACAAGGTTGGCGCCAACCAGGTGGATGACCAGGGCTTCCTGCCCAACGAAATCAAGCGCAAGCAGCGCGCGCTGGCCTATCACAACTACGCCTTGCCGCCGCTGGCGATGATTGCCAGCTTCGCCCAGGCCAATGGCGTCGACCTGCGCGCCGAGAACAACTTCGCGTTGCAGCGCCTGGGTGAAGGCGTGCTGGCCGGCGCCCGCGATCCCAGCCACTTCAAGGCGCGTGCGGGCAAGAAACAGGACATGACCGACCTCAAGGTCGACAGCAAGTACTCCTGGCTCGAGCCCTGGTGTGCGCTGTACCACTGCGTTGGCGACACGCTTGAGCGCAAGCACGACATGCAGCCGTTCAACAGCTTCCGGCTGGGCGGCGATGTGACCCGGGTCTACGACCCGAGTGCAGAGAGCAAGAAATGAATTGACCCCCATTGCGGGGGCGGAACCTGTGGGAGCGGGCATGCCCGCGAAGAAGCCACCGCGGTGCATGGCAAGGGCTTCGCCCTTGTTCGCGGGCTTGCCCGCTCCCACAGGGACCTAAGTTGCCTTCCAGTCTTGCACTGGGGGGTTTGGGGGGCGCTTTGCCCTGGATGCTGTGAACAAATTAGGAGAACCGGGATGGTCTTCTCGTCCAACGTGTTCCTGTTCCTGTTCTTGCCGATCTTCCTCGGCCTGTACTACTTGAGCGGGCAACGTTATCGCAACCTGCTGCTGCTGGTCGCCAGCTACATCTTCTACGCCTGGTGGCGGGTGGACTTCCTGGCACTGTTCGCCGGCGTCACCCTGTGGAACTACTGGATCGGCCTGAAAGTCGGTGCCGCTGGTGTGCGCACCAAACCGGCGCAGCGCTGGCTGCTGCTCGGCGTGGGTGTCGACCTGGCAATCCTCGGCTACTTCAAGTACGCCAACTTCGGCGTCGACAGCCTGAACGCGATCATGACGTCGTTTGGCCTGGAGCCATTCATTTTGACCCACGTGCTGCTGCCGATCGGTATCTCGTTCTACATCTTCGAGTCGATCAGCTACATCATCGACGTATACCGCGGTGACACCCCGGCTACCCGCAACCTGATCGACTTCGCAGCGTTCGTGGCGATTTTCCCGCACCTGATCGCAGGCCCCGTGCTGCGCTTCAAGGACCTGGTCGACCAGTTCAACAACCGCACCCACACGCTGGACAAGTTCTCCGAAGGCTGCACCCGCTTCATGCAGGGCTTCATCAAGAAAGTGTTCATCGCCGACACCCTGGCCGTGGTCGCCGACCACTGCTTCGCCCTGCAAAACCCCACCACGGGCGATGCCTGGCTCGGCGCCCTGGCCTACACCGCACAGCTGTACTTCGACTTCAGCGGCTACAGCGACATGGCCATCGGCCTGGGCCTGATGATGGGCTTCCGCTTCATGGAAAACTTCAAGCAGCCCTATATCAGCCAGTCGATCACCGAGTTCTGGCGGCGCTGGCATATCAGCCTGTCGACCTGGCTGCGCGACTATCTGTACATCACCTTGGGCGGTAACCGTAAAGGCACCTTCAATACCTACCGCAACCTGTTCCTGACCATGCTGCTGGGCGGCCTGTGGCACGGTGCAAACTTCACCTACATCATCTGGGGCGCCTGGCACGGCATGTGGCTGGCCATCGAGCGCGCGTTGGGCCTCGACACCAACCCGCAGCGCTTCAATCCGGTGAAATGGGCCTTCACCTTCCTGCTGGTGGTAGTCGGCTGGGTGATCTTCCGCGCCGAAAACCTGCAGGTGGCCGCCCGTATGTACGGCGCCATGTTCAGCTTCGGCGACTGGCAGCTGTCGGAGCTCAACCGCGCCCAGCTCACCGGTCTGCAGGTGGCCACCCTGGTCATCGCCTACCTCACCCTGGCGTTCTTCGGCCTGCGCGACTTCTACCGCAATGCCAGGCCGACGCCCAAGGCGACCCCGGTGCAGGTCAACGCTGACGGCTCGATCGGCCTTGACTGGACCCGGGTGATGACCCGCGCACTGATCCTGCTGCTGTTCGTCGCCTCGATCCTCAAGCTTTCGGCGCAAAGCTACTCGCCGTTCCTTTACTTCCAGTTCTGAGGTTGATGACCATGACCCGGACATTACGTATTACCTACTCCCTGTCGTTCCTTGGCCTGCTGGTCGGCATGGGCGTCTGGTCCACCGGTGGCCTGCAGAGCTTCCAGCGCACCGAGCAGATGACCCTGCTCAACGGCAAGCTGGCCAAGGCCGCCGAGACCCACTACGACGCCGAATTCCCGATCAAGCGCCTGGGCACCAACCTGTGGGCGGCAATGGACTTCAAGCTGTTCAACGAAGGCCGCCCCGGTGTGGTACTGGGCCGCGACCAGTGGTTGTTCAGCGACGAAGAGTTCAAGCCCACCGCCGGTGCCGAGCAATTGATGCAGGAAAACCTGGCACTGATCCGTGGCGTACGCGACACCCTGCAGCAACACGGTAGCCAGCTGGTGCTGGCGATCGTGCCGGCCAAGGCGCGGGTATACGCCGAGTACCTGGGCAAAGAGCAGCCTGCCAGCCTGCATGACGACCTGTACAACCAGTTCCATGCCCAGGCACGCCAGGCCAACGTGTTCGCACCGGACCTGATGGCACCGATGGAGCAGGCCAAGGCCCGCGGCCAGGTGTTCCTGCGTACTGACACCCACTGGACGCCTATGGGAGCCGAAGTGGCGGCGCAGGCGCTGGCCGAAGCGGTCAGCCGCCAGAGCCTGCTCAACGGCGACCCACAAGCCTTCATCACCGAAGCCGGCAACACCGCCCCCTACAAGGGCGACCTGACCAATTTCCTGCCACTGGACCCCTTGTTCAGCAACCTGCTGCCGGCCCCGGACAACCTGCAGAAACGCACCACCCGGCCGGTCGATGCCGAGGGTGACGCCGGCGACGCGTTGTTCGCCGACAAGCAGATCCCGGTTGCACTGGTAGGCACCAGCTACAGCGCCAACCCGCACTGGAACTTCCTCGGCGCGCTGCAGCAGGCCCTGCGCAGTGACGTCGCCAACTACGCCGAAGACGGCCATGGCCCGCTGCTGCCGATGCTCAAGTACCTGCAAAGCGATGCCTTTAAAAACGCCGCACCACAAGTGGTGGTGTGGGAATTCCCCGAACGTTATCTGCCAATGAAAAACGACCTCAGCAGCTTCGATCCGCAGTGGATCGCGCAGCTGAAAAACTCCCGTAAATCCGAAGAAAACCTGGCCTTGTCGTCCACCCGGACAGACCACTGACTGATAGAGAGGAAACGCACATGACTACCAAGACTTCCATTGCCAAAGCCCTCACCCTCGCGGCTGGCCTTTCCCTTGCTTCGATGCAGGCCTTCGCCGGTGCCGACGCCGCACTGTATGGCCCAAGTGCGCCGAAAGGCTCGACCTTCGTACGCCTGTACAACGCGACCAGCGCACCGGCCGCCGCGTCGGTCGGCAACACCCAGATCAAACAGGTTGGCGCACAAGCCAGCAGCGACTTCAGCTTCCTGCCAGGCGGCGACTACACCGCTCAGATCGGCGGCAAGAGCGTGCCGGTCAAGCTGGCCTCGGACAAGTACTACACCCTGGTCAACAGCAACAGCGGCAACCCGCAGCTGATCGAAGAACCACCGTTCAAGAACAAGCAGAAAGCCCTGGTGCGCGTGCAGAACCTGAGCGACCAGCAACTGACCCTGAAAACCGCCGACGGCAAGACCGAAGTGGTCAAGCCGGTGGCCGCCAACGGCCGTGGCGAACGCGAAATCAACCCGGTCAAGGTCAACCTGGCGCTGTACCAAGGAGACAAGAAAGTGGGTGACGTAAAACCCGTCGCCCTGGAACGCGGCGAAGCCGCAGTGCTGTACGTAACGGGTTCCGGCAACGCCTTGTCGCCGGTGTGGGTAACTCGCCCCGTGGCTAGCAACTGATTCCCCTGCCTCTCAACGACTATTGGAGAAACATGATGATCCCGGTAATTCTTTCTGGTGGTAGCGGTTCCCGTCTTTGGCCTCTGTCGCGCAAGCAGTTCCCCAAACAGTTCCTGGCCCTGACCGGAGAACACACGCTGTTCCAGCAAACCATCGAGCGCCTGGTATTCGAGGGCATGGACACCCCGATTGTGGTCTGTAACAAGGACCACAAGTTCATCGTCCAGGAGCAACTGGCCGCACTGAAGCTGGAAACCCAGGGCATCCTCATGGAACCGTTCGGCCGCAACACCGCGCCGGCCGTGGCCATGGCTGCCATGAAGCTGGTCAACGAAGGCCGCGACGAGCTGATGCTGGTGCTGCCTGCCGATCATGTGATCGATGACCAGAAAGCCCTGCAACGTGCCTTGGCCTTGGCCACCGTGGCCGCCGAGCGTGGCGAGATGGTGCTGTTCGGCGTGCCGGCGACCAAGCCGGAAACCGGCTATGGCTACATCCGTTCCAGCCAGGATGCGCTGCTGCCCGAAGGCGTGGCGCGGGTTGCGCAGTTCGTCGAGAAGCCCGACGAAAAACGCGCCGCCGAGTTCGTCCAGGCCGGTGGTTACTTCTGGAACAGCGGTATGTTCCTGTTCCGCGCCAGCCGCTTCCTCGAAGAGCTGAAAAAGCACGACGGCGACATCTACGATACCTGCGTACTGGCCCTGGAGCGCAGCCAGGAAGACGGCGATGTCCTGAGCATCGACGAAGCCACCTTCGCCTGCTGCCCGGACAACTCCATTGACTATGCGGTGATGGAGAAAACCCAGCGTGCCTGCGTGGTGCCGATGTCGGCCGGCTGGAGCGATGTAGGCTGCTGGTCGTCGCTGTGGGAAGTGCACGAGAAAGACGACAACGGCAACGTCACCAAGGGCGACGTAGTGGTTCAAGACAGCCGCAACTGCATGATCCACGGCAACGGCAAACTGGTGTCGGTGATCGGCCTTGAGAACATCGTGGTGGTCGAGACCAAGGATGCCATGATGATTGCCCACAAGGACAAGGTCCAGGGCGTCAAGCAGATGGTCAAGACCCTCGACGAACAGGGCCGCACGGAAACCCAGAACCACCTGGAAGTGTATCGCCCGTGGGGCTCGTACGACTCGGTGGACATGGGCGGCCGCTTCCAGGTCAAGCACATCACCGTCAAGCCGGGCGCCAGCCTCTCGCTGCAGATGCACCACCACCGCGCCGAACACTGGATCGTGGTATCCGGTACCGCCGAGGTGACCTGCGACGAAAACGTGTTCCTGCTGACCGAAAACCAGTCGACCTATATCCCCATCGCTTCGGTGCACCGTTTGCGCAACCCGGGCAAGATCCCGCTGGAGATCATCGAAGTGCAGTCCGGCAGCTACCTGGGCGAGGATGATATCGAGCGCTTCGAGGATGTGTATGGGCGCACGTCCACCCCCATCGAGCGCGGCGTTTCGGTGAAGACCATCGCGCAGTAAATGCTGACTCGCCCCTGGATTGACCAGGGGCGAGCCTGCTCATTCAACGCTCGGGGCTATGACGTAGATGTCGAATGGGCCACCCACCACCCTGAAAGGTCGCTGCAAATCATCCTCCCCTTCAAATTCGAAGGATTCAGCCCTGATGCTCGTGGCAGTCATTTCGAGTTTCCGGATACGACCGGATTTCGCATAGCCGCCATAGGTTGTGCCGCGCTTGTGAACAAGCGCCCGGTTAGCCTCACCCCCGATAACGACATCCCGCACGCCCTCCTGTAGTTCCAGATCGAAGTCAATGTAGACGTCCGCATCTTCGGCCTGCCCCTTGTAGGCGTACAACCACGCTGATTTTTCAGCGCTCCCGTAGTCCACGCCCTCGGAAACGAAATCCTCCTTTTGACCCGCAAGGCTGATGACAGCCGTAACGTTGCCCTTGGCAGGCGTTTTTTTCATTTCTTGCGCAAGCTCTCGCTCAATTGCTGTGTGACTCATGGCCATGCTCCTTTTGAATAGGCATGGCGGAATCTAGAATGGATATACCCTTTCCACTACTCGCAGTATTGCCAGGTCTGGCTTCTGGCATGGTTGCTCAGCGGTTACCTGACTGCTGGGTTTTAGGTAGGCTGTAGCCATCCCTGCGCGCGAATGAGGCGATAACGCGATGCTGATCGGTGCCCTGCTGATCCTCACCTGGCTGGTGTTGTTGTTGCGTTACCCAGCCAAGGCTCTTCCCATCTCCCTGGCGGCTGTGTGTGGCCTGGGCCTGGTGGCCTTGTTCGTCGTCTGGCAAGACAGCCGCGAAAGCAGTCGACTGGCGCGCCTGGACCTGCGTCTGACCTACGCCCCAGAACACTGTCCCGCCGACCGTGCCTTGCAGGTACGCATGAAGAACGGCAACGACGTGCCGCTGACCGAACTGCGCTGGCGCGTGGCGGCGTACGCACCGGGCGATACCGTGAACCTGGCCGAGAACACCTACAACGCCCCGCGATACCGCGGTCCAGGTGAATTGCAGCCGGGGGCCGAGTGGCAAGACTGCCTGCCATTGCCACCACTGCGTTCCGGGTATCGGCCGCAGACCCTGGAATTCCGCGCAGAACGCCTGCAAGGTACATTTGCCAATTGATGTGTTGCCTATGCCGGCCTCTTCGCGGGTAGTCCCGCTCCTGCAGGGTGTGTAGGAGCGGGTTTACCCGCGAAGAGGCCGGCATAGGCAACAACCAATCCTCCATGACAACAGGCCCCAACCATGCCCACCGTCCTGATCACCGGTTGTTCCAGCGGCATCGGCCGCGCCCTGGCCGACGCCTTCCGCGATGCGGGCCACCATGTCTGGGCCACCGCCCGCAAGCCTGAGGATGTCGAGCAACTGAGTGCCGCTGGCTACACGGCCCGGCAGCTGGATGTAAACGACGGCGAGGCGCTGGCCCGCCTGGCAGAGGAACTGGAAACCCTCGATATCCTGATCAACAACGCCGGCTACGGCGCCATGGGGCCACTGCTCGATGGTGGCGTCGACGCCCTGCGCCAGCAATTCGAAACCAACGTCTTCGCCGTGGTCGGCGTTACCCGGGCGCTGTTCCCGCTGCTACGCCGCTCACGCGGCCTGGTGGTGAATATCGGCAGTGTATCGGGCGTACTGGTCACGCCATTCGCCGGCGCGTACTGCGCCTCGAAGGCGGCTGTGCATGCCCTGAGCGATGCCTTGCGCTTGGAGTTGGCGCCGTTCGGTGTGCAGGTGATGGAAGTACAGCCGGGCGCAATCGCCTCGCAGTTCGCCAGCAATGCCCAGCGCCAGGCCGAGCAGGTGCTGGCGATGGACTCGCCGTGGTGGCCTTTGCGTGAGCATGTGCAGGCGCGGGCGCGGGCTTCGCAGGACAAGCCAACGTCGGCGGCGGTATTTGCCCAAGGCGTGCTGGCAGCCGTCGGCAAGTCGTCGGCGCCAGCACGGGTGCGGCTGGGGAATGGCAGTACAGCCTTGCCGCTGATGGCACGGTTGCTGCCGCGGCGGTTGCTGGACTGGGCGCTGCGCAAGCGCTTCGGCCTGCTGCGCCCGCTCTGAGTGATCGCCTGCCTGTACCCGCGAAAAGGCCGGCCCTGCTGGCCAATTTCCACCCGCCGTTCACCATTGCCGCCACTACCGTATTCGCGGGTAAACCCGCTCCTACACAGATTGGTGGTGGACACACATCGGTGGTTGGACACAGGCCGCCGTTTACCCGCGAAAGGGCCGGCCCTGCTGGCCAATTTCCACCCGCCGTTCACCGTTGCCGCCGCTACCGTATTCGCGGGTAAACCCGCTCCTACACAGATTGGTGGTGGACACACATCGGTGGTTGGGCGCAGGCCGTCGTGTAGGAGCGGGTTTACCCGCGAAGAGGCCAGTACAGGCTGCAAAGCATCAGGCCATGGACCGCAGTACCCCGCCCTCCAGATGCTGCGCGTCCTCTCTAACTGTGAACATTCTGCGGCTGCTCATCAAACGCCTGCCAGCCTCCACCCAGCGCCTTGTACAGCCCCACCAGCGCCTGCGACACCGCGGCCGAGCTGTCGATCCATTGCTCCTCGCTGGCCAGCAGCGCGCCTTGCACCGTCAGCACATTGAGAAAGTCCACCGCCCCTTCCACATACTGGCGCTGGGCGGTTTCCAGGGCGATACGGTTTTGCCGCACGGCCTCGGCAAGGTGATCACGGCGCAACTGACTGGCGTTGTACAGGCGTAGCACATCGTCAATTTCATGCCAGGCCCCCAGCACCACCTTGCGATAGTTCAGCGCGGCTTCCTGCTGTTGCGCCTCGCGCAGTTCCAGGGTGCCCTTGAGCCGGCCGCCTTCGAAAATCGGCAGCGACATCTGCGGACCGAAGGCGAACCGGCGCGAATCCCAGCCACCGAAATCCGACAGCTGCAGGGCCTGGAAGCCGACACTGCCCGACAGGCGAATGCTCGGGTAGAAATCCGCCTTGGCCACGCCAATGCTGGCAGTGGCGGCATGCAGGCGGGCCTCGGCCTGGCGGATGTCCGGGCGGCGCTCGGCCAGTTCGGACGGCAAGCCGATGGCAAACTTCTGCTGCGGCGCGGGCAGCTCGCCGCTTTGCAGCAATTCGGCCTGGAGGCTGCGCGGCGGCTCGGCAGCGAGCAGGCTGAGGGCATTGATCAAGTCATCACGCCGCGCTTCCAGGCTCGGCAGGCGCGCTTCGATAGACGCGACCTGGGCGCTGGCCTGGGCCACATCCAGGCGCGTGGCAACGCCTTCGGCCTGGCGGTCCTGGGACAACTTCAGGCTGTGCCGGGCGACCCTGAGGTTATCCTGCGTCACATCGAGGGTGTGCTGCACGGCACGCAGCTGTATGTAGTTGCCGGCGGTTTCCGAAAGCAGTGCCAGCAGCACACCGCGTCGGTCATTCTCGGCCACTTCGACCGTGGCATCAGCAGCCTCGACCTGACGCCGTACACGGCCCCACAGGTCCAGTTCCCAACCGGCCACCAGGTCGCCCTGCCAGAGGTTGAAGGCTTCTTTCCCGGCCTTGCCGGACGGATCGCTCAAGCCATCGGCGCTGTTACGAGCGCGGCTGTAACCGGCGTTCATGTCCACCGACGGTACTTCGTCAGCAGCCAAGGTACTGCGCAGGGCACGGCTTTGCAGCAGCCGCGCGCTGGCCTTCTGCAGGTCGAGGTTGCGTTCGGCAACGCGCTGGATCAAAGCGCTCAGGCGGGCATCGTGGAACGTTTCCCACCAGCGCAGCTCAAGCGGTTCGGCCTGGGGCTGGCTGGCCGCTGCCTCGCCTTGCAGCGGCGCCCACTGCTGCGGGGCCTGGCTATCTGGGCGCTGGAAATCCGGGCCCAGGGTGCAACCGGTCAACAGCACAGCCAGCAGCAAGGGGCTCAAGCGTAATCCCGGTTTCATCGCGCGCTTACCTCTTTGCCGTCCAGCTTGTCGCCACGCGTGTCGATGGTGGCTTCGACCGACATGCCCACACGCAGGCGGGTGAGCAGTGGCTGGCCATCATCGAGAACGATCTTGACCGGAATGCGTTGCACCACCTTGGTGAAGTTGCCGGTGGCGTTGTCTGGCTTGACTGCGGCGAAGGTTACGCCGGTAGCCGGGGCAATGCTTTGCACATGGCCTTGCAGGGTTTCGCCGGAGAAGGTGTCGACGCTGATGCGCACCGGCTGGCCCGGCTGTACGTGGGTCAGCTGGGTTTCCTGGAAGTTGCCGACCACATAGGCCTGCTGCAACGGCACCACCGACAGCAGGCGAGCGCCCGGGTTGACGTAGGCCCCCACCCGCAGGGCGCGTTCGCCGACCATACCGTCCACCGGTGCTGTGATGCGGGTGTAGGACAGATCGAGCTGGGCCTTTTCCAGGCCTGCTTCGGCACGCTTGAGCTGGCCATCGGCGCTGGCCACTTGAGCTTTGAGGATGTCCACCTGCTTGCGCGCCGCCACCCGCGCAGCTTGAGCGTTGGCCAGGCGAGCACGGGCTTGGTCGACCGCGCTGCGCGCCTGCTGGGCGTTCTGCACGGTACCCGCGCCCTGCTCGGCAAGGCGGCTGTAGCGGTTGACTTCATGGTCGGCGAACGCCACCTCAGCCTGGGCCGCCTTCACTGCCGCTTCGGCCTGGGCAATCAGCGCGTCCTGGCGTTCAAGCGTGGCGCGGGCATCGGCGCTTTGTGCCTGGGCTACCAGCAACTGCGCCTGCGCAGCATCCAGCGCAGCCTGGTAGTCACGCGCATCGATGGTCGCCAGCAACTGGCCAGCCGTGACCTGCTGATTGTCTTCCACCAGCACTTGCTTGATGAAACCGGCGACTTTGGGCGCGACCACGGTGTAGTCGGCGCTCACATAGGCGTCATTGGTGCTCTGGCGGTGATCACTGCCAAACATCCAGGGGCCGACGATGCCAGCCAGGACGGCCACGGCCAGCACCGAGCCGATGAAAAGGGTTTTGCGGTTGTTGGTCATTTCAATGGTTCTCGAAATCATCCAGGGTTCAAGCCACCGCACGCGGCGCATAGACCCGGGTAGGCACGAAAGGAATCAGGCAGATCAGGGCCACGGCGATACAGGCCAACACCAGGTAGAGGTCAGCCGAGGTCAATACCTGAGCCTGGTCGTGAATGCGCTTGGCCAGGCCAGCGGCGTTGCCGTCGACCAGCGGGGCGTTGCCCAGGCTGTCCACCAGGTGATTGGAATGGAAATGCCGGCGCAGGGTGCCAAGAACATCCAGCAGGCCACCGGCGATGACGGCGGCCAGGCCCTTGACGGTGTTGAACCAGCTGGAGGCGAACGGGCCCTCCTGCGGGGTCATGCCATTGGTAGACAGCATCAGCAGCGGCAGCACTGCCATCGGCTGGCCGAACACCTGCAGCAGGTAGAACGGGTAGAAGTCGCCACGGATCCACTCGCTGGTCAGCAGGCTGCTGCCAACACAGGACACCGCCAGCATCGCCAGGCCAATGCCCAGCACCCAGCGGCAGTCCACTGCGCGGATGTTGCACAGTGCCGCCGTCAGTGGCAGGGCGATCAGTTGCGGCATGGCCACCAGCATCATCAACGGGCTGGTCTGCGCCGGGCGGTAGCCCTGGATCTGCGCAAGGTAGGCCGACGGGATGCTGCCCACACCCGAAAGCACGACCAGCACACCGGCCAGGGTCACCAAGGCGAAACTCAAGTTGCGCCGCTGCAACAAGCGCAACTGGAAAAACGGCAACGGCTCGGACCACTCGTTGTACATGAACAACACCAGCAACAGCAGGCCACCGCCCAGCAGCCAGCAGATCAGCGGCGAGTCGAACCAACCCCAGCGGTCGCCCAGCGACAGGCCCAGCACAATGCAACTGATGGCGGGCAGGCCAAGCAGTACGCCGCGCCAGTCGAACTGTTTGAAACGCTCCAGGCGCAGCGGGTCCTGCGGCAGACCCCAGCCTACGCAGACCATGGCCAGCAGCGAGGGCAGGATGATCTGCCAGAACGCCCATTGCCAGCCGACGTATTCGGTCCACAGCCCCGCCAGCGGCGTGCCGAGGTTGGGGCCAAAGGTGGCGGTCAGGGCGTAGCAGGCCAGGCCATAGACCTTGATACCTGGCGGCAGAAAGCGCAGGGCCACGCTCATCAACATCGGCGGCAAGGCGCCAGCGGCAAAGCCCTGCAGTACGCGCAGTAACATCAAACTGTGCAGGTTGGGGGCGAACGGCTGCAGCAGGCCAAGCACGGCGAACAGACCAATTGCGCACATGGTGAAGCGCCGCAGCGAGAAGGTCGTGGCCAGCCACGGCGCAAAGGCCATGGCCGAGACCGAAGCGGCGCTGTATACCGCCAGTAACCAGGCACCTTCATCGGCACCGATGCCCATGGCGCCGCGGATATCGGCCAGGGAAATCTTGGTCACCGACTCGTTGAGGCCGGCGCACAGCACAGCCAGCAACACACCGAACAACCCGACCACTACCTGCAGGCCGAACGCAGCCTGCGCGGGCGCAGCCGGCGCAGGGGCGGCGGCCATGGCGGCAGACGGGACGGACAGGGAACTCATGGGCAGACATCTCCGGCAACAAAATTTGCGACTGGAGCAAGTCTAAAAAGGTCGAATGCTTACGAAAACTGACTTGTTGGCAGTTTTATATTGCGTCAAACGCAATCGGGCAGCGGATGTGCCACACGCCTCAAGGGTCCATCCTGCCGCACGCCTTCAACGTCTGCCGCAGCCAGCGATGGGCCGGGTCGTTATCGAACCGCGGGTGCCATGCCTGCATGACGTTGACCTTTTCCAGTGGCACGGGGATCTCGAAGGACCGCAATGGCAGTTTCAGCCGGTTCACACTGTTCAGGATATTGGCGGGTATCGGCAAGATCAGGTCCGAGTCCGGCAGCGAAAACATCGCGGAGTGAAAACTCGTCGTGATCAGCGCTACCCGGCGCTCCACCTTGTAATTGGCCAGCGCCACGTCGATAGGCCCATTGGCACGGCCACGGCGTGACACGCTGATGTGCGGGTAGGCGGCGAAGCGCTCAGGGGTGATCTCGTCATCGAAAACCGGGTGCCCTTCACGCGCCAAGCCCACGAAGTAGGTGTTGAACAGGCTCTGAACCTTGATTTCGGGGCCCAGTTCAATGGCTGAACTGATGATCAAGTCGATTTGCCCATTGCGCAGCACCGCATCATCGTCGCCGCTGCCCTCCGGCACGAAACGCAGCACCGTATGCGGTGCCTGGGCAAGCATCATGCGCAACAACTGAGCGCCATACAGGGCGATGAACAGGTCATTGGTGCGGATGTTGAAGGCACGGTCCAGGTTCACCAGGTCGACATCGTCGCGACTGCGAAATACCTGCCCGGCCTGCTCCACCAGGCCATGCACCTGCTCGCGCAGGGCCAGCGCACGCGGCGTCGGCACCAGGCCACGGCCGGCGCGCACCAGAATCGGGTCGCCCAGTGCTTCGCGGATACGCCCCAGGGTCCGGCTCATGGCTGCCGGGCTCAGGTTCATGCGTTGCGCCGCGCCAACCACGCTGCCCTCATCGAGCAAGGCATCGAGGGCGACGAGCAGGTTCATGTCCGGAAGTTGCATGGCCGTTTTCCGCTACAGCTGTGGGGAATGCGATGGTATCAGGTTGATGGATTGCACCGGACGCAATGCGCTTGTGCGTGGTGGGCCATTTATTCAGGGAAAGCATTGGGTCGAGAATGATGCATGGCAGGTTCGGCCCTTTCGCGGGTAAACCCGCTCCGTTGATCTAAGAAAAGGCCGCCCCAGCCCCCAAATACATCAAGGAACCCGCATGCCCAGCCCCGTCCTGATCGCCATCGACGCCTCCCCCGCATCTGCCTCCCTGCTTGCCCTCGCCCGCCGCTATTGCCGCCCGGGCGAGCACGAACTGCACGTGCTGCTGGCCATCGATTCGACCTTCGCGGTGCACGAGCAACCCGCGCCCTACACCGCCGAGGAACTGGAAGAATACCCCGCCGCCTGCGAGGAACAGCAGCATGCCGACCACGCCGTAACCGAGGCCGTGCGCGAACTGCAGCAAGCCGGCTTCGCCAGCCACGGCTGCATGGTGGCCGGGCTGCCGGTTGAAGCGATTGTCGCCAAGGCACAGGAGCTGCGTTGCGAACTGATCATCATGGGCCACCGCCACCTGTCGCGGCTGGGGCGGTTGCTCGACCCGTCGATCAGCGCGAAGGTGATTGATCGGGTCGAAGTGCCGGTGTTGGTGGGGGCGGCGAGTGCATGATTGGAGCGATGTGAGGCCTGTAAGATCGAGCACCACGCGAGCGGCGCTCGACCGGTCTGGCGACCTGCCTCTCAAGGCGAACTCGGCTTCACCACCACCGTACAGGTCGTCCCCGCCGCCAGCAAAAAACCTTCCGGCACTTCATCGATGTGAATGCGCACCGGCACCCGCTGTGCCAGCCGCACCCAGTTGAAGGTCGGGTTCACGTCGGCGATCAGCTCGCGGCTCTGTGGGTTGTCACGGTCGTAGATGCCGCGGGCGATGCTCTCCACATGCCCCTTGAGGCGCTCGCCGCTCATCATCTGCAATTCGGCCTGATCACCCACCTTCACATGCGGCAGCTTGGTCTCCTCGAAGAACCCGTAAACCCAGAACGAGTGCTCGTCGACCACCGCCATCACCGCTTCACCCGTGCGCGCGTAGTCGCCCTTGTGGATATTCAGGTTGGTCACATAGCCGTCAACCGTCGCCACGATATGCGTGCGCTTGAGGTTCAGCTCGGCTGCGGCCAACTCGGCCAGGGCTTGTTGATAATCGGCTTGGGCGGAATTGGCGATGTTGCTGGCGTCGTCGCGGTTTTCCTTGGAGATCACCAGGTTGTCCATGTCGGCACGGCGCTTGGCATTGACCTTGCGCATTTCCCAGGTGGCCTTGCGCGAGGCGACCAGTGCCTTGGCCTGGTCGACTGCCAACTGGTAGTGCTCAGGGTCGATCTGGATCAGCAGGTCGCCCTTCTTCACCCGCTGGTTGTCCTTGACCGGTACATCCACCACGTAGCCGGGCACGTCGGCAGCGACGTTGATGATGTCGGCACGCACACGGCCATCACGGGTCCAGGGCGTGGTCATGTAGTGCAGCCACAACTGGCGACCGATGGCCACGGCAGCGACCAGCACCAGCAGGGTGGCGATCAGGCTGAAGAACTTTTTCATCGAAGGATTCTCACCAGTAGACAGACAGCGCCATGGCGCCGAACAAGCAGACGAACAGGCTCAGGCGCAGCAACGCCGGGTGCCAGAAGAAGCGGTAGCCATCATGGCTGGCAATGAACCGGTCCAGGCCCCAGGCCAGGCCCAGGGCAAACAGGAACATCAAGGTCATGGTGGGCATGTACACGCCATGGAAGGCGATCTCACGGGGCATGGTGCAGTCCTTTCGCCGGTGCCAGTGGCGACTGTGGGTCCAGCAGGGAAGTACGGATGAAGTGCAGGTAGCTTTGCACGCGGCGCAGCACCGAGGTGTCGAAGTGCCGGGCGAATGGCTCGTCGGTGGCCTGCACGCGGGCAATGGCGTGGTCCACTGCCACCAGTGCGCGTTCGTGGTTGCTGGCGCTGGGCTGCAGGAACAGCCGGGTCAGTGCACGGCCCATGACACGGATTGCCTGGCGCCACGGCTGCGACTCGGCATAGGCCGGGTGCACCGGGGCGCGGGCTTGCTCCTTGCGCAGCTCGATGACGGCGTGGCCGATCTCCAGCACGGTGAACATCCACCCCATCAGCTGGCTCTGCACCTGCGGCTTGCCGGCCGCCAGGCCATAGGCCTGGTGCAGCAGGTCGCGGGTGCGGCTTTCGAAGGCCGAGCCCAGCCCGCGCAGGCGGCCGCTGATGGCGAACAGCACCTGCTCGCGCAACGCCTGCTCCAGGCGGCTCCACAGCCAGCGGCTGTTGGGCGGCAGAATGATCGCGCCGGCGGCGGCACAGACGAACATGCCGATCACCATGCCGATGTAGTCGTTGATGAAGGTGTACGGGTCATAAACGGTGAGGTTGTTCGGCACCGAACCAATCGCGAAGAACACCAGCAGGCCGATGCCATAACCGGCATAGGCAGGACGCGACGAAAGAAACGCGCCCAGCACGAACACAGGCGCCAGCACCATGCACAGCAGCGGGAAACCGTCGATCCAGGGGAACACGAAGAAGGTTTCGAAGAAGCCGACAAAAGCGCCGATGGCCGTGCCGCAAGCCATCTGGAACGACATGCGCTTGGGGTTGGGTGACGCCGCCGAAAGGCATACGGTGACCGTGGCGATCAGGGTCATCATGGCGCCACTGGGCCAATCGCTGAGCAGCCAGTAACTGCCCAGCAGCAACAGCACTGCCGAGGCGCGCACACCGGCCGCCAGCGATACCAGCCAGCTGGTCTGCGCCACGTAGGGCTCGTCCCACTGCTCGCGTTCGTGCTTGTGCGCGGCCAGCGAGGCATGGGTTTCGGCGTAGCTCAACATCTCGTCGACGAAGCGGTACAGCAGCTCGAACGCGGTGTGAAAATCGAGCAGGTCGGATTCGCTGGGGTCAGTTGCCAGGTACTCAGCCCGCAGCCCTCGCACCTGGGCCTGCAGGCCTTCCTTGTAGGCGGCCAGCTCCAGGGTCAGGCGCAGCGCATCGGCGTCCGTCAACGCCCGGCCCACATAGGGCTGCAGCAACTCCACCAAGGTGTTCAGGCCCGGTTCGATGGCACTGACGATCTGCAGCGGGCCACGGGCACGCAGGCGCTCCAGCAAACGGTGCAAGGCATTGAAGCGGGTGGTGATGGCCATGAACTCGCTGTTCATGCGCACCAGCCGGCCACTGCGACGGCGCATGTGCGGGTCTTCGAAAGCGGTGACGTTGCGCAGGCTCTCGAGGCCCACGGCCTCTGCCACGAACCGCACGTTGCTGCTCTCGAAGCGGTCCTTTTGACTGTCACCACGCAGGGCCTCCACCACCACCCCGGCAAACACGCCAAAGCGCTGGTAGAGGGCATTGCGCATTGCGGCACTGGCCGACTGCGGCAGGATCGCGGCACTGACGAAGGTCGACACCAGAATACCCAGGGCGATTTCCAGCGCCCGCCATACCGCTGCCATGAACGCCTGGTCGGGGTGTTGCAGCACCGGCAGGCCGATCATCGCTGCGGTGTAGCCGGCCAGCACGAAACCATAGGCGCGGAAGGTGCGGTAGCGCATGGCACCAGCCGAGCACAGGCCCACCCACAGCGCCAGGCTGGGCAGAAACAGCTCGGTGTTCTGCGGAAAGATGGCAATCAGCGCCACCATCATCGCCGAGCCGGCCAGGGTGCCTAGCACCCGGTAGAAGCTTTTCGCGAACACATGCCCGCTTTGCGGCTGCATGACGATGAAAACAGTGATCATCGCTGTACGCGGTTGCGGCAGCTCCAGGCGCATGGCCAACCACAAGGTGATGAACGCAGCGGCCAGCACCTTGAAGATGTACACCCAGGTCACGCCGTCGGTGCGCGCCCAGGCAAAGAAGCCCCGGCGCCATTCCAGGCTTTGCAGCCAGCGCGCGGGCAAACTGGAAGTGCTCATTCGGCGTTATCCGGCTTCTTGTCGAAAATGGCCAGGGTGGCCGGGGTCTTAGGTGCTGCCTGACGTTCCTCTTTCGGCGCATCCTGACCGGCCTGCAGGCCACCACCTAGGGCGGTGACCAGCTCGGCATGGGCGACCAGGCGGGCGGCCTGTACCTGCTGCTGCACCTGCTGCTGGCGGAACAGCAAGGTCTGCGCGTTGAGTACGTTCAGGTAGTCGGTAAGGCCGCGCTGGAACGCGACCATGGCGATGTCGTAGGTTTTCTGCGCGGCAGCAACCGACTCGGCGGCGAAGTGCGACTGTTCTTTCATCGACTCACGGCGGATCAACTGGTCGGAGATGTTTTTCAGCGCACCGACCACAGTCTGGTTGTAGCGCGCCACGGCCACGTCATAGCTGGCGGAGGCCACGCCCAGCTGCGAGCGCAAACGGCCACCGTCGAAGATCGGCAGGCTGATGGCAGGGCCGACGTTGTAGTTGAACTTGCGCCCGGTGAGGAATTCCAGCGGGCCACCGCCGGTGGCCATGAAGCCCAGGCTGCCGACCAGGTCGACGTTGGGGAAGAAGCCGGCATGGGCGACGTCGATACCCCGCGCCTGTGCGGCCACCTGCCAGCGGCTGGCAACTACGTCGGGGCGCTGGCCAACCAATTCGGCCGGCAGGTTCGACGGCAGCTTCAGCGGTGCAGCCAGGGCCAGGGTCGGGCGCTGCAACTGGGCGCCTTCGCCCGGGCCCTTGCCTGCCAGTGCCGCCAGCTGGTTGCGGGTCAGGGCAATCTCTTCGTTCAGGCTGTCGAGCTGGCGGTGGGTTTCCGGCAGCGGCGCTTCGGCCTGGCTGACTTCGAAGTGGGTGCCGATGCCGGCATCCAGCCTGCGCTTGGCCAAGGCCAGGATCTGTTCTTGCTGCTCCAGCTCGGCCTTGACGATATCGCGCTGGGCAAAATGCAGGCTCAACTGGATGTAGGCACGCACCACATTGTTCTGCAGTTCCAGCTGCGCCTGGCGGGCTTCGGCCACGCTCATGTGCGCCTGGTCCACGGCCTGCTCGCTGGCATTGCGCTCGCGCCCCCACAGGTCAAGGGCGTAGCTGAAACCGATGGCGGCGTTGTTGTCCCAGGTGTTGGCACCCGACAACGCGCCGGGGCCATAAAACTGGTCTTCCGGCCAGTTGTGGCGCTTGAGCGTAGACTGGCCGTTGGCCTGGAGCTTTTCCGCCGACTCGACCACACCGGCCATGGCCTTGGCTTCGCGCACCCGCGCCGCAGCCATGGCCAGGCTCGGGCTACCGGCCACGGCCAGGGCAATCCAGCGGTCCAGCTGCGGGTCGCCATAGGCATGCCACCACTGCTGGTCAGGCCAGTGGGCGTCGGTCGCGGCTTCGCGAATGGCCGCGTCGGTAGTCAAGGTATTGGCTTGCAGCGTCTTGCTTTGCGGGGCAATGCCCCAGGTTCCGATACAGCCGCTCAAGGTGAGGGCAAGGGCACAGGCACTGAACGCCTTGAGCGTTCTGATGATGCGACGCGGCACAGCTGCGATTTCCCGAGGAAGAGGTGAAGGGGGCCGGGCAATTCTAGGGGGCGGCAGCACTGGCGATAAGCACAGATTCCTGCGAATCTTTGTTACCAAAACAGCGATAATCCGCCTTTGGTCGAAGGCAACTTTTTCTCTTTTCTAAGTTACTTCGTGACACAATTTTGTCCTCTACCTCGAGAGTGACCCATGGACACCCTGCAAAACATGCGTGCTTTCAGTTGCGTAGCCCAACTCGGCAGCTTCACTGCCGCTGCGGCGCAACTGGATACGACCACCGCGAACGTGTCGCGGGCGGTCTCCAACCTGGAAGCCCATCTGCAAACAAGGCTGCTCAACCGTACCACCCGCCGCATTGCGCTGACCGAAGCCGGCAAGCGCTACCTGATGCGTTGCGAACAGATTCTTACCTACGTCGAAGAAGCCGAGGCCGAAGCCAGCGACGCCCATGCGCGCCCGGCCGGGCAGTTGAAGGTGCATTCGATGACCGGGGTCGGCCAGCACTTCGTGGTCGATGCCATCGCCCGCTACCGCGAAACGCACCCGGACGTGACCTTCGATTTGACCATGGCCAACCGCGTGCCCGACCTGCTCGACGAGGGTTATGACGTCTCCATCGTGCTGGCCACCGAACTGCCCGACTCGGGGTTCGTTTCGCAGCGCCTGGGCATCACCTACAGCATTGTCTGTGCCTCGCCCGCCTACATCGCCCAGCATGGCGTGGCGCACAAGCCTGCCGACCTGCTCAAGCACGCCTGCCTGCGCATGGTCAGCCCGGTGATACCGCTGGAGAAGTGGCTGTTCGATGGCCCGGAAGGCCAAGAGATGGTCAACATCACCAGTTCGCCGTTCATGGTGAACACCGCCGATGCCATGAAGACTGCGATCCGCAGTGGCATGGGCGTAGGCGTGCTGCCGATCTATTCGGCTATCGAGGGCCTGCGGGACGGTAGCCTGGTGCGGGTGCTGCCCGAATATCGCCTGCAGGAGCTGAACCTGTATGCCATCTATCCATCGCGGCAGTATCTGGATGCCAAGATCAAGACCTGGGTGGAGTACCTGCGCAACTCGCTGCCAGAGACTCTTGCCGCGCATGAGGCAGACCTGAAAACCCATCAGGTGCTGATCGCCAACTAAAAAGCTGCTGCATTGCGGGGGCTGACAATGGTAGGTTGCTAACCATTGATTTCGCCTGTTCCGCCCCTTTCGCGGGCAAGCCCGTTCCTGCAAGGCACCGCGCCCCCCGTAGGAGCGGGCTTGCCCGCGAAGGGACCAGCACAGCCCCCCACCCCGCCTAGCAGAGAAGTTGCCCGATGAAAAAGACCGTCCTGGCCTTCAGCCGTATCACCCCGGCCATGGCCGAACGCCTGCAGCAAGACTTCAACGTGATCCTGCCCAACCCCAAGCTTGGCGACATCAGCGCCCAGTTCAACGAAGCCCTGCCCGAAGCCCATGGCCTGATCGGCGTTGGCCGCAAGCTCGGCCGCGCGCAGCTTGAAGGTGCGGCCAGGCTGGAGGTGGTGTCCAGCGTGTCGGTCGGCTATGACAACTACGACCTCGACTACTTCAACGAACGCGGCATCGCCCTGACCAACACCCCCGACGTGCTGACCGAAAGCACCGCCGACCTGGGCTTCTCACTGATCATGGGCTGCGCCCGGCGCACCGCCGAGCTGGATGCCTGGACCAAGGCCGGCAACTGGCAGGCCACCGTGGGCCCGGCCCACTTCGGCAGCGATGTGCATGGCAAGACCCTGGGCATCGTCGGCATGGGCAACATTGGTGCAGCAGTGGCACGCCGTGGCCGCTTCGGCTTCAACATGCCGATCCTGTACAGCGGCAACAGCCGCAAGACCGCACTGGAGCAGGAGCTGGGCGCGCAGTTCCGCAGCCTGGATCAGTTGCTGGCCGAAGCCGACTTCGTGGTCATCGTGGTGCCGTTGTCCGATGCCACCCGCAAGCTGATCAGCAGCCGCGAGCTGAAGCTGATGAAGCCGAGCGCGTTCCTGATCAACATTGCCCGTGGGCCGGTGGTGGATGAGGCGGCGTTGATCGAGGCGCTGCAGGCCGGCACCATTCGGGGCGCAGGCCTGGACGTGTACGAGAAAGAACCGCTGAGCGACTCGCCGCTGTTCAAGCTGCCCAATGCGCTGACCCTGCCGCACGTTGGTTCGGCTACTGCCGAAACCCGAGAGGCCATGGCCAACCGGGCGATCGACAACCTGCGTGCGGCGCTGTTGGGCGAGCGGCCGCGGGACCTGGTGAACCCGCAGGTGTGGAAGGGCTGACCGTTTTGGAATGCCTGTGCTGGCCCCTTCGCGGGTAAACCCGCTCCTACAATTTGGAGTGCCTGTGCTGGCCTCTTCGCGGGTAAAACCGCTCCTACAATTTGGAGTGCCTGTGCCGGCCCCTTCGCGGGTAAACCCGCTCCTACAATTTGGAGTGCCTGTGCCGGCCCCTTCGCGGGTAAACCCGCTCCTA
>NZ_JBICJR010000017.1:0-186708 GCF_043103245.1 Pseudomonas sp. YQ_6
AGGGCCGGTGCAAGCAAAGCAGGACCTGAAGGTGTCTATGCTTACTGCAGACCTCTCAGGAATCACACCCATGACCCTGATCAGCCGCGAACCCTGGTGGCTAGTCCCCCCAAAGCCCGGGCAGCAAGAGCAGGACCTGCACTGGGGCTACCTGGAAATCTACGCCGACGGTCGCGCTGTGTTCGTCGACCAGCGCCCCACTGACCGGGAGCTGGCCGAGCGCAAGAGCTGCCGCAATTTCCCTGACCCCGAGCCGTGACGGCTCAGCCTTCCAGCTCGGCCAGGCGTGCTTCCAGCGCCGTAATGCGGGCTTCGAGGGCCTCGATGCGTTCTTCTGACACACTGCCGCCACTGGTGCGCACGCCGCCTTCCTGCTGCCGTGCAGCGAGAATCGCCTCGATTTCCGCCGGGTCGCCCAAGGCATGGGTGTAGCGGTCTTCACGCTGGCCGGCCTGGCGTGGCAGGTGCAAGGCCAGGTCCCGCGTGATCAGGCGCTCCAGCTGATGCTGGATCTGCTCGGTGTCGTCAAAGTCGTGCAGGCGGTTGCTACGGGTCATCAGTTCGTTGAGGGTTTGCGGGCCTCGCAGGAACATCAGGCCCATCAGCACCAACTGCGCTGGCACCAGCTCCAGTGCCTTGTCTACCCGATGTTCCCAGCGGTCGGCACGGCTGCCCATCTGCAGGCGGGTCATGCCCTGACCTTCGAGGGCGCGCAAGGCTTGGCCGACCTGGCCTTGGGTGAGGTTCATCACCGGCTCGCGGCTGGTCTTCTGGTTGCAGGCCAGGACCAGGGCATTGAGGGTCAGCGGGTAGCTTTCCGGGCTGGTGGCCTGCTTTTCGATCAGCGAGCCGAGAACGCGGATCTCGATGCTGTTGAAGCGGCCTTCACCTGCGGTTTCGTGTTCTGACATGGCCCTGTCTCGTGGCTGGGGAAAGGCCACTAGGGTAGGTAATGCCATCGCGTAAGGCAATTGGGGCCGCAAAGCGGCCCCGGCCCTCTTAGCCGTGGCGCTGCTCTTGAGCCTGACATGCCGCGGCAGTGAACAGCACATCGGTCGAAGAATTCAGCGCCGTTTCGGCCGAATCCTGCAACACGCCGATGATGAAGCCCACCGCAACCACCTGCATGGCAATTTCGCTTGGGATGCCAAACAGGCTGCATGCCAGCGGAATCAGCAGCAGCGAACCCCCGGCCACGCCCGAGGCGCCGCAGGCGCACACTGCCGCCACCACGCTGAGCAGCACGGCAGTCGGCAGGTCCACCTGGATACCCAGGGTATGCACTGCGGCCAGGGTCAGCACGGTAATGGTGATCGCCGCACCGGCCATGTTGATGGTCGCGCCCAGCGGGATCGACACCGAGTAGGTGTCTTCATGCAGGCCAAGGCGTTCCGACAACGCCAGGTTCACCGGGATGTTGGCGGCCGAGCTGCGGGTGAAGAACGCAGTAATGCCGCTTTCGCGCAGGCACAGCAGCGTCAGCGGGTAGGGGTTGCGGCGAATCTTCCAGAACACGATCAGTGGGTTCATCACCAGCGCCACGAACAGCATGCAGCCGATCAGTACCGCCAGCAGGTGCAGGTAGCCAAGCAGCGCGTCCAGGCCCGACTGGGCCAGGGTGGAACTGACCAGGCCAAAGATGCCCAGCGGGGCGAAGCGGATGACCACGCGCACGATCAGGGTTACACCCGTGGACAGGTCTTCGACCACGGTACGGGTGGTTTCGCCGGCGTGGCGCAGGGCCACACCCAACCCGATGGCCCACGTCAGCACGCCGATGAAGTTGGCATTGAGCAGGGCATTGACCGGGTTGTCTACCGCACTCAGCAGCAGGTTCTGCAGCACCTCGGTGATGCCGCCTGGCGCGCTCAGCGTGGCCTCGCTGGTGCTTAGCGCCAGGTGCGAGGGGAACAGCATGCTGGCAACCACGGCCACCACTGCAGCGGCAAAGGTGCCCAGCAGGTACAGCCAGAGGATCGGGCGAATGTGGGTTTCCTGGCCGTGACGATGGTTGGCGACCGAAGCCATGACCAGGATGAACACCAGCACGGGCGCAACCGCCTTCAGGGCGCTGACAAACACCTTGCCAAGAAAGGCCAGGTCGCGGGCGATGGCAGGTGCCAGCAGGGCGAGGGCGATGCCGGCGAGCAGGCCGATGACGATCTGAGTCACCAGGCTGGTGCGGTTGAGGAAGCGGAGAAAAGGGGTCATGTGCAGCGGTATCTCGGAATCTGGAAAGGGCGGACTTTACCATAGAGCACCTATAGCGCATGTCGGGCCGTGTTCTTTGTCAATCAGGCTTTTGCGGCTACCAGTGAAACAACTCCCGCCGGGCCCCCTCGGTAATCGCCACGATCCCTGGGTGCTTGACCTTGCGCTCCACCGAAATGGCATAGAACGACTCGTGCACGGCCTCGGTCTGCCCGATCAGTTGCACGCCATACTGACGGCACACCTCCTCGGCGATTACGCTGGGCGCAACGAAAATGCCGCTGCCCGACTGCCCGAACGCTTGCATCAAGGCACTGTCATCGAACTCCCCCACGATCCGTGGCTGCACCTGCTGCTCGCCCAGCCACCGCAGCAGGCGGCTGCGTACCACGGTCTCCTGGCCGGGAACCAGCAGCGGAGCATCCTGCAGGCAAGCTGGAAAAGGACCTTCAAGCCGTTGTGCCAGCGCCGGGGTGGCGAAGAAGCTCAGCCCGCACTCGCCCAGCTTTTGGCTGTAGCACTTGATGTCCAGGTGGTTAGGCATGGGGCTGTCGGAAATCACCAGGTCCAGGCGTTGAATAGCCAGGTCTGCCAGTAACCGCTCAAGTTTGTCTTCGCGGCAGTTGATGCGCAGCACCTCCTCCAGGTCCATGGTCGGTGCCAGCAGGCGGTAGACAATGGATTTGGGCACCACGTCAGCCACCCCCACACGGAACAGGATCTGCTCTTGAGGGCCGGCACGCAGCATGGCTTCAAGCTCGCTGCCGATCTGAAACATCTGCTCTGCATACACCAGGGCCTGACGGCCGGTTTCTGTCAGTTCCAGCTGCCGGCCGGCGCGCTGGAACAGTTCCAGGCCGTAGGTTTGCTCGAACAGGGTGATCTGCCCGCTAATGGTTTGTGGTGTAAGGTTCAGCTGTTGGCTGGCGCGGGTGATGCTGCCCGTCTTGGCCACGGCCCAGAAGTAATGCAGCTGGCGATAATTAAGCACCGTCGGTCGTTCCGATTCGTAAAAACCGAAGTATATGCCATGAAAATACGAATTTTCCTGAACTATTGCCGTCTCTAGAATGCACGGCTATCAGGCGCCATGCGCCGCCGGGTTATTTCAAGCGAGGACACCATGCTGCAACTCAAATCCATTGGCACCCCATTGGTGCTGGCTTTGGCCCTGTTCACCCTGGCAGGCTGCGACCAGGCCGAGAAATCCGCCCAGCAGATGCTCGACCAGGCCGCGCAGTCGGCCAAACAAGCCATCGACGACACCAACAAGGCTGCCCAGCAGGCGCTGAGCGAAGCCATCGGCGGCGAAGGGCAGAAGCCCAAGGATGCCGAGAAGAAAGAAGAAACCCAGGAAATCTGACCCCAACCGCTGCTGCAGGATTTGAACAATGGAATATTTGCTGGAACTCGCCGCTAGCCCTACCGCCTGGGTTGCCCTGGCTACGCTGGTGGCCATGGAAGTTGTACTGGGCATCGACAACCTGATCTTCATCTCGATCCTGACCAACAAATTGCCGGTGGAGTACCGCTCCAAGGCGCGGCGTATCGGTATCAGCATGGCCTTGGTCATGCGGCTGGCCTTGCTCAGCACCGTGGCCTGGATCGTCCAGTTGACCGACCCGGTGTTCGAAGTGTTCGGCAACGCCTTCTCGTGGAAGGATGTGATCCTGATTGCCGGTGGTCTGTTCCTGCTGTGGAAGGCGACCAAGGAAATTCACGAAAACGTCGACCCGCATGGCGCCAAGGAGGAAGCCAAAGTCTCCTCCACGGTTACCCTGGGCTTTGCTGCGGCGATCTTCCAGATCCTGCTGCTGGACATCGTCTTCTCGGTCGACAGTATCATCACCGCCGTGGGCATGACCGAGCACCTGCCCATCATGATTATCGCCGTTATCACGGCTGTGATCGTGATGATGGTGGCTGCCGACCCGCTGGCCAATTTCATCAACGACAACCCGACCGTGGTCATGCTGGCGCTGGGCTTCCTCATCATGATCGGCATGACGCTGATCGCCGAAGGCTTTGGCGCCCATGTACCCAAGGGCTATGTATATGCGGCCATGGCGTTCTCGACGGCTATCGAGGTCCTCAACATCCTGGCCCGCCGAGCGCGTTTGAAGCGTGAGGCGGCTGAAGGTTGATGTAAAAAAGGGCGCTTCGCGCCCCTCTTGCGGACAAGCCCGCTGCACAGGTATTCGCGTGGCACTGGCAACGCGAATACCTGTGCAGCGGGCTTGTCAGTCAGTGGGCTTCGGGAAATCCTGAGGTTAGCTCACCCCGGCATGCCGCCGCGGCCGTCTTACTGGCTGTGGCTTGGCGGGTGCCTGCGGTGGCAGGTGGTGCGCATGACGCCGCACGATACGCAGTACACCCCACAGCATGGCGGCTGCGACGCTCAGCCACATACCTACCAGCATGAGAATTGCCATGGTCAGGCTCATCTGTGCCTCCATCTTTGCGGCAAGCGCTTGATTGGGCCGCGTTTACCTTCCAGACACTGCTTTAGTCTAGCCCTTCGTCTGTGACGTTCCATCGAACAATGGTCTATCTCTAGGGCCGATTCGCTCCAAGGCGCTGTCGGACTATACCCGCGCCGCTGTCGGACCTATGATCGGTGGCCAGAGCCGGGCGCTGCCTGCCTGGCGTTGGAACAAGCGAGTGTCCATGGAGCAACATTCCTTCAAGGCTGCCCCCCGGCGGCTACTGGCTGCCTGTCTGCTGGCTGCCACCCTGGCCGGCTGCGCCAGCGCACCGCCCGGCAACCTCAAAGGCCTGCCGCAGCGAGTCGAGATCAGCAGCGTGCCGTTCTACCGTGGCAACGCCAACCACAGCGGGGCCATGGCGCTGGCGGCAGTGCTGTCGCAGCAGGGGGCGCCTATTACGCCGGGCTTGCTGGATAAGCCGCTCAACCTGCCTCAGGGTGCCGAAACGCTGGATACCGCTATTCCCCGTGTGGCACGGGATTACGGTAGGGTGGTGTACCCGCTGGACAAGCAACTGGACGCGCTGCTGACCCAGGTGGCGGCGGGCAACCCGGTACTGCTGCGTTACGAGGAAGGTTCGGCCTGGTGGAGCGAGCCGCGCTATGCGGTGTTGATGGGGTATGACCGTTACAAGCAGCGGGTGCTGCTGCGCTCGGGCATGCACCGGCGACAGGTGATGGCATTCGATGAATTTGCATCGGCATGGGAGAAGCAGGGGAGTTGGGCGGTGCTGGTGCAGCCACCTCGGCAACTGCCGGCCCAGGTTGATCGCCAGCGTTGGTTGCACGCTGCGGATGAGTTGGCCAAGGCGGGGCAAGAGAGTGCGGCGAAGCAGGCGGTCAATAGCCTGAACAGATAGCGTTGCCAGTGCCGGCCTCTTCGCCGGCAAGCCCGCGTCCACAGGATTTGTGCTAATTGCACACTCCGTGTGGGCGCAGGTTTGCCTGCGAAGAGGCCAGGCCTGCCTGAATCAGAAGCCCAGGCGATCGCGCAGGCTGTAGTACCAGGCACCGATGGCGCTGAAGGGGACACGCAGCATCTGGCCACCCGGGAACGGGTAGTGCGGCAGGCCGGCAAAGGCGTCGAAACGCTCTGCCTGGCCGCGCAGGGCCTCGGCCAGCACCTTGCCCGCCAAGTGGGTATAGGTCACGCCGTGGCCCGAGCAACCCTGCGAGTAGTAGATGTTGTCGCCGATCCGGCCA
The DNA here is from genome assembly GCF_043103245.1 of Pseudomonas sp. YQ_6. Classification (NCBI taxonomy): domain Bacteria; kingdom Pseudomonadati; phylum Pseudomonadota; class Gammaproteobacteria; order Pseudomonadales; family Pseudomonadaceae; genus Pseudomonas; species Pseudomonas sp. YQ_6. Next base: position 5,900 of record NZ_JBICJR010000017.1, read on the forward strand.
ACCTGTGGCAGGCGCGACAAGGTCAGCAGGAAGTTGCCGGTCCAGGCGTAGTCGATCTTCACGTTCTTCAGCTGCGGGAAGGCTTTGAGCATTTTCGGGCGGATGATCGCCTCGATGTTGGCCGGGTCACGCGCGCCGTACACCACGCCGCCACCGAAAATCAGGCGCTTGTCGCTGGTCAGGCGGTAGTAGTCGAGCAGGTAGTTGCAGTCCTCGACGCAGTAGTCCTGCGGCAGTAGGGTGCGTGCCAGTTCTTCGCCCAGTGGCTCGGTGGTGATCACCTGCGTGCCGCATGGCATGGACTTGGCGGCCAGCTCGGGTACCAGGTTGCCCAGGTAGGCGTTGCCGGCAACGATGATGAACTTGGCGCGGACCTTGCCCTGCGGGGTATGCACCACCGGGTTGGCACCACGTTCGATGCGCACGGCCGGGGTTTGCTCATAGATGATGCCACCCAGCGACTCGACCGCGGCAGCTTCGCCCAGGGCCAGGTTCAGCGGGTGGATGTGGCCGCCGCTCATGTCGAGCATGCCGCCGATGTAGCTGTCGCAGGCAACCACCTCGCGGATGCGCTTCTGGTCCATCAGCTCCAGCTGATTATGGCCAAAGCGTTCCCACAGGCGCTTTTGCGATTCCAGGTGGCCCATCTGCTTGCTGGTAAGGGCGGCGAATACGCCACCATCTTTCAGGTCGCACTGAATGTTGTACTTGGCTACGCGTTCACGAATGATGCGCCCGCCCTCGAAGGCCATGTGGCCCAGCAGCTGTGCCTGCTTGGGGCCAACGGTGCGCTCGATGACGTCAATGTCGCGGCTGTAGCTGTTGACGATCTGGCCGCCGTTGCGGCCCGATGCGCCGAAGCCGACCTTGGCCGCTTCGACGATGCTCACCTTGAAGCCGTTCTCCAGAAGGAACAGGGCGCTGGACAGGCCGGTGTAGCCAGCACCGATGATGCACACATCGGTTTCCACCTCACCCTGCAGCGCCGGACGTGGCGGCACCGGGTTGGCCGAGGCGGCGTAGTAGGACTGGGGGTAGGGGGTGTTAGCCATGCTGCAGGAACCTCGTGTTTTATATTTTTAACGAATGTACCGATGCTATCAATAATAATAAACACCCGCTAGTCGTCTGGTGAAAATCCTTTACGGGCCCCCCTCAGCCAGCCTCTCTATAAAGAGTTTAAGATTCAGTAGGTTAGCGCGAAAAAAAGTGTTGACAGGGTTTTTGTAATGCGTAGAATGCGCACCACACGACAGGCACATAGCTCAGTTGGTTAGAGCACCACCTTGACATGGTGGGGGTCGTTGGTTCGAGTCCAATTGTGCCTACCAAATCGAAAGAGGGGTGATCCGAAAGGGTCACCCCTTTTTTCATTGTCCATTGCCGCGTGTGCGGGAAAACCGCGGTCTGGACGCGAAGCGCTTGCATTCGAAAGTTTTTGATTTTTCTCAAAAAAAAGCTTTACAGGTACGCATCGGACCACTAATATGCGCACCACACGACAGGCACATAGCTCAGTTGGTTAGAGCACCACCTTGACATGGTGGGGGTCGTTGGTTCGAGTCCAATTGTGCCTACCAAATCGAAAAAGGGCGATCAGAAATGATCGCCCTTTTTGCATTTGCCCCCGAAGCAGCGTGTAACGTTTGGTCGCGGTTCGGGCATACCCCGGCGTGCTAGAATCCGCCCCTTCGAATCTGGAGGTACACGCGTGCGCAAACTGGCTGTGGTAATGGCAGTGCTCGCCCTGGCGGGCTGTGAGAACGAGGTCGAAGGCGTGCACAAGCAGGTGGCCGAACACCTGCACAACCCCAAGACCGCCAAGTTCGGCAACGTGCGGATCGACACCCAGGGCACCATCTGCGGTCAGGTCCGCGGCAAGGACGATGCCGGGCAGTACGAAGCCTACCGCAGCTACGTGGCGATCAAGCGCGATGGCCAATACGACATCATCGTCGACGATACCGGCAACAACCTGCGTATCCGTGAGCTCTGCGGTGGGGCCGACCTGCAGCGCCGTGCCGAGGCGCTGGCAGACCAGCCGGCGCCACAGGGTTGGGACGTGGAAGTGGTGCAGGGCGCCAACATGGGCGCGCTCAGCGACATGACGGCGCGCCTGATCGAGAAGGGCATCCCCTCTTCGGTGGAGTACCGCGACGGCAAGCCGGTGGTGCTGCTGGGGCCGTTCCCCACCCGTGAAGAAGCGCAGGCGCGCAGGGATGAAGTCATGGCCAAGCTAGGTACCGATTCGGTGGTCATCCAGCACGGCGCAGCACGCTAGGGTCTGTTCGAAAAGTCTTGAGACGCAGGTCAGGCAAGGCGAAAACAGCTGGGGAAGCGGAGTGTACTTGAGTACATGAGCATCCGAGGCTGTTTTCAACGCAGCATGAACAAGTATCAAGGCTTATCGTACAGAGCCTAAGCCAGTACAGTGGCGCCGAAGCCAAGGCTTGTGTCAGGCGCTGTTCACACAAGTTTGGCTATGCTTGAGTTGGGAGATGCCAAACGGGGAGGGCCTCATGTCTACACTGGAACGGGCCATTGCCGTGGCCGCCAGGGCGCATGAAGGGCAATACGATAAGGGTGGGGTGGCTTATATCCTCCACCCGTTACGCGTGATGATGCGGGTTTCCACACCTGAGCAGCGGATAGTGGCGGTGCTTCACGATGTGATCGAAGACACCCCACTGACCCTGTCCGACCTGGCGCGTGAGGGCTTCGCGCTGAAGATCCTGGCTGCGCTGCTGGCGCTTAGCCGCCGCGAAGGTGAGCCTTACCAGGATTTCGTGGTGCGCCTGGGAGAAGACCCGTTGGCGCGCACCGTCAAGCTGGCCGATCTGGCCGACAACAGCGACCTCTCGCGCATCCCTTGCCCGGGTCCCGCCGACCTGGCGCGGCTGGCCCGTTACCGGCAGGCCAGTGCCTATTTACAAGCGCTGGCCTGAGGATCAACCGCACGCCTTGAGGTTGACTGGCCCCACGAACTCGTTTCCCCGCCCCATCACGCAGGCTACCTGTTGGTTGCGTTGCTGCTCCCAGGCTTGCGGCGGGTAGGTCTTGTTCCAGGCTTCGAACAGCTGGCGGTCCTGTTTGGACAGGCGCAGGTTGTACTGCTTACTCATGTAGAAGTAGGTGCGGGCGATCATGCCGCGGATCGACGGCCGCGGCATTACCTTCTTGGCCTTGAAGTCGACCTGGGTCAGGCAGCGGCCATACTGGCCGCGTTGTTCTGGTAGCCAGCCGAAGCTGAAGTTGCTGCGGTCGCCGTTGACCTCGCCGATGCTTGGCACCAGGTTGTGCAGGTCGGCTTCGGCGCGTTTGTACACTTCGTCATGCTGCGAGCACTGCTTGCGCCCGCCGCTCTGCCAACACTGGCGCTGATGGCCGATCTGCCAGGCAGGTACGATGTGCTCCCACTCGATGCGCGACGCCCGCTGGGCATTCTTGCGTGGGGCATAGCCGCAAGATGCCAGGTCGACCTTGTTGCCTTTGTATTTACAGCCGCAATAGAACTCGGTCGATTGCGGCGCATAGAGCTTCCAGGCGACCTTCTTGGCCTCCTGGAAGGTGCGCGGGGCGTCGGCTTGAACAAGCGGAGTGGTCAGTAACAGGCAAGCTGCTGCGAAAAGCGAAACTCTCATGCGCAGTCAATCTTCCTTCGGTACAGTCCAGAAAATCTGCACACCGCCATCGTCGCGATGGGCGAGGGTGACGTTGTCGTTTTCTGCGATCTCCTGAAGCAGGGTCTCCCAGTCATCCGGGCTTTCCTGTTCCAGGCGGAAGATCAGCGCCGCACGGCTGCGCTGGGCGGTGGGGCTGTTGATGATCTTCTGGATGCGTACACCCAGCTGTTCATAGCTGCTCGGGCTGGCGGAGGCGATGCTGGACACAGGAGTTTCCTTGTTTTGCTGTATGTGCATACAGTATTTCACTGTAAGTAAATTCGCAACAGCTTGTCAGGGGAAATCCAGCGTTGGTCTGTAAGCCATGGCACCGATCTGAAATGTAAACGATGTTCGGGTTATAGCAGTGCAAAGCAAAACCTGAAGTGAGACAGGCGGCGACTGAGGCTGCCTGCCTTCTTTATCGCTTCAGCAGGCTGTTGCGCTGGTAACTTTCTTCGAGGCCGTACGGATGTGGGTGCCGTACAGCGTCAGGCCTGTAAAGGCCAGGCCGCCCACCAGGTTGCCCAGTACAGTAGGGATTTCGTTCCATACCAGGTAGTCCATGAGCGAGAAATCGCCGCCCATGATCATTGCGGAAGGGAACAGGAACATATTCACGACCGAGTGCTCGAAGCCCATGAAGAAAAACAGCATGATCGGCATCCACATGGCGATCACCTTGCCGCTCACAGAGGTGGAGATCATCGCGCCGACCACGCCCATCGACACCATCCAGTTGCACAGTACGCCACGCAGGAAGATCGTCAGCCAGCCTGCCAGCCCGTATTGCTCGTAACCCAAGGTGCGGGCCTCACCGATGCTGGCAATTTTCTCTCCCACGGCACCGGGGGAAGCATGGAAGCCATAGGTAAAGACGAAGGCCATCATGCAGGCGACCGTAAGGGCGCCGGCGAAGTTGCCGACGAACACCAGGCCCCAGTTGCGCAGAATTCCCCTAACGGTGACACCGGGACGTTTGTCCAGTAATGCCAGCGGGGTGAGCATGAAGACCCCAGTGAGCAGGTCGAAGCCCATAAGGTAGAGCATTGAAAAACCAACCGGAAACAGGACTGCGCCTAGCAGGGCTGAGCCTGTCTGCACTGCGATGGTCACTGCGAAGACGGCTGCCAGGGCCAGAATTGCCCCGGCCATGTAGCTGCGGATCAGCGTGTCGCGAGTGGACATGTGGACCTTTGATGCGCCGGCATCGAGCATCTTGGTGACAAAATCGGTGGGTAGCAGATAAGACATGGCGGCTCCCTCAACTGCGGGTAATAGGCGGCACCCCCGGAGGGATGCCGAGGGTTGGATGGGTTTACCAGGAACGGTATGGCAAGAACTTGCCATTGAGGGTCAACAGAACCCGGTCGCCTTTGGGATCTTCGATTCGCTCGACATGCATGGAAAAGTCGATGGCACTCATGATGCCGTCGCCAAATTTTTCCTGGATCACGTCTTTCAGGGTCGGGCCATAGACGCCCACGACTTCGTACAGTCGATAGATCAGCGGGTCTTGAGGGATGGACTTGTCCCAGCCCTTGACTGGGAAAGCGGTTAAGGTGGTGGCGACTTGATCATCCAGCTCCAATACCTCGCAAAGATGCGTTGCCACTTCCAGCGGCGCGCTGTTCATGCCGTAGCAGACCGATGCAAGCCATACCGGGGCCTTGCCCACTGCGTTGGCAAGATCATCCCAGCTCAGGCCCTTGCGTGCTTTCGCGGCCATGATCAGGTGATGCATTTCAAGTTTGTCCATTATTTCTGCTCCCGCAGGTTGGTTTAAAGTGAACAAACCCATAGCGAGAGATGTGCCAACCTCCATTATTTTTTAACTATCTGATTTTATTAGTTTATTTTTTTATTGACAGCGAATTGGGTTGACGAAATTTCGTGAATTACGAACTGTCGTAATATTGTTTACGAAATTTCGTAAAAAACGGTTGAAGGATATGCATCAGTGACAGACACCGTCGCCCTCGGACTCGCGGCCGACTCCGCCGTTGCCATGCTGTTAGTCCACCCGGTAGACGATCGGGTACTGCAAGCCAACAACGCCGCGCTTGATTTACTGGGCTGCACCGTAAATGAGCTACCCGGTCATGCCTTTAGCCATTTTCTGCGAGGGGGAATCGCACTGTGGGTGAGCTTTACGGATGAGGTACTGACTCAAGGCGAAGCGTGGTCGGACGACCTGCTGCTGGTGGATCTGCAACTGCGGCAAATAGCGGTGGAGGTTGCGGCTAGCGCGGTTGAGGGTGGGAAAATTGTACTGACGGTGCAGCGCCGGGATCTTCTGGAGCAGCGCCGTAATCGTGCTGAGGCGCGCCGGCAACACCGTTTGGGCCACGTGGGGTGGGAGCGGATCAGCCAGGTGTTCGAGCGCATCCAGCAGCAAAACCGGCTGATTCTTGGTGCAGTTGGCGAGGGCATCTATGGGCTCGATACCCGGGGCCAGACCACGTTCATCAACCCCGCCGCCGAGCGTATCTTGGGGTGGAGTGCCGTCGACATGATTGGCCAGGATGCCCACCATTTGTTCCACCACAGCCATAGCGACGGACGTGCGTTCGAGGTCAATCAGTGCCCCATCCATGCTTCGTTCAGCGATGGACAAGTTCATCGCGTGGACCACGAGGTGTTCTGGCACAAGAGCGGCGAACCAATCGCCGTCGAGTACACCAGCACTCCAATCTTCGAGATGGGAAGGCTGGTGGGGGCGGTGGTGCTTTTTCGGGACATCCGCGAACGACAACGCACTGAAGCGCGCCTGCGCGATGCGCTAAGTGAAGTAGAGCAGTTGAAGACTCGGCTGGAGATGGAAAACCAATACCTGCAGGAGGAAATCAACGCTCACGGCAATCACCACGAGATCGTCGGCGAAAGCCCAGCGGTCAAGCATCTGTTACAGCAGATCGAGCTGGTCGCAGCTACCGACGCCAACGTGTTGGTCACCGGCGAGTCAGGCACGGGTAAAGAGCTTGTGGCTCGCGCTATTCATGCCAGCAGCCCCCGGCGCGACCGCCCTCTGATTCGGGTCAATTGCGCCGCGGTGCCCCGTGAATTGTTCGAGAGCGAGTTCTTCGGCCACCTCAAAGGGGCCTTCACCGGAGCGGTCAGCAACCGAGTGGGTCGCTTTGAATTGGCAGACGGCGGAACCTTGTTTCTCGATGAGGTGGGAGAGATTCCGCTGGAGTTACAAAGCAAGTTGCTCCGTGTTCTACAGGATCGCCAGTTTGAGCCTGTAGGCGACAATCGCACCAGGGCCGTTGATGTGCGAGTTATCGCCGCAACGAACCGTGACCTGCGCGATATGGTCGCCCGAGGGGCGTTCCGGGAAGATTTATACTTCCGTTTGAATGTGTTCCCTATACGCTCGGTGCCGTTGCGGGAGCGACTTGAGGACATTCCGTTGCTCGCCAGCCATTTTCTTGAAAGGGCTAGCCTGGCGTTCAACAAACCGGGCATTCGCATGTCGCTGACCCAAGTCGCGGTGCTTCAGCAGTACACCTGGCCAGGCAACATTCGCGAGCTTCAAAATGTGATTGAGCGACAGACCATAGTCTCCCGAGACGGTCGCGTGAGCTTTCATGAGGTTCTGGCGCCAAGCGCTCCGTCCAGTGGCCCAGTATCTTCAATTGCACAATGCGAGCCTGAGCCGACTGCCGACAAAGACTGGGAGCGGCAGATGAAGCTGAATGCGATCTCTGTGCTCAAACGAACAGCGGGGAAAGTCTCCGGCGAGGGTGGTGCTGCGCGATTGCTGGGGTTGAAGCCCACAACCTTGGCGTCTCGACTCAAAAAGTGGGGCGTTGATCCGAGAGATTACAAATAAAGCCACTCGTGCAAGCCTGAGAAGAAACCCACTGATGCGAGCACCAGTTGAGTGGCGGCGGGGCGGGGTTGATCTGGAAAGGAAGAATGGCCGGTGACGTGGGGCACCGGCCATGGGTGGTTGATCAGTACTCCCAGAAGATGCGTTGCAGCTCTTTGCTGTCCTGGGTCTTGGTCATTGCCACCATCGCCAGGATCCGCGCTTTTTGCGGGTTCAGGTCGTGAGCCACGACCCAGTCATTCTTGTCATCCGGCTGTTCGGCGTTACGCAGTACGAAACCACCCTGGTTGACATGCGACGAGCGGATGATCTGCACGCCGTTCTTGCGCAGTTCTTGCAGCGCCGGGACTACCCGCGACGATACCGAACCGTTGCCGGTACCGGCATGGATCAGCGCCTTGGCGCCGTTCTGTGCCAACGCCTTGTAGGCGGTGTCCGTGACGTTGCCATAGCCATAGGCAATGTCCACCTGCGGCAGGCTGCTGATCTGCTTGATATCGAACTCGGAATTGACCGTATGGCGCTTTGCCGGCAGGCGGAACCAGTACGATTTGCCTTCCACTACCATGCCCATCGGGCCCCAGGCGCTCTTGAAGGCTTCGGTCTTGATGTTGACCGCCTTGCTCACATCGCGGCCGGACTGGATCTCGTCGTTCATGGTCACCAGCACGCCCTTGCCACGCGACTGCTTGTCGCTGGCTACGGCCACGGCGTTGTACAGGTTGAGCATGCCATCGGCGGACATGGCGGTGCCCGGGCGCATCGAGCCGACCACCACGATTGGCTTGTCGGTCTTCTCTACCAGGTTGAGGAAGTAGGCGGTTTCTTCGAGGGTGTCGGTGCCGTGGGTGATGACGATGCCGTCCACATCCTTGCTTTCGGCCAGCTCGGCGACGCGCTTGCCCAGCTTCAGCAGGTCGTCATTGCTGATGCTCTCGGAGGCGATCTGCATCACTTGCTCGCCACGTACATTGGCGATGTCGGCCAGTTCCGGCACGCCGGCGATGAGTTTGTCGACGCCCAGCTTGGCAGCCTGGTAAGTGGCGCTGTTGGCAGCGCTGGCACCGGCGCCGGCAATGGTGCCGCCGGTGGCGAGGATGACCACATTGGCCAGCTTCTGTTGGGTTTCGGCTTCTTTGGCCGAGGCGCTGGATGGCAGGATCAGCAGCAGGGCGAGTGCGCTTGGGGCGAAGGTTTTCAGTGCGGCATTCATCGTTATTGTTCTCGCTTCCTAGTGAGTTAGTTATTGAGTCGCGCAGGGCTATAGGCATTTTTCGTACCAAGGCACCACGCGTTGCCCGGGTTGGAGCGGCCTTGCGTTGCAATGGGCTGTGTAGCAGCCCCGACAATGTGTGATGTTGCACCGAGCCGCGCCTGCCAAAGGCGGCATTGCATTCGTAATTCCGAACAAATAAAGGAAAAGGTGTTCGGTTTTTCGGAAAAGACTGCATAATCGGCCCCAGCAGCACTTTGGCCTCCGAAAGCCAAACGGATTTGACAAACAACGGTCCTGTTACCATAGTTGGTCAACGCAAACGTTTGCGATCCGACAAAAAACACAAGATTCGGAGTCATCGTTCATGAAGCTGCCGTTCGCCGGTCGTCTGCTGGCCCTCGCTGTCATTTCCTCGCTTAGCCTCACCTTGCCATTGTCTGCCGCCCACGCTGAAGACAAGCCTAAGGTCGCCCTTGTCATGAAGTCGCTGGCCAACGAGTTCTTCCGCACCATGGAAGACGGCGCCAAGGACTACCAGAAAACCCACGCCGATGAGTTCGAGCTGATCGCCAACGGCATCAAGAACGAGACCGACACTGGCGAGCAGATCCGCATCGTCGAGCAGATGGTCAATGCCGGCGCCAAAGCGCTGGTGATTGCCCCGGCTGATTCCAAGGCGCTTGTGTCGGCGGTGAAGAAGGCCATGGACCAGGGCGTGGTGGTGATCAACATCGACAACCGTCTGGACCCTGATCTGCTAAAGAGCAAAGGCATCAGCGTTCCCTTCGTCGGCCCCGACAACCGCAAGGGCGCGCGCCTGGTTGGCGATTACCTGGCCAGCCAGAAGCTCAAGGCCGGCGACCAGGTGGGCATCATCGAAGGCGTGTCGACCACCACCAATGCCCAGCAGCGCACCGCCGGCTTCAAGGACGCCATGGACGCCGCGCAGATGAAAATCGTCTCGGTACAAAGCGGCAATTGGGAGATCGACAAAGGCAACGCCGTCGCCGCCTCCATGCTCAACGAATACCCCGACCTGAAGGCCTTGCTGGCCGGCAACGACAGCATGGCCCTGGGCGCTGTGTCCGCCGTGCGTGCCGCTGGCAAGACCGGCCAGGTGCAAGTGGTGGGCTATGACAACATCAATGCCATCAAGCCAATGCTTGAAGACGGTCGGGTGCTTGCCACCCTCGACCAGGCCGCCAGCCAGCAGGCGGTGTATGGCATTCAGGCGGCGCTGAAAATGGTCAAGGGCGAAAAGCCTGATGTGAATGCCGACAACGTCATTCAGACCCCGGTCGAACTCATCACCAAGAAGCCCTGATGCTGCCAGGAGAATCGGCCATGCCTGCATCGGCCAATGAAGTGGTGCTTGCCGCCAGCGGCCTGGGCAAGACCTACGCCCAGCCCGTACTTGGCGAGGTCAGCCTGAGCCTGCGCGCCGGCGAAGTGCTGGCCCTGACCGGCGAGAACGGCGCGGGCAAGAGTACGTTGTCCAAGCTCATCAGCGGCCTGGAGGTGCCCACCACCGGGCACATGACCTACCGCGGCCAGGCCTACGCGCCCGGCAGTCGCGGCGAGGCCGAACGCCTTGGGGTGCGCATGGTCATGCAGGAGCTGAACCTGCTGCCGACGCTGACCGTGGCGGAAAACCTGTTTCTCGACAACCTGCCCAGCCGCTTCGGCTGGATCAGCCACAAGCGCTTGCGCCAGCTGGCAACGGCTGCCATGGCTCGGGTCGGGCTCGACGCCATCGACCCGGACACCCCTGTCGGCGAACTGGGCATCGGCCATCAGCAAATGGTCGAGATTGCCCGCAACCTGATCGGTGACTGCCATGTGCTGATCCTGGACGAGCCCACTGCCATGCTCACTGCGCGTGAGGTGGCGTTGCTGTTCACCCAGATCGAGCGCCTGCGCGCCCGCGGCGTGGCCATCGTCTATATCTCGCATCGCTTGGAAGAGTTGCAGCGTGTGGCCCAACGCATCGTTGTACTGCGCGATGGCAAGCTGGTGTGCGACGAGCCGATCCAACGCTACAGCAGCGCCGAGCTGGTCAACCTGATGGTCGGCCGCGAGCTGGGCGAGCATATCGACCTGGGCCGACGGCAGTTGGGTGCACCGCTGCTCAAGGTCGACAAGTTGTGCCGCGGCGACAAGGTGCGCGAGGTGTCGTTCGAAGTCAGGGCAGGAGAGATTTTTGGCATTTCCGGCCTGATCGGCGCCGGCCGTACCGAGCTGCTGCGCCTGATCTACGGTGCCGATCGCGCCGACAGCGGCGGTATCGCGCTGGGCCAGCCGCCGCAGGCGGTAAACATCGACTCGCCCAAGGCTGCAGTGCGGGCCGGTATCGCGCTGATAACCGAAGACCGCAAAGGCGAGGGCCTGCTGTTGACGCAGTCGATCAGCGCCAACATTGCGTTGGGCAACCTGGGCGCGGTATCGCGCGCCGGTGTGCTCGATGGTGAAGCGGAAAAGGCCTTGGCCGAACGCCAGATCCAGGCCATGCGCATTCGCAGTGCTGGCGCGCAGCAAGTGGTGGGTGAGCTGTCTGGCGGTAACCAGCAGAAGGTAGTGATCGGCCGCTGGCTGGAGCGCGATTGCCAGGTGCTGCTGTTCGACGAACCCACGCGTGGCATCGATGTGGGCGCCAAGTTCGACATTTATGGCCTGCTGGCCGAGCTGGCGCGTCAAGGCAAGGCCTTGGTGGTGGTGTCCAGTGACCTGCGCGAACTGATGCTGATTTGCGACCGCATCGCCGTGCTGTCCGCCGGCCGCCTGATCGACACCTTCGCGCGTGATCATTGGAGCCAGGACCAGTTGCTTGCCGCCGCCTTCGCCGGTTACCAGAAACGTGACGCGCTGCTGCATGATGCAGCCCCCAGGATGGATGCATGAAAACCACCCCGCTCAACAATCAGGAAGCCGCCCCCGTGCGCCGCAGCGGTACGTACTTTGGCCTGGGCACCTACCTGGGCCTGGCTGGCGCCTTGCTGGCGATGATCGTGCTGTTCTCGTTCCTCAGCAGCCACTTCTGGTCGTATGGCACCTTCAGCACGCTGGCCAACCAGATCCCGGACCTGATGGTGCTGGCGGTGGGCATGACCTTCGTGCTGATCATCGGCGGCATCGACCTGTCGGTGGGCTCGGTCCTGGCACTGGCCGCCTCGACGGTGAGCGTGGCGATACTCGGCTGGGGCTGGGGCGTGCTGCCCTCGGCGCTGCTGGGCATGGCCGTGGCTGCACTGGCCGGCAGCATTACCGGTGGCGTCACCGTGGCCTGGCGCATCCCCTCGTTCATCGTTTCGCTTGGTGTGCTGGAGATGGCCCGTGGCCTGGCCTACCAGTTCACCGACTCGCGCACCGCCTATATCGGCGACGCCTACGCCTGGTTCTCCAACCCGGTCGCCTTTGGTGTTTCGCCAGCGTTCATCATCGCCTTGTTGGTGATCGTGCTCGCCCAGTTGGTCCTGACGCGCACGGTGTTCGGTCGTTACCTGATCGGTATCGGCACCAACGAAGAGGCCGTGCGCCTGGCCGGTATCGATCCGCGCCCTTACAAAGTGCTGGTGTTCGCCCTGATGGGGCTGCTCGCCGGCCTGGCCGCGCTGTTCCAGATCTCGCGGCTGGAAGCGGCCGACCCCAATGCCGGCGCTGGCCTGGAGCTGCAGGTCATTGCCGCGGTCGTGATCGGCGGCACCAGCCTGATGGGCGGGCGTGGATCGGTCATCAGCACCTTCTTTGGCGTACTGATCATTTCCGTATTGGCCGCCGGGCTGGCGCAGATCGGTGCCAGCGAGCCGACCAAACGCATCATCACCGGGGCGGTGATCGTCATCGCCGTGGTGCTCGACACTTACCGTAGCCGGCGCGCAGGCCGGCGGAACTGACAACATGGCAACCATCAAAGACGTCGCGGCACTGGCGGGTATTTCCTACACCACCGTGTCCCATGTACTCAACAAGACCCGTCCGGTCAGCGAGCAGGTGCGGCTGAAAGTGGAAGCCGCCATCATCGAACTGGATTACGTGCCCAGTGCGGTGGCGCGCTCGCTGAAAGCGCGCAGCACGGCCACCATCGGCCTGTTGGTGCCCAACAGCGTCAACCCGTACTTCGCCGAGCTGGCGCGGGGTATCGAAGATGCCTGCGAGCGCAACGGCTATTGCGTAATCCTGTGCAACTCCGACGACAACCCGCAGAAGCAGCGCAGCTACCTGCGCGTGCTGCTGGAAAAGCGCATCGACGGCCTGGTAGTGGCCTCGGTGGGCCAGGACGACGACCTGCTGCAAAGCCTGGCCAGTGTGCGCACGCCAATGGTCATCGTCGACCGTGAACTGGAAGGCGTCGATGCCGACCTGGTGCGCATTGACCACGAGCAGGGGGCGTACCTGGCCACCCGGCATCTGCTGGAACTTGGCCATCGCGACGTCGCCTATATCGGCGGCCCCGCCGAAACCGGGGTTACCCAGCTGCGCCTGAGCGGCTTCCGCCGTGCCATGGCCGAAGCCGGTGCGCCCGTACCGGGCAGCCGTGTACTGCACTGCGACTTCACCAGCCCGGGTGGCCATGCAGCGGCGGCGCAGGTGCTGGAAGGCAAGCGGCCCTCGGCGATTTTTGCCGGCAACGACATGATCGGCTTTGGTGTGCTGCGCGCTGCAGCCGAACGCAATATCAGCGTACCCGGCGAGCTGTCGGTGATCGGCTTCGACGACATCGAACTGAGCCGCTACGTGTACCCACCACTGACCACCGTGGGCCAGTCGATCCGCGAACTGGGCGAGAGCGCTGCCTCGTTGCTGCTGACGCGTATCGCTACGCCCCGGCAAGGCGCGGCGGAGCAGCGCATTGTCGCCCCGCGTATCGTCTTGCGTGAGTCCACCGGGCCGCGCCCGGACCTGTTCAATGAATACCGTTAACGCTAAGGAAACGTCATGAATGCCAAGGTTGTGGTGGTCGGCAGCCTCAACATGGACCTGGTGGTCCGCGCCCAGCGCCTGCCACGGGCCGGCGAAACCCTCCCCGGCGATAGCTTTTTCACGGTGCCGGGCGGCAAGGGTGCCAACCAGGCGGTGGCGGTAGCGCGGCTGGGGGGCAGCGTGGCGATGATCGGTAATGTGGGGGATGATGATTACGGTCGGCAGCTGCACCGGGCATTATATGTCGAGGGTATCGACTGTCAGGGTGTCAGCACCTGCCCGGGCACGTCCAGTGGTGTGGCGCTGATCACGGTGGATGCTGCCAGCCAGAACTGTATTGTCATCATTCCCGGCGCCAACGGCCTACTTACGCCGCAGTCGGTGCTGCACTTCGATGCACTGCTGCAGGCCGCCGAGGTGGTCATCTGCCAACTGGAAGTGCCCACTGAGACTGTGGCTTGCACACTGGCCAGGGCGCGTGAGCTGGGCAAGCAGGTCATCCTGAACCCGGCGCCTGCTACCGGCCCTTTGCCTGCGGACTGGTTTGCGCATATCGATTACCTTACCCCTAACGAAAGCGAGGCCGAAGCCTTGACCGGTGTGGCGGTGACCGACCAGGACAGTGCCCGGCGCGCAGGCGAGCGCTTGCTGCAACTGGGGGCAGGCAAAGTGATCATCACCTTGGGTGCGCAAGGTGCCTTGCTGGTTACTGCCCAAGGTCATCAGCACTATCCGGCGCCGCACGTGCAACCGCTGGACACCACCGCTGCCGGCGATACCTTCATTGGTGGCTTTGCTGCCGGCCTGGTGCGTGGGCTGGAGGAGGGGGAGGCGATCGCCTTTGGCCAGCGTGCCGCAGCATTGTCGGTTACCCGTGCCGGTGCCCAACCGTCGATTCCCTATCTGGCGGAGCTGACGCCATGAAGAAAACCCCGCTGTTGAACGTTGCCCTGTCGCGGGTCATTGCCGGTATGGGGCATGGCGATATCCTGGTGATTGGCGATGCCGGGCTGCCGGTGCCGCCGGGTGTGGAACTGATCGACCTGGCCATTACGCCTGGCCTGCCGGACTTCGCCAGCGTGCTGCGGGTGGTGCTGAGCGAACTGCAAGTTGAGCGGCATGTGCTGGCAGAAGAAATGCAGAAAGTGGTGCCACCCGCGCTGGTCGAAATCGAGCGACTGAAGGGCAAGCTGGGCAAGCGCGAATGGCTGACCCATGAGGATTTCAAAGTGCTGTCGCGCAGTGCCCGTGCGGTGGTGCGCACAGGCGAGTGCCAGCCCTACAGCAACATTGCCCTCATCTCCGGCGTCACCTTCTAGCCGCTTCCACAAAGGACGTCGGGCTGTGTAAACGCATGATTCATAGGCAACAGGAGTGCCACCCATGCTCAAGTCCCTGCTACAAGGAGTCGTCTTCATGGCCACAGCCTCCACCCTCCAGGCCGCACCCATCGATCTGATCATCGACACCGATCCCGGCGCCGACGATCTGGTGGCGCTGTTTCTGGCCATGGCTTCGCCCAACGAACTCAGTATCCGCGCCATCACCACCGTGGCCGGCAACGTTCGCCTGGACAAGACCTCGCGCAATGCCCGCCTGGCCCGCGAATGGGCGGGGCGTGAAGACATCCCGGTGTACGCTGGTGCCGGCCGCCCATTGGTGCGCACGCCGATCTACGCCGCCGACGTTCATGGCGAAGAAGGCCTCACCGGCGTACAGGTGCACGAGCCGAAAGCGCCCCTGGCCCAGGGCAATGCCGTGCAATACCTGGTCGATACCCTCGGCGCAGCCAAACCGCACAGCATCACCGTCGCCATGCTCGGCCCGCAGACCAACCTGGCCCTGGCGCTGATCCAGCGCCCGAGCATCGCCAAAGGCATCAAGGAGGTGGTGGTCATGGGGGGAGCGCATTTCAACGGCGGCAACATCACCCCGGTGGCGGAGTTCAACCTCTACGCCGACCCGCACGCCGCCGAAGTGGTGCTGGCCAGCGGCGTGCAGCTGACCTACCTGCCGCTGGATGTCACGCACAAGCTGCTGACCAGTAACGCCCGCCTGAAGCAACTGGCAGCCGTGAACAACCAGGCCAGCAAGCGCGTGGTGGATATCCTCAATGCCTACATCACCCACGATATGGACGTGTATGGCATACCTGGCGGCCCCGTTCACGACGCCAGCGTCGTCGCCTACCTGTTAAAGCCCGAACTGTTCAGTGGCCGGCGTATCCACATGAGCATCGACAGCCGCGAAGGGCCCACTTTCGGCCAGACAATCGCAGACTGGTACGGTGTACTCAAGCGGCCGGCAAATGTGCTGTGGGTGGAGCAGGGTGATGCCCAGGGGCTGTTCGACCTGCTCAGTGACCGTCTGGCGCGATTGGAATAGCCGCGTGCGGCGCGTAGCGCTCGAACACCTGGTCGATGAAGCTGCGTGCCGCCTCGGCACCGTTGTCGCGCACCAACAGGTCGATGGCGATCAACAGCAACTCTTCCGGTGTGCCAGGGCTGTACGCGCTCTGGCCCTCGGCCCATTTGACCTTGATATCGGCATCGATGCTGTGGGTGCTCATGAAAAGCTCTCGCTAGGGGCCCGGAACGAAGGAGGAACACCTGACCCTGGTGTTCGATGGAGGCGGGATGCGCTCCACTTCTTGCAGCAAATCATGGCTTTGCGCCGGTGACCGTGCGAGCTAAGCATATGGCAAACGCAGCGTGTTGTGCAAAATTCGGTCACGATTGCTTTTCGCCTCGCCGCTGCAGTTCAGGCAGACTTGACCGGTTTTGCAACAAATGATGAGCGGAGCTGTCGGATCAGGCAGTTCCCGGACCGATTTAGGAGGCTTCATGTTCCGTACCCGTGCTTACCTGGCAACTCTGGCTGTGGCTGCTGTCCTGGCGGGTTGCAGCACTGGTGGCAATGCTGATGGTGGTGCTGCGCCGGCCGCGCCAGTGGGCAACGATGGCCGCTGCGAAGCCAGTGGTGCCGACTTTGCCATGGGCAAGCAGGCCAGCGCTGAATTGCTGGAGCAGGCACGCAAGGCCAGCGGCTCGCAGATGGCGCGCATTCTCAAGCCGCACGACGTGGTCACCCTGGAGTACCGCTCCGAGCGCCTGAATCTGAACGTGGACGAGCAGGGCAGGGTAACCCGCGTCAACTGCGGTTGATGCACGCGCGGGCAACTGCCTTGCGCAAAATGTGAAAAGCCTGCGCGGTCGCCTGTAGGAGCGGGTTCGCCCGCGAACCCGGGCAAAGCCCGTGCCATTCACCCTACAATCTGTTTCGCAGGCAATCCCGCCCCACTCAGATGATGCATCACCCATAAAAAAACCCGCCACAAGGGCGGGTTTTTTTACAGCTATCCGAATTACTCCGGACGAACCTGTGCAGCCTGCATGCCCTTCTGGCCGCGCTCGGCGACGAAGGAAACAGTCTGGCCTTCTTTCAGGCTCTTGAAGCCGTCAGATTCGATGGCTTTGAAGTGTACGAACAGGTCGTCGCCGCCGCCTGCTGGGGTGATGAAGCCGTAGCCTTTCTCATCATTGAACCATTTGACGGTGCCTTGTTGGCGATTGGACATGGGTGAATCTCCAGAACATTTAGTTTTTTCAGTGGTGCAATGCGGCCGAGGCTACGGAGCACGAGATACATCATAGTCTAATTCTGCGCATCTAGCGCCTTTTACCTTCGCAGGATATTGATCCAGCTCAAAGAATGGCTGGCCATCACCGGCTTTAAGGTTTCAGCTCTTCGGTGCGCAGGCCTGTTTCACCACCGACTGCGCCTTCTGCATCAGCTTGGCGTCAACGCCGTCCTTGCTGTCGAGGTCGGCAATCTCGGCGTCGGTGAAGTTCTTTTTGATGGCTTGCGCGCCGCAGTCGCAGTGTTTTTTCGCGGTGGCAGCGTCAACGCCCTGGCCGCTGGCCACTTGCGTGCACTGGGTCATGTAGGCGGCCTCCTTCCCGGCTGGGAAGTTGCCGGCGTTCGCGGCCACGGGCAGCAGCAGGGCGCCAGCGGCCGCCAGGGCCAGAAGAGACGGAACTCGCATCACCAGTTACTCCTTGGGTTTAGGTCTCATCAAGAGTAGGTTGCTTCCCAAAGTCTGAGCGGTATTTTTCCGCGTTAGTTCACCGCTGCGGTGCAATTTCCAAATATTTCTGCCTGGGGTGCAACCCGCGTGCTAGCATGCTCGGCTTGCGGTCGCGCTGTTGCCGGCTGCAGCTATCTTTTTTCTTTCCAGTCACTCTGGTTCGTCCCTGACAAGCCGAAAGGCTTCTGCCACTGTGGGGCAGGCTTCCTTTTACCGGAAGGCAGGTCGGATCTTGTACTGGCTCATCCCAACCCACGTGACCTTTGGTAGGGGTCACCACTAGGAGAGGAGGCGCCATGCCCATTATTACTCTTCCCGATGGCAGTCAACGTTCGTTCGATCACGCCGTATCCGTAGCCGAAGTAGCCGCTTCCATCGGCGCTGGCCTGGCCAAGGCCACCGTTGCCGGCAAGGTCGACGGCAAGCTGGTCGATGCGTGTGACCTGATCAGCAACGACGCCACCCTGCAGATCATCACCCCTAAAGATGAAGAGGGACTGGAGATCATTCGTCACTCGTGCGCCCACTTGGTTGGCCACGCCGTGAAGCAGCTGTACCCGACCGCCAAGATGGTGATCGGCCCGGTCATTGACGAAGGCTTCTATTACGACATCGCCTACGAACGCCCCTTCACCCCAGAAGACATGGCCGCCATCGAAAAGCGCATGATGGAGCTGATCGAAAAAGACTACGACGTGGTCAAGAAAATGACCCCGCGCGCCGAAGTCATCGATGTGTTCAAGGCCCGTGGCGAAGACTACAAACTGCGTCTGGTCGAAGATATGCCGGATGAACAGGCCATGGGCCTGTACTACCACGAAGAATACGTCGACATGTGCCGCGGCCCGCACGTGCCGAACACCCGCTTCCTCAAGGCATTCAAGCTGACCAAGCTGTCCGGCGCCTACTGGCGTGGCGATGCCAAGAACGAGCAACTGCAGCGCGTGTACGGCACGGCCTGGGCTGACAAGAAGCAACTGGCTGCGTACATCCAGCGCATCGAAGAAGCCGAAAAACGCGACCACCGCAAGATCGGCAAGCAGCTCGACCTGTTCCACCTGCAGGAAGAAGCCCCGGGCATGGTGTTCTGGCACGCCAACGGCTGGACCGTCTACCAGGTACTCGAGCAGTACATGCGTGGCGTGCAGCGCGAAAACGGCTACCAGGAAATCAAGACCCCGCAGGTTGTCGACCGCATCCTGTGGGAGCGTTCCGGCCACTGGTCCAACTATGCCGAGAACATGTTCACCACTTCGTCGGAAAGCCGTGACTACGCGGTAAAACCGATGAACTGCCCGTGCCACGTGCAGGTGTTCAACCAGGGCCTGAAAAGCTATCGCGACCTGCCACTGCGTCTGGCTGAGTTCGGTGCCTGCCACCGTAACGAGCCGTCCGGCGCACTGCACGGCATTATGCGCGTGCGTGGCTTCGTACAGGACGATGCGCACATTTTCTGCACCGAAGATCAGGTGAAGAAAGAAGCCGCCGACTTCATCAAGCTGACCCTGGACGTGTACAAGGACTTCGGTTTCAGCGACATCGCCATGAAACTGTCCACTCGTCCGGCCAAGCGTGTCGGTTCCGAAGAGTTGTGGGACCGTGCTGAAACAGCACTGGCCGACGCCCTGAACGAATCCGGCCTTGAGTGGGAATACCAGCCGGGCGAGGGGGCCTTCTACGGCCCGAAAATCGAGTTTACCCTGCGCGACTGCCTCGGCCGTAACTGGCAGTGCGGTACCCTGCAGTACGACCCGAACCTGCCAGAGCGTCTGGATGCCAGCTATATCGCCGAAGATAACAGCCGAGTTCGCCCGGTCATGCTGCACCGCGCTATCCTCGGTTCGTTCGAGCGCTTCATCGGCATGCTGATCGAGCACTACGCTGGCGTATTCCCGGCGTGGCTGGCCCCGACCCAGGCGGTGATCATGAATATCACCGACAAGCAGGCCGATTTCGCCCTTGAGGTTGAGAAATCTCTGAACGGAAGCGGTTTCCGTGCCAAGTCGGACTTGAGAAATGAGAAGATCGGCTTTAAAATCCGCGAGCATACTTTGCTCAAGGTCCCGTACCTTTTGGTTATAGGGGACCGCGAAGTCGAAACGCAAACCGTCGCTGTGCGTACTCGCGAAGGCGCAGACCTGGGCTCCATGCCCGTCGCCCAATTCGTTGAGCTGCTGACACAAGCGGTTTCCCGGCGTGGTCGCCAAGAATCGGAGTAATGACTATTAAGCGTGAAATGAGAAACGATAAGCGTGCTGTACCGAAGGCCCCGATCAACGAGAATATCTCGGCCCGCGAGGTTCGGTTAATTGGCGCAGACGGCGAGCAGGTTGGCATCGTCTCGATTGATGAAGCGCTGCGTATCGCTGATGAAGCGAAGCTGGACCTGGTAGAAATCTCTGCAGACGCGGTACCACCCGTTTGCAAGGTCATGGACTACGGCAAGCACCTCTTCGAGAAGAAGAAGCAGGCTAACGAAGCCAAGAAAAACCAGAAGCAGATCCAGATCAAAGAAATCAAGTTTCGTCCAGGGACGGAGGATGGGGATTACCAGGTAAAACTACGCAACCTGGTACGTTTCCTTACCGATGGGGACAAGGCCAAGATCTCTCTGAGATTCCGTGGTCGTGAGATGGCCCACCAGGAGCTGGGCATGGAGCTGTTGAAGCGGGTCGAAGCCGACCTCGCCGAATACGGCACCGTTGAGCAGCATCCGAAGATGGAAGGACGCCAGCTTATGATGGTCATCGCCCCCAAGAAAAAGAAGTAATCTCCCGGGCACGGCAGGCCTGATGATTATGTGTAATTTTATCGAATGCGGAGTTCCAACATGCCAAAAATGAAAACCAAGAGCGGTGCTGCGAAGCGCTTCCTGAAGACAGCTTCGGGCTTCAAGCACAAGCACGCTTTCAAGAGCCACATCCTGACCAAAATGTCGACCAAGCGTAAGCGTCAACTGCGCGGTGCCAGCTTGCTGCACCCGTCCGACGTCGCAAAAGTCGAGCGCATGCTGCGCGTTCGTTAATTCTGGTTAAGATAGAGGAAGTTACTCATGGCTCGTGTTAAGCGCGGCGTTATCGCTCGTAAGCGTCACAAAAAAATTCTGAAACTGGCTAAAGGTTACTACGGTGCACGTTCGCGCGTATTCCGTGTAGCCAAGCAAGCGGTCATCAAGGCAGGCCAATACGCCTACCGCGACCGTCGCCAGAAGAAGCGTCAGTTCCGCGCACTGTGGATCGCTCGTATCAACGCCGGTGCCCGCACCAACGGTCTGTCCTACAGCCGTCTGATTGCTGGCCTGAAAAAGGCTTCGATCGAAATCGACCGTAAGGTTCTGGCTGATCTGGCAGTGAACGAAAAAGCGGCGTTTGCTGCGATTGTCGAGAAAGCTAAAGCCGTTCTGGCTTAAGTACCCGCGACAATCACCCGGCGGTGCTAGCGCTGCCGGGCATTGAACGTCATCGATAGGGGAAGAGCCTTCAAAGCTCTTCCCCTATTTTCGTATCTGGAGTCTGTACATGGAAAACCTGGATGCGCTGGTCTCCCAAGCCCTAGAGGCCGTGGAACGCGCTGAAGACATCAACGCCCTGGAACAGATCCGGGTTAATTATCTCGGCAAGAAGGGCGAACTGACCCAGGTGATGAAGACCCTGGGCAACCTGCCAGCCGAAGAGCGGCCGAAAGTCGGCGCGCTGATCAACGACGCCAAAGAGCGCGTCACCGTTGTGCTCAATGCCCGCAAGGCTGCCTTTGAAGAGGCTGAGCTCAGCGCTCGCCTGGCTGCCGAATGCATTGACGTCACCCTGCCAGGCCGCGGCCAGGCCACCGGTGGCCTGCACCCGATCACCCGTACACTCGAGCGCATCGAGCAGTTCTTCACCCACATTGGTTACGGCATTGCCGAAGGCCCAGAGGTGGAAGACGACTACCACAACTTCGAAGCGCTCAACATCCCTGGCCACCACCCGGCGCGGGCGATGCACGACACCTTCTACTTCAATGCCAACATGCTGCTGCGTACCCACACCTCGCCGGTGCAGGTGCGGACCATGGAGTCCACCCAGCCGCCCATCCGCATTGTGTGCCCGGGCCGCGTATACCGCTGCGACTCGGATATCACCCACTCGCCGATGTTCCACCAGGTCGAAGGCCTGCTGATCGATCGCGATATCAACTTCGCCGACCTCAAGGGCACCATCGAAGAATTCCTGCGCGTATTCTTCGAGAAAGAACTGGCGGTCCGTTTCCGCCCATCGTTCTTCCCCTTCACCGAGCCGTCTGCAGAAGTCGACATCCAGTGCGTGATGTGTTCCGGCAACGGCTGCCGTGTGTGCAAACAAACCGGCTGGCTGGAAGTGATGGGCTGCGGCATGGTGCACCCGAATGTGTTGCGCATGTCCGGCATCGACCCAGAAGAGTTCCAGGGCTTCGCCTTCGGCATGGGTGCCGAGCGCCTGGCCATGCTGCGCTATGGCGTCAACGATTTGCGTCTGTTCTTCGACAACGACCTGCGGTTCCTAGCCCAATTCCGCTAGGCCCAATCGACGCAACTTTCAGGAGAACAGCATGAAATTCAGTGAACAGTGGCTGCGCGGTTGGGTCAACCCGCAAGTCTCCCGTGACGAACTGGTCGCCCGCCTGTCCATGGCCGGCCTCGAAGTTGACAGCGTTACCCCCGCTGCCGGCCAGTTCAGCGGCATCGTCGTGGGCGAAATTCTCGCCACCGAGCAACACCCGGACGCCGACAAGCTGCGCGTTTGCCAGGTAAGCAGCGGCCAGGAAACCTTCCAGGTTGTGTGCGGCGCCCCTAACGCCCGCCCAGGCATCAAGATCCCGTTCGCCATGATCGGTGCCGAACTGCCAGGCGACTTCAAGATCAAGAAGGCCAAGCTGCGCGGTGTCGAGTCCTTCGGCATGCTGTGCTCGGCTGCCGAACTGCAGATCAGCGAAGAAAACGACGGCCTGCTGGAACTGGCTGCCGACGCTCCGGTTGGCGAAGACATTCGCACGTACCTGAGCCTGGATGATGCCAGCATCGAAATCGGCCTGACCCCGAACCGCGGCGACTGCCTGTCCATCGCCGGCCTGGCCCGCGACGTCAGCGCCCTGTACGACACCCCGGTCACCCGCCCGGTGGTGCCAGCCGTAGCGGCCGCCCATGACGAAGTGCGCCCGGTCGAAGTCAGCGCCCCGGCTGCCTGCCCGCGCTACCTGGGCCGCGTTATCCGTAACGTTGACCTGAGCAAGCCAACCCCACTGTGGATGGTTGAACGCCTGCGCCGCAGCGACGTTCGCAGCATCGACGCCGCCGTCGACATCACCAACTACGTGATGCTCGAACTCGGCCAGCCGATGCATGCCTTCGACCTGGCAGAAATCAACGGCGGCATCCGCGTGCGCATGGCCGAAGAGGGCGAAAAGCTCGTCCTGCTCGACGGCCAGGAAGTTGCCCTGCGTGCCGACACCCTGGTCATTGCCGACCACACCCGCGCCTTGGCCATCGCCGGCGTCATGGGTGGCGAGCACAGCGGTGTGAACACCGAAAAAACCCGCGACTTGTTCCTGGAAAGCGCCTTCTTCGAGCCGATTTCCGTCGCCGGTAAAGCCCGTTCCTACGGCCTGCACACCGATGCATCGCACCGCTACGAGCGCGGCGTCGACTCGCAACTGGCCCGCGAAGCCATGGAGCGCGCCACCCAGTTGCTGCTGGACATCGTTGGCGGCGAAGCCGGCCCTGTGGTCGAAGCGGTCAGCGAACAGCACCTGCCACAAGTAGCCCCGGTCACCCTGCGTGCCGAACGCATCACCCAGATGCTTGGCATGGAAATGGAGCCGGCCCAGGTCGAGCAGCTGCTCAACGCCCTCGAGCTGACCACGACCAAGAGCGGGGAAGGGCAGTGGACCGTCCGCGTGCCAAGCCACCGCTTCGACATCAGCCTGGAAGTGGACCTGATCGAAGAGCTGGCCCGTCTGTACGGCTACAACAACCTGCCGGTTCGTTACCCGCAAGCCCGCCTGGCCCCACAGGGCAAGCCGGAAACCCGCGGTGACCTGCCGACCCTGCGCCGCCTGCTGGTTGCCCGCGGCTACCAGGAAGCCATCACCTACAGCTTCATCGATCCGAAACTGTTCGAACTGTTCAGCCCGGGCGTAGAGCCGCTGCTGCTGGCCAACCCTATCTCCAGCGACATGGCCGCCATGCGCGCCTCGCTGTGGCCGGGCCTGGTCAAGGCACTGCAGCACAACCTGAACCGCCAGCAAGACCGCGTGCGCCTGTTCGAAAGCGGCCTGCGCTTTGTCGGCCAACTGGGTGACCTGCAGCAGCAGCCAATGATTGCCGGCGTCATCACCGGCAGCCGCCTGCCAGAAGGCTGGGCCAACGGCCGCGACGGCGTCGACTTCTTCGACGTCAAAGCCGACGTGGAAGCCCTGCTGGGTTACTCCGGCGCCCTGAGTGACTTCACCTTCAGCGCCGGCAAACACCCAGCCCTGCACCCAGGCCAGACCGCTGCCATCGAGCGTGACGGCAAACTGGTCGGCTACCTCGGCGCCATCCACCCAGAGCTGGCCAAGGCCTTGGGCCTGGACCGCCCGGTGTTCCTGTTCGAGCTGGTGCTGGGCGACGTGGTCGAAGGCCGCCTGCCGAAATTCAGCGAACTGTCCAAGTTCCCGGAAACCCGTCGCGACCTGGCTTTGATCGCAGGACGTGAGGTGGCTTCTAGCGCGGTGCTTGAATTAATTCGTGACAATGCAGGCGAATGGCTCACAGACCTCAGGCTGTTTGATGTGTACCAAGGTAAAGGCATTGATCCTGATAGAAAAAGCCTTGCCGTCGGCTTGACCTGGCAGCATCCATCGCGCACTCTTAACGACGATGAGGTGAACACTACCCTGCAAAACATCCTCACCTCGCTCGAACAAAGGTTGAACACCACGTTAAGGAAATAACGGCATGGGTGCTCTGACGAAAGCTGAGATGGCCGAAAGGCTGTACGAGGAGCTGGGGCTTAACAAGCGTGAGGCCAAGGAGCTGGTCGAGCTGTTTTTCGAAGAAATTCGGCACGCACTTGAAGAGAACGAGCAGGTCAAGCTGTCCGGTTTCGGCAACTTCGACCTTCGCGACAAACGCCAGCGGCCGGGCCGCAACCCCAAGACAGGGGAAGAGATCCCGATCACCGCACGGCGCGTCGTCACCTTTCGTCCAGGGCAGAAATTGAAGGCCCGGGTTGAGGCCTATGCTGGAACCAAGCCATAACGACGAACTGCCCCCCATACCGGGCAAGCGCTACTTCACCATTGGTGAAGTGAGCGAGTTGTGTGCCGTAAAGCCACACGTGCTGCGGTATTGGGAGCAGGAGTTCGACCAGCTGAACCCTGTGAAGCGGCGGGGGAACCGGCGGTATTACCAGCGCCAAGATGTGCTGATGATCCGCCAGATTCGTGCGCTGCTGTATGATCAGGGGTTCACCATTGGCGGGGCGCGGTTGAGGCTCTCCAGTGATGAGGCTAAAGATGAATCCAGCCAGTACAAGCAGCTGATTCGGCAGATGATTGTTGAATTGGAGGATGTGTTGGTGGTTTTGAAGAAGTAAGCCGGGTTTCTGATGAGTGGAAAATTTTTTGAGAAAAAGCTTTCATTTATCAGGAGGTTAGGGTACATTCTTCAACGTTCTCGGCAAGATTGAGAACATGCTTCAAAGCCCAGTCGGGGCGTAGCGCAGCCCGGTAGCGCACTTGCATGGGGTGCAAGGGGTCGAGTGTTCGAATCACTCCGTCCCGACCATATATTTCAACGACTTAGCCACCTTCGGGTGGCTTTTTCGTTTTTGCATGTGGGGAGTTTTTCGGGACTTCATCCGATTTTCCTCTTCAAGATCGTCAACACCGGCCCGCGAGAGTCAGTTGTTGATACCATGTTCGCAGCCTCAATCAGCTTGCCCAGCTCAGCGCCGGAGTAGTGGCTGGTGATGCTGCCGTTCTTGTGCCCGAGCAGTGACTTCCGATCCTCTTCAGTAACGCCTGCTGCCCGCAGTCGTCGACCGAAGGTGTGCTTCAAGTCGTGAATCCTGATCGAGGCATATCCAGGGTGAGCGGGGCGAAGGTTTTCCTCCTGCCAGAGTTTCGCCGGTCTCACCCGTGCCTTCTTCCATGCCGAGTCGTTCATCCGGTGCATCGCGGTGCCGTTGTATGGAAATACCCATTCCTTGCTGATCCCACGCTGCCATTCAATAATCGACTTGGCTACGTTGTTCAGCACCACCAGGCGCTCGTCGCCATTCTTTACGCCCGACCGGGCGTGTCTCCCGCCGAAGTCAGCAGGGATCAGGAAAACACTGGTTCCCAGTTCCGGCACCGATATCTCCCAATCCCACCTCAGCTTGCACACCTCTTGCTCCCGACAGCCCGTGTTACCTTGAACAGGGCCATCGTTTGTAGGTGGCCCGGTAACTCGTTGAAGAGGATCGACTGCTCTTCCCATGACATTGGGTAGGGCTTACGGCTCGACTTCTTCTCTTCGAGCTTCCTCAGCATGGGCACACTGTCCAGCCATGGCCGGCGATCGTCGTCTCGCCACTTCCTGGCGCATAGCGTCAAAACCCGGACCGCGCGCTCAATTGCGATGTTAATCGTCCGGTTGCTTACGGCCATTTTCAATGGTCCCATCCGGCAGAACCTTTTCTGTCTGCCGGTCCCTGATAAACGGCTCCAGCGCCTGGTCATCGATGTGCGTCAGCGGCAGATGGCCCAGGTATGGATGAAGCTGCTTCATGCACAAGGCAGTCAGGTGGATGGATGGCTGATCCTTGACCTCAAGGAGGTAGCGCATTGCCGCCTCCTCCCAGGTATGCACCTGCCGAACGCCATACACCTTCCTTTGACGCAGTTGCTCGAGCTTGTGGATCAGGTACTGCTCTGCTTCTTCCCGGTCACCAGTTCCAGTACTTTCTCGAATTCGCTCCCCTTTGTAGACTTTATCGATTTGCCAGACACCGCCCTTCTCGTAGAGGCCAGTGATCGTTTTTCGAGCCATGTATCATCTCCTCGGCGCTGCGGGGCCGATTGTTGTCCTGTCCGGTGGCTTTTTCGATCGCCTTGGCTTCGATGTAGGCGTCCGCCCACTCATCAAGCTCCTGGCGGTCAAAGGCCACGCCCTGTTTTCCGATGGGGAATTCCCGCACGTTCGGCCTGACCGTCTTGTTGAACTCATCCCGGCACATGCCGAGATATCCAGGTGCATCGCCGAACCGGATGAACCGCGGCTGAATGCTTGTGGGCTTTGCTGCTGTGGCATTCGCCATGTGTGTCTCCACACCGCCGGTGGCGGTAGGTTGGTGGTCAGGCTGCTGGCGCAGGCTCGACGCGGTAGTACTCGGTTGCCCTGCAGCGCGGGCAGACCATGGTGCTGAGGCCTTCCGCCCATTTGCATAGGGCTGGAATCCGCTCGCTCTCCTTGTGCTTGTTGCGGCAACGGCAGCACTTCACGGTGATATCGGACATAGGTCATCCTCGCCCGCGCAGGTCGGCGGGCTTGAGTAGTGGAGGGAGGGTTAGGCGAATTCGGCGGCGAACGCGTCGACCAGCGCCTGGCTGGTGAAGTTGATCGGGAGAGCGTCGGTGCTCTTTCCGTCGCTGATCAGCACCTACCCGTTCTTGTAGAGGGTGCAGGTGTTCCTGCCCTGGCAAACGCGGGCGATCGGCAGGCCGCCGAACGGCAGCCAGCGGTTGATGCGATAGACCAGCCTCCTCATGGCATCAGCTCCTTCGGCACCTGGACGGTATCGCCGAACTCAGTTGCGACCACTGCCTGACACGCCGCAATCAGGGCCGTGCCACAATAGTCCGTGCCGTAGTGCTCGCCGGCCTTGTAGTAAACACTGGCCCGCCAGCGCTCCGACATCTCAGTGCCCTCGGGCCCTTCATGGGCTTCTGGGATGAGCGAGACCTGATATTTCACAGCCAGGGGCCCGCCCAGCGCCCAGTCTTCCCACGGGTTGTAGCGTTTGGTGTGCTCGATGGCCTGGCCCTGGTACCGGGCGAACACGCGCCAGGGCACCCCGTTGTATCCGGGCGGCTCAAGGAACAGGGGCGAGACCTTGCGATGGCTGATACCTCTCATCAGTCCAGCGCCCAGGCGCCAGTGCGGGTGTAGGTTCGGGTTGTGTTTCGTGCGGGGAGAGCTGGCGCTCGTTGCCGGCCGTCAGCTGGCTGTCGGGGATCCAACTGATGCCGCCCTTGTAGTAGTGGCCGCTGTAGACCCAGCAGGTGACGGCGCGCTTGTCGTCGTGGATAACCTCGACATTGGGGGTGAACTGTTCTGCGCTGGCGCCGGTGGCCAGCAACAGGAGGCAGAGGGCGAGGCGGGTCATCAGCAGTCCACCCAGTTGAGTTCTCTGATGTAATCGCCGCCGGCGCACAGGTGCTCGTCGTTGATCGCTTCCAGATCCTTGATGTCTGCCAGGGCGGCCTTGGCCCGCTCTAGAGCCAGCTCGGCATGGCTTAGCTGTTGGCGTTTTCTGGCCTTGTAACTGCTCAGCGCCTCCTCTTTGCGGGGGTAGGCGAACCGGCGCCAGGAGTTTTTCGATACTCGTTTGGCGTTGCCCCAAACTTTCCCGGTGGCTTCCTGGCGCGCCATGGCATAACCCTCGCTGCCTCTCGCGGACCACCACGTAGCGCCGGCACGCGATCGTGACGCCTTCGGGGGCCGATGGAATCGATGTAGCGGAAGTGGTCCGGCCAAGCCGGTTTCTTTTCTACGGGCATGACTTCGTCCTTGGCCGCCATATCGCGGCTGTAAGCTGTACAAGATTCTGTTTTTGTACAAGAAAATCGGCCGGTGGTCCGATTCAGTTCTCAATCTTGGGAACCGCGATTGCGTCTCGCCTCGCTTTCGCTAAGGTGAAGGTTCGCCATCACATACAACCAAAGTCGTAGGAGGTCGACATGAGAATTCGCGGTGATGTTTTTTGGTCTTGGGCTGACCCGACGCTTCACCATAGGACTCATGACGAAACGCTCGTTGACGGAACACTTATAGATGTACAGGTGCGACTGTCGCGGACAGGTAACACGCAGATGTTCATTGGGGTATATGCCGCAAGCGGTATGGCTCTGCATGAAGAGGCGTTCGACTCCCGCCCCGGTGAATCCATGACCAGGGCTTTGGCCTGGGGTGTTGGTCGGGCTCGCCGGATCGCCACTGATCCTCAACCAAAATTCGACCAGGTCGCCTGCTCGAACTAGTGGGAAGAGAGGTCAATGCCTGGCGGAATACAAATGTGCTCCGCCGAGCATTCAGCGCGCATGAAAGCTGCCATGTGGCCCATCTGCTCAATGCGCTTGAGAACCACAGGAAGAGTTGCGTCCGCTTTGTCCCCATCCGTTGCCAGAGGGGTTGGCCAGCCGCACAGGTACGCTTGCCGCGGGAGCTGGTCCACTCGGTCCGTTCCATCCCGCTGAGCTGTCATTCCCGGCGTGTCCTTCCAGTCCCTGGTGGTCGGGGTGACCCAGCCGGCCAGCGCTGCGATCTGATTCAGCGGTCGCCCGGTATCCCACGGTCGAGCGTCCTTTGCCCCGCGATTTGCGTCCATAGCTGTTGGCGTGGGCCACCCAGTACGTGCGGTCTCGGATATGCGGAGCACTGACGCCCGCAGGCGTAGGACCAAACGCCGACGCCGGCGAAGAAGTGGCATTGGGTGTAGGGCTTGAGGTCATCTGGGTGAACATCCTCGATCGATCGATCGTCAACGTCACCTGGCGCGATGTGGCCCGCTGCGATCAGATTTCGGAGCCACTGCGCAGCGTATTGGTCGATTTCGTTGTAATACGCAGACATGGGGGGGCCTCGCCAAAGCGGCGTGAAGTTTTAAATGGAAAGGGTTATTCGCAGAGGCCGTAGGCCGATGAGCATCTGTTCTGGCTGTCAGTCCGAGCGATTAGATCAACCATGTCAAACTGGCGGCCGCCGCGCGCGGTGTTGGCCCAGTCGACCATGCGGTCGATGCCGTGGGTGGTGGCGCTAACCTTGTCATCAGGCCTGACGGTGGGATCGGTCAGCTCAGCCCGCGACACTGGAATGCGCTGGTGGCGAAGTACAGCACGCACAAGGGGCGCAAGATCGATTCAATTGGACGGCTCATTGCCATCGTGCCAACCCCGGCGCCTAAGCGCTTCACTCAGCAGGCCGTGCTGGTCTGGGCGGTTCCGCAGCAAACGAAGGGGATTCAGCGCAAGGTGCCTCAGTTCAAGGCGCCCGAACCACGCGAGAACGAGGAGGAAGGGCAGTGGGACTGGCGCAACAAGGCTGCCGCCGCCGCCGTTGAGCGCGCCAACAAGCACGCCCGTGCCGTGGCCGAGGTGAAGCCGGGGGAGATGATCGTCCTGGCCGAGTCGAATTACGACATGACTAACTGGGATTCCCAGGGCCTGACCGAGCGCACCTATCAGCGTTGGAATCGGGCCATCAAGGGCGCTCTGGAGTCTCTGGTAAACGAGGCGCTGGCCGAGGCTCAGCACATGCTTGAAGCGATTGGCGTGCTATTCGACGAGGCCGCGTGAAAGGGCCTCAAAAGGGCTTGCAATATCATGTCGCCATGTCGTAATTTTGCTTCATCCTGTCATTCCTGCGCGTGTTGAGGAGTGACACACAGAACCCGGCCACCGCGCCGGGTTTTTTATTGCCCGAAATAAGCCGTCAAAATTTCCATAATTGCGCCGGTCTTTTTAATTACCCCGGTGGTCTGGTATTCCACCTTATGGCAACCTTAGGGCGCATACTCGCTTTAGCTCAGAATTTCTGAGTTAATGAGAGGTACTTATGTATAGTGACATTGCCAAGCCAGATGGATCTCCGGGACTTGAATTGGAAGTCGGGTCAGGTACAGAAAAGCGTGAGGGGTTGGAAAAATCTAGCCCAGAGGATAGAGACGACTATATCGATCCCGACGCTACGCCTGAACTAGAACCTGAGTTTTATGAGCGTCCAAAAGCTTCAAATTCGGAAAAGTTCAGTAGTCAGCAGGCCGGCTGGACTTATCCTGGGCGCCGTTGGTAGAAGCGCCCAACCAAGTACGGCTCTTTCGCCACATACGCTCCTCGAAGCTGATGATCCACTGGGCTACACTCAGATGATGACGAGCTAGGCCTTGAAAAAGGTCCGGAGAGTGACCGTAGGCAGATGCGTACAAATGATGGATCACTCGCTGAGTAATTCATTTATCTGAGCTCGGATAATCGGGCTCATCAGAGGTTTATATGACAGATAAAACATCGCGCCAGGGGGAAAGAAGTTCTGGTGCAAATACATCTTCCCAAGGCTCAAGGGCGGAGGGAAGTAAGGGTGCCAACACCGAGCGGGCTTCAAAGGCAGAGCTCTACAGTCGGCACGACAAGGTTGCTGACAAAGATCTTAAAAATGATCCGCGAAAGTCATGAAATAGAACATTTGGGCTGATTGACGCGCCCGATTGATTGGGATAGCGCTAATAATCACTAGCTAGCCGCCTTCGGGCGGTTTTTTGTTCAGGTGAATTAGCTCCCCATCAGATCAACGGATGTACGCTTACCATCCTAAGCTTCGGAACTTCCGGGGCTTTTCGTTATGTGCTGCTCCGCACGTTTGCCCGGTCCCTGAATAGGGCCTCGCCGGGCCTTTTCTTCTAGGATCCACACATGGCCGAACCAGCAAGCACGACTGCCGGCGTCCTGCTGGTAAGTACGGCGTGATCATTGGCGGCTTCGCAGGAGCGATCCTCTCGCTGGCCTTTCTGCGAGGCCTCACCCGGGGCCAGGCGGTCGCCGCCTTCTTCACCGGTTTCGCTTCGGCAGTCTTCTGCACCCCGCTCGCCATCAGCTATTTCAGCCTTGGCGCGAGCGGAGAAACCCAATACGGCGTGGCCTTTCTGATAGGCCTTCTGGCAATGAACATCATCCCGGTGCTGAAGTCGCTCGTGGGGTCGTTCGGAGCCAAAGGAGCTACCTGATGAGCTCGACCCTGATTTCAGTTCTGATCGGCGCGAATGCTTTTCTGAGCGTGCTGGTGGTGATCGCTGCGTGCGACTACCTGCGCCGGATCAGACCAACGGATGCGCCGCTACTGGCCGTCGCGTTCTACCTAGTGGCCATTGGAGCGTTCGGCTCGTTCGTCCTGGCCATGAACGGCCATGTTCCCACCCTGTACGGCGTGATCCTCAAGCTGGGGATCGTCCTGTACGCGGTTGCCCGGCGCGGCCATGTGTTCCAGCCGGGGTAGGGGCGCCACCAATTCGAGATGCGCCGTTTCGTGGCGCGGGAGTGAACATGAGTAACGTAACCCGCATACGCCATGAGCTGCCGGCCAGCATGGATATCGTCCATGCGGTAGCCGAATTCGATACGGCCATCGTGAAGGCTATCGACGCAGCCAAAGAAGCTGGCCTTCCCCAAGGTCTGTTGGTCGGCCTGCTGCACGGTCATGCCCATGCCGAGACGCACAGGATGGTCGCCAGGTAAAACAGGTTACGAGATTTTTGCGCTAGTGCTTGCGAGGAGTCGATAGCGTGCGAAGGGCGTACCGTCGATATCAACGTCTCCGTCGTGAACAAAACCTAGACGAAGTACACCTTTGATACGAGTTCTGGTGGGTGGGAGCAGTATGGTAATCGAGTCCAGGCCCAACTCTTGGAAAGCGCGCCGCACTATCTCATCGAAAATTACTCTGCCCAGCCCCCAGTAATCTGGGTGAAGCACTAAAGCAAGATCAGCGTCACCGTCTTCCTGCTGCAGGCCACCCCAGCCGGCGAATTTATCTTCCACGAAAAAAGCCCAGGGACCGTATCCATCAAGAGCCCATTGGGCCTCTTTTTGAGCGACCCATGCCTTGCACTTGCTTTCGTCAAAGTCGGGACGCCCCAAGGGCATTTGGCGTAAGACATCTGGGTTGTTGTTGAGCGCGATGATGTCTTCGGTGGAAACGTCGCTGAGATGCCTGAAGCAAAGCTGCATGATTGGCCTTTCGGGAGAGCTGATCTCAACCAATACCTTCAACGCGCTACCATTTCAAGTATCAGGATCTATCCATGACCACCAAGCAACCCGACTGGGAGGCGATGGAACGAGCCTACCGTGCCGGCTCGCCCCTTGCTGCATGAGCGTGCTCA
The DNA here is from genome assembly GCF_043103245.1 of Pseudomonas sp. YQ_6. Taxonomy (NCBI): domain Bacteria; kingdom Pseudomonadati; phylum Pseudomonadota; class Gammaproteobacteria; order Pseudomonadales; family Pseudomonadaceae; genus Pseudomonas; species Pseudomonas sp. YQ_6. Next base: position 38,751 of record NZ_JBICJR010000017.1, read on the forward strand.
CGCTCAGACCAGCATCATATTCATGATTAACGCTCCAATACAGTGGATTGATCTGTTGGCACCCGCTACCTTGAGGCTTCACGCGAGGAGTCCGGACATGGCAGATAAATATGTTGGAAGAATAGTTGGGCTTGGCACGGATAATGTGGAGTACGTCATCTACATCTACCAAGACGAGACCGTTGAGCGCTCTTCGAGCGGAATGGTTCGACATGAAGGCTTGAAGCATTTCGAAATGCAAATGGGTGGTGCCGTGAACAAGATTTCCGAAACTGAGTACGAGATCGTGGCTACGGGAGTGAGGGTCACTGTGCATGATGATAAGAGTTAATCGGGTCGGCCTCTCGTGCGAGCGCTTGAAGTGGAATGCCGCATGGCAGCCAGATGGGGCAATCACCATGCATAGCTTGCGTTGAGCCAATCGCCTTTTGGCTTAGTACTCCCTCCTGCACTGAATAGACTGCTGCCGTCCCGGCACCGCAACATCATTTCAAGCACAAGGTGACCTATGGATAGGCCGTATCCTCCATCGTCACTGCTTGAACTGTCCGAGCTATCCGACTTCAGTATCCGCTTGGCTCCTGCCCCTGAAATATGGGCTTGGCTTAAGGCCGAGATTCTTGCCGACACCGGCAGCATCCATAACCCTGAAAGCCTATGGCAGCCCTCAGCAACGACGTGAAGGCCTTTATTGTTCAGGCCTTGGCGTGCTTCGACAGCCTTCACAGGTGGTAGAGGCCGTCCAGAAAGAATTCAGCATCGCAGTGACCCGCCAGCAGGTGGAGACGCACGATCCCACGAAGTACTCCGGCAAGGGCCTAGCCAAGCGCTGGGTGGCCTTGTTCGAGGACACACGCAAGCGGCTCCGCGAGGAAACAGCCGAGATTCCCATCGCGAACAGAGCTTTCCGGCTTCGCGGCCTAGGGCGAATGGCTGAGAAGGCCGAGAACATGCGCAACCTAGCGCTGACTGCCCAGCTGTACGAGCAGGCGGCCAAGGAATGCGGCGACATGTACGTCAACCGCAAGATCGAACCCGACAAGCCCCTGGGCTCCCAGGCGGACCAGCAGCACGCCGTTGCTGAGTACAAGCTGGAGCCAGATGAAGGTGTCCCGACTACCCCGTACCTTTGACCCACCGGTGAAGTTGACGCCGAAACAGGCGAACATTTACGTCTGGGGCTTCCAGCCTGAGGCGCGCTTCCGTGATGCGGTGTGCGGGCGACGATTCGGCAAAACCTTCCTCGGCAAGGCAGAAATGCGCCGCGCGGCCCGGCTGGCTGCTGAGTGGGGCGTGAGTGTCGAGGATGAGATCTGGTATGGCGCTCCGACGTTCAAGCAGGCCAAGCGGGTCTTCTGGCGCCGGCTAAAGCAGGCCATCCCCGAGGCATGGCGCGCCGCCCGACCGAACGAGACGGAGTGTTCGATCACTCTAAAGTCTGGCCACATCATGCGTGTGGTCGGCCTGGACAACTACGACAACCTGCGGAGCTCCGGCCTGTTCTTCGTCCTGGTGGATGAATGGGCAGACTGCTCGTGGGCAGCCTGGGAAGAAGTGCTCAGGCCGATGCTCTCGACCTGCCAATACACGATTCCCCAGACCGGGGAGTCGCGTAAAGGCGGGCATGCGCTGCGCATCGGCACGCCGAAAGGGGTCAACCACTGCTACGACACCTACCGCGACGGGCAGCCGGGCGGAGAGCCTGACCACAAGAGCTGGCAATACACCTCACTGCAGGGCGGCAACGTTCCGGCCGATGAGCTGGACGCCGCTCGGCGCAAGATGGACCCGCGCACGTTCCGCCAGGAGTATGAGGCCGGGTTCGAGAACTATGCCGGGGTCGTCTACTACACCTTCGACCGGGCTGAGTGCCACACCAGCGAGCGCATCAAGCCGGGTGAGGCCATACACATCGGTATGGACTTCAACGTCATGAAGATGGCCGCGGTTGTATACCTGGTCCGTGACGGCTTGCCGCTGGCGCTGGACGAGTTCCACTCGGGGCGCGACACGCCTGACATGATCGAGAAGATAAAGGTGCGTTTCTCAGGGCACAGCGTCTCCGTGTACCCAGACGCCAGCCGACAGAACACCAGCAGCAAGAACGCCAGCGAGTCGGACCTGTCGCTGCTCAAGAAGGCTGGTTTCACCGTTGTGGTCGACTCACAGAACCCCGGTGTGAAGGATCGCATCAACGCGGTGAGCGCCATGTTCCTTAATCCCTAGGGGTTCATGGTCATGCGCTTTCTAGCCTGAATTGATCCTGGCCAGCTGTGGCAAGCCCGGGGTTGAGTTCAACACGCTGGCCAGCGAGTAGTCCGGCGATCTGTGCGGTTAGATCCAGCTCAACCTTCGGTGCCTTCCGGGCTTTGCCGATCTCCTGACCTGCCAGGTACTGCTCTATTAATGCCTGGTCCTGCGCCTCAACAGCGACTAGGTTGCGACCATCCGAGCAATGGGTGAGGGCTGGATCTTCCTCTCCGCGAGGTAGCAGCTCATGGAGCTTGCCTTGAACCGCCGACACCCAGGCGAGAGCGAAATGATCACCGGCGGTCTCGGCCGAGTAGTCGCTGCGGCGCTTGCCTGAACGGACAAGTGCCACGTACTCACGGCGTGCTAAGGTCAGCTTTACCAGCAGAGCCTCGTAGGCATACATCGCCATCTGCGGGGCTGGTGAAACCCCAACAAACAGCGCCCGATCAACTCTGCGGCCGTACGTTTCGCACCAGTGCCGGTACGACAGAGGCCTGACCCCAAACACTTGGGCCACTATGCTGCTCAGGTGCCGGTCCCAGGCCGGCGGTTCGCTCTGGACTTCTCCGACTGGACCTCATCCACATCGCTCAGGCGCACATCCAGCTCGGTCAGACGATACTCGCGCATCAGCGCTTGGGCCTGGTGCATAGCAGTGGCGGCCTCGTTTTCGTTCGAGCTTTTGGATAGGGCCAGGCAGCGCTTGATCTTGCGGATGACCCGCTCGAGCTTGCTTTCGTCGTGCTGTTGTTCGGTCACGGGGTGATCCTCATTTTCAGAAACGCCTTTTTGGAGCCTACCGAAGCTATCCTGATGTTAACGCATGCCTTTATTTATTGGAAAACTAGTCGAAAGCGTTTTAGAAAGCATTTGGATGTTGGTTACTATAAAGGTGAGTACTTCCTGAGTGATTGGATCTATAACTATTACACTGATGATGGGAAAGCAAAGAGTGTTTAGAAGGCATTGGACCGCTGGCTAGGAACGCTTGTCTGCCTTCTATTTACTAAGGTCAGTTACCCTAACCGCTGAAGCTGGAAGTTCGAATTTATAGTTTCGTACAGGCTGGTGGATGTGATTGCTGATTTGCTGTGGCTTGTTTGCTCGCGGCGCCGGCCTCCATCGCATCCACAAACCGCATTGCTGTGCGGTAGCTGAAGGCGAAGGGCTGCAATCGGCCAATAGGGGACGGTCAGCAGCAAATAAATCTGTCCCCTTTCCATGTCCCCTTTTCCGGTGGTTGACGCGTTTATGCGAAGCAACTACAGCTAGGCCGTTGGCACTGTCCCGCCGTCAATTACAAACTCGCTCCCCGTAATGGATGCCGCACGAGGCGATGCCAGGAAGGCAATCAGGTCAGCAACTTCTGACGGCGTGGAAGGGCGGCCGAGTGGAATACCACCGAGTGCATCCATGATAATGCGTTTGCCGCCTGCGTAGTCCGTACCGGCTTCCTGCGCCAGCCGCTCGGCCAAGGCGACCGACGCTTGGGTCTCGATCCAGCCCGGCGACACCCGTACAACACGCACGCCTTGTGGCGAGACTTCTTTCGACAGGCTTTTGCTGTAGGTCGACAGCGCCGCCTTGGCCGCTGCGTAAGCCGTAGTGGCTTCGGGCAAGGGCAGGCAGTTCTGAATCGAGGTTACATGGATGATCACGCCGCTCTTGCGCTGCAGCATCGATGGGAGCAGGGCGCGATCCAGGCGCACGGCCGGCATCAGGTTCAGGTCGAGCTCGCGTTGCCACTGCGCGTCATCCAACACCGCGAAGCCGCCGCTCGGTGCCGACGAACCACCCAGGACGTGGACGATGATGTCCATGCTGCCCAGCCGTTGCTTAGCTGCGGTTACCAGTGTTTCGCAGCCTTCTGGGGTCGCGAGGTCAGCCTGCACGAACAGCTCAGCCGGCAGATCGCTGGTTGCCTGCCGAGCCGAGGTCAGCACCTTGGCGCCCTCTGCGAGGAACAGCTCGACGACCGCGCGGCCGACGCCTTTGGTGCCGCCGGTGACCAGCACTTGCTTGCCGCCAAGATCAAGGTTCATGGCGCAATCTCCAGTGAGCGGATCTGGCCGTCGTGCAGCAGGAATAGATGATTCAGCTGCAGCGGGCTGCCAGGGAAGTTACCGACCAGACGCGCCGTTACGCTCAGCGAATCGTCATTCTGCGTCGCCGCCAGCGGCTCGACGCTGTAGGTGAATGCCTGGCGGGCCTCCTGTTGCCAGGCTTCGATGGCTGCAATGCCCTGGTGCGTGCGGTTTTCGTCGGTCACCCTGGCGTCCGCGCAGAAGCAGGCGGCAAGGAGCGAGATGTCGCCGCCATTGCTGACATCGAAGTAGGTTTGTACGGCGTCAGGCAGTTGCAGGTTCATGGCCTGATCTCCTCTCACAGTGGTTGGGGTTTACGACTGTGATCTTGCCGCTCAGTTGATAGTTTGCTCAACTGGGATAGACATTAACGACCTATCCCGAATATGAGGACAATTACGTGGCAGATTCGCGCCTTGGTCTCAATGAGCTGGAAGCTGTACTGGCCGTGGCGCGGAGGGCGTCGTTTCGACAGGCAGCCATTGATCTGGATGTTTCGACCACGGCATTGAGCAACACCATTGCCAAGCTGGAGGCGAGCCTCGAAACGCGGCTGTTCAATCGCACCACCCGCAGCGTGTCTCTGACCGCGGCGGGGGCTATGTACCTGGAGCAGGTCGGTCCGGCTCTGCAGGAAGTGCGAGCGGCGCTGGAAGCGGTGCGTTCGCACAATGCCGGGCCGTCAGGCGTGTTGCGCATCAATGCCTTCGCCAGTGCCGCCCGCGCCGCGTTGCTGCCGCTGGTGCTGGAGTTTCTGCAGCGTTACCCGAAGGTGCATATCGATTTGGTGACCGAAGGTCGCCTGGTGGACATAGTCGCGGACGGTTTCGATCTGGGCGTACGTTCTGCGAATCTTGTGCCCAGCGATATGATCGTTATTCAGCTCGGCCAGCCGCAATGCTATGCCGTGGTCGGCTCCCCTGCCTACTTCGCCAAGCACGGCCGGCCGCGTAGCCCGGCGGACCTGCTCCAGCATCAGTGCATGCGCATCCGCCTACCCAATGGGGCGATCTACCCCTGGCATTTTGAACGCGCGGGGGAGGTGACCCGGCTTGATGTGACTGGCCAGCTCACCCTGGACGAGCCTAGTGTCGCCAAGGCGGTGGTGCAGGCAGGCGTGGGGCTGGGCTTTTTTATGCAGCAGGACGTTCAGGCTGAACTGGACGCCGGACAGTTCGAGCGGGTGCTGGAAGAGTGGACGCCGCCCAGAGACAACCTGTGCCTGTACTACCCGAACCGGCGCAACCCCTCCGCTGCGCTCAAGGCATTCACTGCCATGGCCCGCGACAATCTGCCGAGCAAAGACCAGCTATGATAATTCACCGACTGCCCCCAAGCGCCTGCTTTCAGGCGATCAAGCCCAGGGTCAGCCCCTTCAAGGTGGCGGCCGCGCGGGTGGAGCAACCCAGCTTGCGGAAAATGCTTTCCATGTGGGTGCGTACGGTACTCGGGCTGATCTCCAGTCGCCGCGCTACTTCCTTGTTGCTGGCGCCACGGCTGATCTCAATGAGGATGGAGCACTCGCGGGTGGTGAGCAGCGTGCTTTTCGGCTGAGGCAGTCGGCGTTCGCCACGTGCGGCAGCGATTACCGCTGTGCAGATTTCAGCGTCAAACAGGCCGCGGCTGGCGTCCTGTTTGAGCAGCCGCGCCGCCTCCGATTCGCTATGCGTGGGTCGCCAGGGCCTGGCGCTTCTTAACGCTACCCAGGCGACAGCGCTGGCGAGCAAGCGATAGGCGGCGCACTGGGCATCGGCCGATGCACCGCGAAAGTAGCCGCTGCCGTCGAGCCGTTCGTAGGCATGGGCGGCAATTTCGCCAGGGATGGTCAGCTCAGTGATCTGCCGTGATGCCTTGTGCGTCCAGTAAGGGACGAGGTGGATACGTTCTGTGGCGCCGTAGGGTAGCGGCCCCGCGGTGTTCCACAATTGATTGGAGACGGCTGCCCGCCCCAGGCCATGGATCAGCGCGGCTTTGCCAATCTCCGTCTGGTCGGGCTCTGGCAGTCCCCACAAGCGGGCGGCCTCGACGGCAATCTGCGCCACCTGCCGGGAGTAACCTGCCAGCCAGGGCAACTTCAGATCGATCACATCACCCACCAGCGTCAGTGACACGGGACGTTCGAGCCGGGTGTCGTCCAGCCCACCGGGCGTTGTTTCCAGTTCCGCTAACCATACCTTGGCATTGCGCACCAGCAAGGCGGCGAGGGCGGCGGGGTAGCGGCGGTCGGCCTGTTCGTTGATCCAGCTCAGCGCCGTGTCCAGGCCATGGGCGCGGCTGAGGATGTCCAGGTCTCCGGCCAGTACCACTTGGTAGGCCGCGTCCGGAATGTGCACATGGCTCACACCAAACGGCCTGCCGGTTCCGTCAAAGGTTTCGAATATCCGGCACAAGCCGGCTTCGACCGCTGCGCCAAGTTCGAGCGTTTTCGCGATCTGGCCAGACACCTCGCAGTGCACCACGGCGAGCGGTGCCGCTTGATGCACGGCGTTCATCTGTTCGGCGCCCAGGGTCTGGTCGAGCATCGCGCGGCGGCCATCGACATCATTGCCCAGCAGATGGGCGAAGCCATCGGCGTTGGCGGTGCAGCCGGACCAGCGCAGCAAGGCGACCTGCTGCGCTGTCATCAGATGCTCGCCTTCGCCGTGCATGGCGCGGGCTAGCATCTGCGCCAGGCGGGCAACACGTTGGGAGTGGCCAAGAGGCTGGCCCATGCTGAGGTCGCCGACCTGGGAGATAGCACCCAGTGCGCCGCTCAATGAGATGTCGAATCGTAGCGCGCTATCCATGAAAAAAGCCTCAGGGTCGGATAAATGACCGATACCCGCCAAGCATGTGGGTCCGCAGAATTTGAACTCCCAACACAGGAGTTCAGCCCATGAAAGCATTCAAGTCGCAACTCGTCACCGCCGCCTTCGCCCTGACCAGCACCCTTATGGTGAGTGTCAGCCAGGCTGCCGAGGCAACGCCTTCGGTGGTCATCGTACACGGCGCCTTCGCCGACGGCTCTGACTGGGCCAAGGTAGTGCCGTATTTGCAGGCTGAAGGGGTGGCGGTTACGGTGGTGCAAAACCCGCTGACCTCGCTGGCCGACGACGTTGCCGCCACGCAGCGCGTGCTGAACAACCAGTCAGGCAACGTGGTGCTGGTCGGCCACTCCTGGGGCGGCACCGTGATCAGCGAAGCCGGCGCCCATGAGAAAGTCAGCGCCCTGGTGTACGTCGCCGCCTTCGCACCTGATGCAGGCCAGTTCAGTGGCGAACAGGGCAAGGGCGCGCCTACCCCGCCTGGCATCAGCCAGATCAAGGCAGACGGCAACGGTTTCCTATACCTGACAGCAGAAGGCATGGCCAAGGACTTCGCCCAGGATCTCCCGGCGGCACAAACCGCAGTGATGACCGCTACCCAAGGCCCGATCAAGGCATCGGCCTTCGATGATCGGACCACGGTCGCTGCCTGGAAGACCAAGCCGTCCTGGTACCTGCTCGCCACTGACGATCGCATGATCCACCCCGACATCCAGCGCTCCAGTGCCAAGCGTATCGGCGCCACCCTGACCGAACTGCGCGCCAGCCATGTGCCGCAGCAGTCACAGCCTGGCGAAGTGGCCAAGGTGATTCTCAAGGCGGTAAGCAGTGTTGGCGAGCAGTGATCGCTGCTCACGACACGCCTGAGCGTTCTTGAGTTTCACTCTGCATCGATACGGCATCGACGCATGGATCATCTGTGTGATCGGAACTTCGATTTCATAGTCTGTGGTGTCGGCACGACGGGGTGCGTGGTTGCAGCCCGCCTGGCCGACAAACAAAAAGCTCGGGTGTTGCTCATTCGAGTTGGCAGCGATGGGTCGAAAGCGGACTGTGAGAGCAGGGGGTAAGTGACGATGGAGGACGGATCGTGGTTGGCAGAACGCCTAGGTGGGAGGCTGAAACTGTCTAAAACTGCTCGAAAGCTTCTCGGTTTTACTGGGCCAAAATCGTTGAAACTGGCAGAGCTGTATTAGACAGGGGCGATGGACAGGCCGCTTGTGGCGCGGCCTGAGGTTCGAATCTCACACTACTGCTGCATTATTGGACGGTGAACCTACAGATCCAGTCTGATCAGGCTTGATAGGGTCGAACATTCCGTTTGCAAATAATTCCTTTTTGTCGATAGATGCGGTTCAGCACTGACCGCTTTCGACCCGATATAGCAGACTTTCATCGCTCTATTGTTCTTCAGATTGCCTCCTCGGGCAGCTTCACAGTTGCCGATTTTAAGTATCGACCTGATGCTGAACATGACACTGCGGTGCCGCGCTTGAGTTCCCAGCCATTGACGCTATTGTTGCACATATCCTTCACGCATCACTGCCGAAGCCTGATCCTTGTCTAGGCCGACCGTGGCCAAGCCCTTGAGATAGCCAAAAAATAACGTTGTGCAGCGACATACCTTTGTGAACTACACATGGCGCAACATTGGCAATGTCTGCGAGTAGACCAATTATTTGCCAGCGGCGCCTTCCAGATTTGATGTTTATTAGATTCCAGTGCGCACTGACCAACGGGCGTACCGGCTGGCGGTGTAACTGCCGCAGGCCAATACTTATTAGCTTTTTGGGCGCACTCTGTAACTGGAAAAAATAATTCTGAAATCTCCGGAGGCGTGCCATGTCACTCATGAAGGCGGCTATCTTCGTCGAGAATAACCGCATCGTGCTCGACGACAAACCTATACCTGAGATAGGTCCACTGGATGCTCTAGTGAAGATCACCACTACCACAATTTGTGGCACCGATGTGCACATCCTGCGTGGCGAATACCCCGTTGCGAAGGGGCTTACCGTCGGTCACGAGCCCGTAGGGGTTATCGAGAAGCTGGGCTCGCAAGTCATGGGTTTTGAGGAAGGGCAGCGTGTCATTGCCGGTGCCATCACGCCCAGCGGCCACAGCAATGCTTGCCTGTGCGGCTGTGGCTCACAGGACGGCACCGGTACAGTCCATGGTTTCAAGGCTGTCGGGGGCTGGAAGCTCGGCAATATCATCGATGGTTGCCAAGCTGAATACGTTCGGGTGCCAGACGCCATGGCCAACCTCTCCCACATCCCTGACAAGCTCAGCGACGAGCAGGTGCTGATGTGTCCAGATATCATGTCCACGGGCTTTTCCGGCGCGGAACGTGGTGGCGTAGCAATCGGTGACACGGTCGCCGTATTCGCCCTGGGCCCAATCGGACTTTGCGCCGTCGCCGGCGCCAGGATGCTTGGGGCCACCGCCATTATTGGGGTCGACACCGTTGCTGCCCGCATCAGCGTGGCACGCAAAATGGGGGCTTCGTACGTAGTCGACTTCAAGCAAGGCGATGTGGTAAAGCAGATCATGGCACTGACCGAAGGCCGCGGCGTGGACGTGGCCATCGAAGCGCTCGGCACCCAAGCCACCTTCGAATGGGCGCTGCGCGTCCTGCGTCCAGGTGGAACATTGTCCAGCCTGGGCGTTTACAGCGCCGATCTGCGCATCCCGCTGGACGCCTTCGCTGCCGGGCTGGGCGACTACCGCATCGTGAGTACGCTTTGCCCGGGCGGAAAAGAACGGATGCGCCGGCTGATGGAAGTCGTCGCCAGCGGTCGAATTGACGTCTCAACCCTGGTCACCCACCGATTCCGCCTTGATGACATTGAGACTGCCTATGATTTGTTTGCAAATCAGCGCGACGGCGTGATGAAAGTGGCGATCACGCCCTGAGCTTCGCCGCAATTGCGGGCTGGGACGCCATCACGCTGCTAACTCAAAAGCGGCACCTTGCTCATGCATGCTCGGAAGACTCCGATGAACGTCTACGTAGTGAGCAACATCGAACAGAATCGCTGGCGGGTCCACATGGACCAGTGGCGGGTCAGCTTCTACACGTCCTGTGAAGCTGATCGGTTTGCCGAGCGTTTGAATTCGCGGCTCAACGCACCTCACTCGCTGGACGTGATCACGGGCTATAGCGCAGAGCACGGTCGGGTGGCGGGCAATAAACACCCACCAGCGAAGGAGGCTTGATATGTCGGGCCTCACCGACGTCCAGCGGCTAATTCAGCCTGCAAACATGTGCGGGCTGTCGCTACTTCATTCAAACCCATTTACCTTCCTGTGCAATGAATGCCGGATCAACGGCTTTTGCTTACCAATAGGTTTGCCGCACCATGGTAGTTGCCTGAGTGGGCTAATCTCACCGCGTATTCGCATCAGGAAAGGCGCAGCATTGTTCAACGCCAACGTGCCGTTAACGTCCCTCTATGCCTTACATTCCGGAAGTTTCAAGACCAACCTCAATAATGACGAGGGCAAGGGCGTGGTCATCAATTTCTGGATGCCGGGTGATGTACTGGGGCTTGATGCCATCGCCACAGAACACCATGTCTGCGACGCAATCGCCTTGGAAGACAGCTTTGTCTGCCCTATTCCATACCACTCGCTGCAGACCTTGGCACGCGTTTTTCCTATTCTGCAACAGAGCTTGAATCGCCTGATGAGCCGGGAAATCATCCGCGAACATGAGCGCGTCCTGATGCTATGCAACTTTTCAGCCGAGCAGCGGCTGGCCAGTTTTCTGCTGGGGTTGTCCGTGCGCTTCGTCAGCCGTGGCTACTCCTCCCATAGGTTTACTCTACGCATGTCGCGTGACGATATGGCGTCCCACCTTGGGCTGCGCCTGGAAACTATATGCCGATCGGTCGCTCGCTTGCGCGCGCTGCACATCGTCACCTTGCACGGCCGACAGGTGGAAATACTCGACATGCCAGCGCTGATTGCGCTCGAGCTGGGCTCCTCGCGCAGGTATGGAATCGCCCCAGTGCCAGTATGATATTCCACTTGGTGAGCTTGGCTCATGGCCCAGTGGCACTGGGGCATCGGCATGCTGTCGGGAATTGAACGAGAACGGCAGAAGGTCCGCAGTGAGGGCGCCGTTGCAGCGGGTTGAGAATTTTCGCCATCACCGCCCTGCAGGGGTATGTCAGCCAGGTATTGGCTGACCCGATCCTGGTCTGGGTTGCATTGGTTTGCTTTGCTCCTACATGCATTGTTTACCACCACCAACCATCTTTCCGGTACTTGTTTTAGAATTGCTGCCTCAATCTGCGCTTTGCGTCGATTGGCCGATTGGGTCGATAGCGGCCACTCGCGGTAGGCAGGTACCGGCCAGAAGCGGACCCCTTATATGTAGAATTGAAGCTGTCCCAGAGAGGAACGGCGAGGCTTTGGATCCCTCTGCGTGCCGACGCTGGATGAGATGAGCACCATCCGGGCACAGCCCTTGGCCAATATAGTGTCGACATCAAGCTGTCAGGGTGCGCTAACGCACTGACGGCCGCCCCCATTGCTGACAAAGTACCTACTCTGGCCGCTACGAGTACGGTGTGTACCGGCTCCACCATCCAGCGGCCTTTCCCTCGCGCTGCCGTTGGAGCGTGCCCCATGAACAAAGATCAAGTGAAAGGCAAAGTCAAACAGGTTTCCGGCCAAATCAAGGAAAGCACTGGAAAGGTGCTCGGAAACAGGTCACTGGAGAACAAAGGCAAGGTGCAAAAGGCGATCGGAGAGTTCCAGGAAAGTGCTGGCGACATCAAGGAGGATATCAAGAAGGGAGGCTAGCCATGGCTGTATGGCAGGAACAGGCCAGTAGTTGGCGAGGCTGGATCTCCTGAGGTAACGAAAAGTTCCGACCCGTGTCCCATGATCGCTACGGGGCGGCGGACGTCAAACACTCTATCGGGAGCTTGACGATGCACAGCAGTGCCACATCCGAGCGAAGAGGAAACCTATCCATGATCACTCACTTCAAAGTTGACGGCCGCTTGGCCTGCGGCCGCCATGGCAGCAACCTCTTTTCCACTGGCGAGCCCGGCCGCGTGAAGTGCCGAAGCTGCAGAAACACCGAGGTTTTCCAGAGCGCCCGCAAGGAAATGCGAAACGCGGCGCGCAGAGCCTCCCGGAAGTTGCTGAAAGTCCATGTGAAACAAGGCTGGCGTGCATCCTGGCAGGAAAGACTTGCTAAAATGCCCGGCCTGCAGCGCCTCCCAAGAGGCTTCAGTGGCCAGCCGTACATCTAGCCCCTGAACAAGAGCGCAGCCAGGCATGGCTGCGCTATACTGGCCAACTTTGCTTTACACGTCGGCTCAGCCCGCAATCCCCGCTCCTGATAACCATGGCCTTGGTGGCAAGTCATGACGAAGCGCCACACTACTCAGCGCTAGATTCTTGATATCTTGGTTCCCTCGATGCTGACTCCTGCCATAAGCCCCTGCTGGTCGTCATGAGTGACCTGCGCTTGCAGGACATGCCTGGGTGATCGAGCCGATGCCCATCGCGGCGTTTCGATCATGATGTGGTGAGTACGGCAATTCTCCCGCGGACGGTGTTTCAGCCGGTTTGCCGCCGGCTGCCTTTTTGTCATCACGGAAGGAATAACGCTCAGCAGCCGATTCATATCGCTGCGCGAGAGGAGTACGTGCCCCCGCCGACGGCTCCTCAAGGGCGACTTCGGTACGCTTGCGCATGATGATCTCCTGGTACTGTTTAGGGGCTCTAATAGCAAAATGATGGACGATAAGCGTAGCCGCGTCGGTGCGTAGGCGCACAGACCAGGTCCACCAGCGGCTGTAGGATGAAGCATGTTCATAGTAAAAGGCCGCACCCAGGCACGGCGCCATGCTCAAGCACTACTCTGTACCTGTGGGAGTGGCCTTGCCGGAGCGCCGGTCCGGTCGAAAAGGGCTGCAGTTGGTAGGCAACGCGGTGCCAGGACGACGGGTGAACTCCTGCCGAAACCGGTGGTAAATGTTCGATAGCGTACCGACCAACGATGCTGATGCTGCAAATATTGACTCCCCCGCTGTCTCTCAATGGAGAGGGGTCAAGAGGGCTAACGCGTCCCTCCGTAGAGGCCAAGCGGGCGTGTCCCACTTTCGGCCGTACACAGGAGTCAAAGGCAATGGTGACATTCCAAGATGCGAAACGACGGCTGATATCCGCGTTCGCGCCGCTTACCTGTACTCCTTCCAAGAGCAGGGACAGGTCGTTGAGCCTGCTTTTCCGGAAACCGGGTACGGGGGCCGTCGAAACCTTCGTCACCGCCATCGGACCTGAGCAATGGCAGAGCGAAGTTGCCATCACAAAACTCATAGACGAGGTGCGCCTAGAGGCGAGCACTTGGAGTTACATTCATTTGTTTGCCAACGACCTAGCACTCGTACCGGGCAACCGGTCCGCTGAACATTCAATGGAGTCAGCATGAGTACCTTTACCATAGAAGGCTGGTGCAAGACCGGCAACGAATCGAAAAACATCGCGCTGGAAGATATCCACTTCTGCCTCAATGGCAACGACCACCTGTTGCTGGAACAAGCGCAGGAACGCCTGCAACGAACCCATGAACCAGACGTTATGGTAGACGTCAATCTGTCCACCCTGGAACTGCGTCTACTACCAGGTTATGGCCCGCTGTCCGACTGTCGAATGCGCGTCTACCTGGATTCGACCCTGCGTGGCCACTTCCATCTGATCGGTCACCGGGCCAACGACGGTAGCCTCATCTATAGCAACGCGGTACTGATCGATCAGCTGATCTAACGATAGGCTTTGGCACCTGATGGTCTGAAGCGCGATGTGACCTTTGTACAGTCAAACGGCAGGGTACGGGAGCGACAGGTATGGCAGCAGCCGTTCAGTCTCTTTCTTCACCACGGCGTAGCATTCGCAGCTGAGCTGCTCCAAGCGGACTCTGTCGAGTACCTTGATGTTGCCCCGGCTGTATTCGATCACACCGAGACGCTGCAGTTTGCCCGCCGCCTCAGTTACCCCTTCACGACGTACGCCCAACATGTTGGCGATCAGTTCAAACAGCGGTGTGCAACCGCTGTTGGACGGTTCAGTTCGTAGGCAAGAGGCAGCGTTGGCACTGGGCGATTACCTGATGTAGCTTTCCATCATCCTTCACTTGCAGCGTGGCATGGACAAGCAACTGGCCATCCGGGCTGAGGGTCGGTTCGGGGCTGGCGCTGTTGCGCACTTCAATGCGGTAGTGGGTATTACCAAAACGGTAGTGCAGTACACAATCCGGCCAACCTGCCGGTAGCAGCGAGGTGTCACCGCTGCGTTGCAGGAGCAGCAGGCTTTCGGTGATCAGGCGGTACGTCCTGCCCGTCGGACGCGTGTACCAGCTCCAGCCTTCCCGCCCTGCGTGGGGGACTATGGCGTAGACGTCGGCGGCTACGACATAGGGTTCTACATTGTAGGTATCGATCAGTGCGCTACAGGACATGACACATCCATGGCACTGCGTTCTGCAGTGAGCGGGGGCACCGTGTGCAGAGGATGGCCTGCAGCGGTTGAATCAGCTTGGTCTGGATGAACAAATTGCTGATGGCCGGATGCAGCGCATCGCTCAGTGCCGGTGCCTGCACCACTTCGCAATTACCCGTGAGAAAAGCGCAGGGTGGACCGTCTTCGCTTACGTCCGCTTTTGGTTGATTGCAGACGCGACAATCTGCCGGCAGCATTCACCTGGCGTGGACCATCGATCTGCGAAATCAAGCCTCGAACAGTCAGCGCGAGAGGATCGGGTTGCGCAAAACCCTGGCTGCAGGCCGCGTGTTTTCGTTTGCAAAAAGCTCGAAAACCCTTAATTTTGGTGACTTATAGTAAGCTATATATTCAATAAAATCATAGGTTTACAAGGCTTAGATGCGCTGCATGGGGTGCAAGGGGCCGAGTGTTCGAATCACTCCGTCCCGACCATATATTTCAATGACTTAGGCCATTTCCGAAAGGAGTGGCCTTTTTCATGTGCGTGACTTTTGCGTGACTGCTCACGGTAACACCACCGTGAATTCTCATGCCGTCAACCTCGCCAGGATCGGCGTGGGTGTAGAGCGGAATGCTGTAGTCGTTGACCGCCGAGGCAGGCGCTCCACCGAATTTGAGGTTGTGCTGCTTAACCTCGTTCGAGATCGTGACGTGCGCCTGAGGTGAGCGTGAGTCCATCCATGCCACCGGCTCGGCCCGGTGCTGGGCCGACAGGTGCTAAACCGGACATCGGTCCAAGGCCAACTACAGGCTGGCCCATCGGCGCCACATCCACCATGGCACTGATACAGAGTGATACGTCCCCTCAGCTGCCAGCGGCCCACTGGCGCCGCTTGTCCATGATGAAGTCGACGAAGGCTCGCAGGCGCAACGGCATGTGTCGGCCTTGGGGATACAGCAGGGTGAACGGCCGCGAGCGGCCCGCGAAGGGCCGCAGCACCTCGACCAGCGAGCCCTCGGCAAGCTCGCGCTCGACGATGAAGCGGTAGGTCTGGAACAGTCCCGCGCCGTGCTTGGCCAAGGTCACGCCACCGAGCACGTCGTCCGAGCAGACGTAGCCGCCCTCGGTGAGGACTTCCCGTTCGCGGCCCTCCTCGTCGAACAGCCAGGCGATGCGCCGACCGCTGCTGGGCAGTTCGAACTGGATGCAGTCATGCTGCGCCAGTTCTTCAAGGCTCTGCGGTTCGCCCGCGTGTTCCAAGTAATCTGGAGTGGCCACCACCACCAGCCGGGCGTCTTCCAGCGGCCGGGCGATCAGGGTCGAATCCGGCTGTGCACGCACGCGGATGGCCACATCGTAGCCCTCGCCGACAAAGTCGATGTTGCGGTTGCCCAGGTGGATGTCGACCTGCACCTTCGGGTAGCGCCGTCGAAACTCGGGCAGCAGCGGCAGGATGCGGTGGTGCCCGTAGGTCGTGGGCAGGCTGATGCGCAGTGTGCCCGAAGGCTCCTGCTGCTGACCGGTCACCACCCGTTCGGCCTCCACCAGCTGGGTCAGCGCCTGACGACACTGTTCGTAGTAGCCTCGCCCGCCCTCGGTCAGGCGGATGCTGCGGGTGGTACGGACGAACAGTCTGGAGCCCAAGCGCTCTTCTAGGCGGCTGATCGAGCGACTGACCGCTGCCGGCGTCACGCCCGCCGCGAGACCGGCCGCGGTGAAGCTGCCCAGCTCCGCCGCCAGGCAGAACAGCTCGATGCTGCCGAGTAGGACGTCGTCGAAATGCCGCTGCATTGATTACACCATGTATCAACTGAAGTTCTCGCTGCCATATTTATCCTTATCTAAAGCAAAAATATAGTCCTCCCAACGGCGCTCTTCGGCGCCACCTGATTGGGAGAAACGACATGAGCAACAGCAAAACGGTAGTGATCACCGGCGCCTCCAGCGGCATCGGCTTCGGCCTGGCCAAGGCTTTCCTCGCCAGTGGCTTCAATGTGGTCGGCAATGCCCGCTCCGCCGGACGCCTCGCCGAGGCCAAGGCACAACTGGACAGCCCCGCCTTCATCGGCGTGGCCGGTGACATCGCCAAGCCTGAGACCGCCCGCCGTCTGATTCAGGCCAGCATCGACGCCTTCGGCCAGGTCGACGTGTTGGTCAACAACGCTGGCTTCTTCCTGCCCAAACCCTTCATCGAATATAGCCCGGAAGACATCCAAGGCATGCTGGAGACCAACCTCAAGGGCGTGGTCTACGCCTCCCAGGCCGCCGCCGCGCACATGATCGAGCGGCGCCAGGGTCACATCATCAACATCACCGCTGCTGTGGCGCTGCAACCCAACATCGCCGTGCCCGCCGCCCTGCCAGTGCTGATCAAGGGGGGCCTCAACCAGGTCACCCGCGCCCTGGCGCTGGAGCTGTCGTCGCACAACATCCAGGTTAACGCGGTGGCTCCCGGCATCATCGAGACGCCGATGCACGATCCGGCCAGCTTCGACTTCCTCAACGGCTTGCAACCGGCCGGACACATCGGCCGCGTCAGCGACATTGCCGACGCCGTGCTTTACCTGGCCAACGCCGGGTTCACCACGGGCGTGGTGTTGCCGGTCGACGGCGGTATGAGTGTCGGCAAATGGTAATAGGCTGAACGTAACGGGGAGGCATCCCGCCTCCTTGCCCTGATTTCCCCACGTCATAGGAGTAATACCATGCCCTTCGTCAGCGTCCGCATCACTCGCGACGGCGTCACCCGTGATCAGAAAGCCCAGGTCATCAAGGAAATCACCGAGACCTTGCAGCGAGTGCTAGGAAAGAAACCTGAGCTCACCCATATCGTGATCGAGGAGGTCGACACCGATAACTGGGGCTACGCCGGCATGACCACCACCGAGTACCGCAGCAAAGAAACTCAGGGATGAGTTCCGAACTGCCCCGGCGGCGCGAATCAGCGCCTCCAGGGCGGCCTTGGCTCGATACGCTTGCGAAGGAGAACCCACTTGGAGACCGGGGTGGCCAATACGCTAGCGCATCTCGTATAGGGAGAGCCTTGCCCCATGTTACCGAGTCTCAACTTCCTCAGGATAACGCTGGCACATAGACAACCTGGTCACGCCCCCCATGTTTGGCCGCATAGAGACCGCCGTCAGCGCGCTTTATTGCATCATCAATCTGCTCACCCTGGGTGAGCAGGGCGCACCCAATGCTCATGGTCATCTTCCGAGGGCCGCCGGGCAACAAAAAAGGCGCGGTGCCGATTGACTGACGCAAGCGCTCCGCAATCTGCGCCAATTCTTGGCTATCTTTAACCCGTAGCAAGGCTACGAATTCCTCTCCTCCCTGGCGTACCAGCAGGTCATCTGGCCGCAGCGTAGCCCGCAGTCGGCGGGCACACTCGCAGAGCACTTTATCGCCAGCATCGTGGCCATGCTCGTCATTGACGGATTTGAAACGGTCGAGGTCTGCGTATACGGCACCTAGCTGTAAACCTCGCTCCTCAGCCAAACGAAGCTCTCGGTTCTGAAATGCTGCCAACGCCCCGCGGTTCCACAGTTGTGTCAAAGGATCAAGCAAAGCCCTGCGCTGCCCGCGATCCATTTCAACACGCAGAGCGCGATTGACCTGAGCTAGGCTCCGCAGTTGCAAATAACCCTCGGTGAGCGTGGCTAAGTCCCGAAAATTAGTCTGTTGCGCCTCGCTGAGCTTCCGCGGCCGAGGATCGAACATGCACAGGGTGCCGATGGCTTTGCCATTTGAGGCACGTAACGGGTGGCCCGCATAGAACCGGATATAGGGTGGGTTCAGCACGAGGGGATTGTCCTCGAAGCGTGAATCGCACCTGGCGTCGGAAACCATCAAGGTATCTTCACCGAGAATCGCGTAGCCGCAAAAGGACACATTACGCTTCGTCTCGCTTATCTCGATACCGATTCGAGCCTTGAACCACTGCCGATCCTGATCGATTAGGCTGATCAGAACGGTCTCCACCTGGGCTAGTTCTTGGGTGAGTCGTACCAAGGTATCAAGATAATGCTCGGCCGGCGTATCGACCAAGTCCATGTCATCAAGTGTGCGCTGACGAAGTGCTTCATCAGAGGGTAGGGGACAAGCTGGCATTTCTGTTACTCCACTCCTTGGTTCGTTTTTTCACAAACGCGGATAGAAAAATCTCAAGCATCTTGGCCAATGCCGCACACGCTCGGCGCCTTCAGGCCAGCCGAAGTAGAGAGCATAGCAAACCGGTTGGCTCTATCCCGGATCCTCCAGTGGGTCATACCTGTGGCGTTGATCGGCGCGGCTCGGTCGGTCGCCCAAGACCTCGACAAACTTCTAAGACTTACAGGCGGCTTTAACAAACGGTTGAGGTTGTCGCCCCTGGCTGCCTTATTGGTAAACCGGTATTGACCTCGAGTTAAGTCAAGGTTTTAGAGTGGCGTCCGGACGCTCTCGCTGCTTTCGGAAACGAACTCACAAAGGACCAGGAATGGACACTCCGACTTCACTGCTGATTTTCCAGATCACCTGCTGCATTGGCTTGAGCCTGTGGCTGAGTATCAGCCTGATCAACAACCTGCAGGCCTTTGCCAGCTCAGCCGGGGCGATCGGGGAGACCATGTCGATGGCGCCGCTGACCCAACCTCCCGGAATCAGCCTCCCTCTGCTGGTGCGAGCGATGACCTCTCACGCCATCCATCGCTTGGCCTTGTCGATCATCGTGCTGACACAGGCAGCCGCCGTTCTCGCGGCTTGGGTTGGCTGCTATGAACTGCTGCTTGGCGCCGGCTTGGAGGTGGCGCGGCCCTGGTTGAACCTGGCCTTGAGCGCAACGCTCGGGTTCCTGTTCGCGATGCTGCTGGGCGGGATATGGTTCGGCTACTGGATCCGCCAGGAAGGGTTGCAACTGACCCATCTGCTGTTGATGGTCTGGATCCTGCTGCACTTCGTCGTACTGAATGTCCGGTGGATTTGAACGGCCCAGGGAAGTTTGGAGAGTTTTAACTAAAAGGAGCAACAGATGAAGATGATGATCGTAGGCGCCGGCAGAGGGTTGGGCCGGGCTTTGCTCGAAGGGCTCGGCCAGCCAGGGGACACGCTGATCGGCGTATCGCGCAAACAGCCGTCAGACTTGGCCCTTGCCCCGGACATCGATCTGCACTGGGTCGATGCCGACCTTGCCAAGCCAGCGGCGGCTGTAGCACAGATCGCGGATCGGGCACCTGCCGATCTGGATGTCCTGATCTACAACGTTGGCATCTGGGAAGAACACGCCTTCAGCGAGCACTATGCCTTCCTTGACGACAGCGACGAATCGATCACCAGGCTGGTCGAGGTGAACATCACGGCCACGCTGCTTCTGCTTAAGCGCCTGGTGCCCAAGTTGCTTGGTGCGCCCCGGCCGCAGTTGATCCTCACCGGTTCGACCTCAGCTCTTCGCCAGAGTGGGCGCCCGGAGGTAGCGTTCGGCGCCTCAAAGTTCGCCCTCAACGGCATGGCTGATGCGCTGCGCGAAGGTTTCAGGGATGACAACCTGGCGGTGACCGTGCTTCAACTGGGTTATCTGAATACCGACGACTCCCTGAACACGCCATTGGCGCAAGCCGCAGCACGTGGCGAGCGGCGCCAGGTACCGGTGCATGATGTGGTCACTATGGTCGACGCGCTGTTGCGCTTGTCCGGGGCTTCGTTCGTACGGGAGCTGATCTTGCCGGCTATCGGTGATGAGCGCTTCTGAGGCCAAAGCACCGGAGCCTTTGCGTGTGGGTTCGGCTTTGATGTCGCAATCGATGGAACTGAATCTTGGACCGCGTCCAGCGAGAAAAGAGGCAAGGGGCTAGGTCGTTGGGTCGCCTTCAAAATCGGGAGTCGCATAGGTCTTGAAGGCACCCAGTCATTGATGAGTCATTCAGCGCATCATGCCCAGTTCCGCATCATCCATCAGTGCCTTGGCCAACGCGCAAAGGTAGTGCGAAGCCCAGATCAACTGTGGTTTATCTTCCATCAATCCATCCAGAGTCATGTCCCGTGCATAGCCCATCAGTTCCGAAGCCTGTTCACGGGCACTCTGGCAAGGGATGCCGGCTTCGATGCGGAACAGCGGATGGGTCTGGTTTTCACCTTGGTAGAAGGTGGTTTTGCCGACGGTGAATTTGGTTTCTTCTGTGGACATTGTTCAGTTTCCCCAAGATTGCTTCAGCCTGTACGGGCCTATTCGCGGGTGAACCCGCTCCTACGGGAGCACGGCAGTCTTCAAGGCTGAGGGAGTGCCGGGGAGGGTATCCGCGAAGAGGCCGGCCCAGGCAGTACATCAGCGAGACGTCAGTGCGTAGTGCGAGGCTCAGTGGGCATCTGCACCTGGGCTATTGCGGACTCGAGCAAAGCTCTCAAGGTCTCCAGTTCATGCATCGAGGTCATCATCAGAATCGACGCGGGTGACTTGGGCTGCAGCAGCATTGCCTGATGCACGACAGTTGCAGCGCAAAGCGCGTAATCCGTGGCCTGGATGAGGGTGTCTTCAAGGCAGAGGGACCGGTGGGGTGGATCTGGAACGATCTTGAGCATGGTGAGGCTCCAACGTAGAAGGAGGAGCTACCACGCCATGCCGTCAAGCAATGGGTGGCAGCTGTACGCGGGTTGACGGACCGAGACGTTGGCACTCGGCGCACCACAGGGTGCCCGCACGTACAGCCACCATAAAAGTGTGCACATGAGGACAGCGTCATCGGTCCGTCAAAACCGGTCGCTGAATTGGCAGCGACGGATCGAGACTAGGGCTGACTATTTCCATGTGCAACGAAAATCAGGCGCGAGGAGTATCTTTGGGAAATGGCCTACAAGGAAGGGGTAATTTCTGATTTTTCGACCCGCTCCCGTTCCTCAAAACTTAAACAGGAAACAGGCGGGCAAAAGAAAGGTTGGGCTGCGGAATCAGGTCGATCAGTAGATTGTCGGTCTACATGACCCCGCCGGTCACCGCCTGGCTTGCGCCAAAGCTTGAGCTTGCGGTCACCGATGATCTGCTGTGCGGGGTAGTGTTCGTACTCGGCCTCACCGCCATGAACATCATCCCCGCGATCAAGGCTGCCATGGGGGGCGTTCGTCACGGCGCGAGGTGCCTGATATGAAAAACATCCTGATTTCAGCGCTGACTGCCCAAGACTTGTTCCTGTGTGTGATGGTCGTGCTCGCGGCCTGCGACTACCTACGCAAGGTCCGCCCGGTGGATCAGCCACTGCTGAGTGCCGCCCTCTACCTGGTGGCTATCGGCAGCTTCGGCGCATTCATCACCGCCCTCAAGGTCATTGGGTCAACCCGTTCGGCGTGATGCTCCATTATTGGGGTGGTCACCTTTGCCTGGGCTCGTCGTGGACCCGTCTTCACGTAATTCACCCAACAAGCTTGAGAGGACGCTCATGAGCAGAGAAAGAAACAGCTTGCCAGGCGCCTCATACTATCCAGTGATGTTTTCTGCCGAGGAGGTCCGCCTGTGACAGTTACTTCAAGCCGACTGTCTCCAGATCATCCGATGTATGCCGATGCGGTGGAGGCAATGAAGCAGTACCACCAAGCTCAAGCCAATGGCCTTCGCCCTCGGAGGGTCGAGCTGCTTCGCCTGATTGCAGAATCGCAGTGCCAGGCAATCACCGACTACCAGCTTAGAGCTCTAGGTCGCCTTGGCGGCTCTCCTCACTGACCGGTTTAATCAGTTCTGGCCCTTGGTTACGCACGTTGCCGACTGCTTTACTACGGGGAACCAGCGAAAACCCTGAGCGGGCCGGCATCCAGCCTTGACGATCTCCGCCGCCCGCTCAGGCGCCATGGCGTGCGGTAACTCATAACCGGCTAACGGCTGTGCGCTACTTATTCCAAAGCCAGAGTCGGCTCATACAGTTGACTCGTAGGCATCGAACGACTACAGTCCTTATGCGTCATGATAATCACTCGCAATAAATAAAAGGATTTTATATGAAAGGTGAAGCAAAAATGGGTCTCATTGGGCTAGCTGCGGTGCTACTTGGTGCTTCTGCTGTTGCGTAAGCAAGTGTTGGCAGCAACACCACTGCATCTGACAACCCGCCGCTGACGACGGTTCCTGCTGAAAAAAGTCTTAAGCCATTGACTGTTGCTTCCATCGGTCCTCACCTAGGCTGTCTCGTAGGCGCCATCTCAAAATCAGACCCTCGCTGTAACTAGTTGACCGGAAGGGGGTGATGAAGCGTCATCACCCTCACAAAAAATAAAGGGAATTATTTGATGGCTGAAACCTTAAAACTATTGCCTATACGGCTTGGATGGGGTTGAAGTTGGAGTCGTCGCGCCTTCTACTTTTTATACCTTGGACAATGGTCAGACAGTTATAAATGGCCCAGATGGTGTTATCAAGCTCAATGAGCAGACTATACCTGCCTTGACTGAAGGGCTACAACGTTCAGGTTCTTTGGTGTCTGGCACCCCTGCAGAAATTCATGCTGTCTGTAAGCTTTTAAAGAATCCGGAGACTAGTCGTACCACTAGTTTCTTTTTATGCAAAGCAGAAAATTGTGCACATATTCTTGAAGATATTAACGCCATTCAATCGGCCAAAATTCTCCTCGTGGGATGTGGAGGCATAGGTAGCAGCGTCGCCTTATTGCTCGCGGGAAGCGGAATCAAGAATTTCACTTTTATAGACTCAGATGTGATCGAGAGAAGCAATCTGAATCGGCAGTTATTTTGGCGGAAGAAAGATATCGGGGAGTATAAGGTCGACATTCTTGCGAGGGAACTAAATGATCGGTTTGATGGGCTGGATATCTTGACTTTTAAAAAGGAGCTGGATTTCGATGGGATTGTTGAACATTCAGGTGAGGTATGCTATTCAGCGATAGTTATTACGGCCGACAATCCGCCAACATTAGTATCCCGTTCTGAAGAATTGGCTTCGAAAGTTCGCATTCCTGTGCTCAGTGGAGGTTACTTACATAGTAATTGTGTTGCAAATTTTTTCTCTGGAAAAGACAACGATAACATACTTTACAATGATGAACTCAAAACTCCTTGGGAAAGACTCCCTGATTCAATCATGCCTAGCTTTGGTCCGCTGAACTTTAACATTGCTGCGCTGTTGTCATCAGGCGTCATCGCCTTTATAGCGTCTCGGGTCTTCGGCAGTCATCGCTCAAGTTATATAGAATGGGATGCCGCTAGTATACCTTGTAAATATGTAACGAAATATTATTATGAATGATAAATGGGTGATTGAGTGAGTTGCATTTTTTGCCAGATTGTAAGCGGTGCTTCACCTTGCCATATTATATGGGAGGATGAAGATCATATGTCATTTTTGTCAATTTTTCCTAACACACCAGGCTTTACTGTAGTTATTCCTAAATTGCACTATGGTAGTTATGCCTTTGAGCAGTCCGACTCGGTTATTCGGGACTTGGTATTGGCTGCGAAAAAAACCGCGCTGTTGATTGATAGGGCGTTACCGGGCGTAGCTAGAACCGGTATGATCCTAGAAGGCTACGGTGTTGATCATCTACATGCGAAGTTGTTCCCCATGCACGGTACAGGCGTGGATAGTACGTTTAGAAAGATTAGCTCAAGTGTAGATAAGTATTTTGAGAAGTATGAAGGATATATTTCTTCACATGATTCGGTTAGGGCGGATGATAAAATGCTATCTGAACTTGCTGCCCATATAAGGTCTTGTAACTAATTGATTTGTTGCTCTAATGCGTTCAAGTCCCCCAATCCCCATCATTGCGTGCAAAGAACCAAGGATTCTCCGATCAAGTCAGCACAGGCGATCTGACCTGTGCTGAAATAGCCCTCCGTTCAACTGCCCTCTACAAGCCCGCCATACCATAAGGTCTCCAGTACGAGAACCCGTGGATTTCGAGTTCTCTCTGACGCACTCAGGCAGAAACTGCCCGTAGGTGGGGTACATGAATCGAATACATGTTCAGCATAAACCCTCTCAGTGCCTTACAGGGCCGCCGCAGTACCGCTGTCAAACGGAAGGGTGGCAGCTGTTTGTGGGTTGACAGACCGGGGGCACTGAGAGTCCCGGCGCACACGAAGGTGCCCCACGCACAGCTGCCATAACTGGCATTGCACATGCTCTCAGTGAACCACGGTCTGTCAAAACCGTGCCGCCAATGGGTGGCGACAGGCCGAGACTAGGGCTGACTATTTCCATGTGCAACGAAAATCAGGCGCGAGGAGTATCTTTGGGAAATGGCCTACAAGGAAGGGGTTATTTCTGATTTTTCGACCCGCTCCCGTTCCCCAAAACGTCGACAGGAAACATGCGGGCAAAAGAAAGCCCGCCGAGGCGGGCTAAGTACTATCACGTAGGGATAGCTTCATCCTGCCCAAGCCACTGTGAAAATTGGGTGAAAGAAAGGTCCCCATAACGTGATCATCCAGAGGGCCCCGCGCCCTTCAAAGCTCGGCTTTCTGCCGCTGGTGGCGCTGAAAGCGGGTAACCGCGATCTGGACGGCAGCTGCAACGAGGCACAGCAGGCCGACTTTCCAGCTGCCCTCCAGGCCGTAATGCTCGGCGATCTTCCCTGTGATGATGACGCTAACGAAGATGGCGAAAGGCAGGATCAGTTTGTTCATCGGGTCTTCCAGCAGGCTGCAAATGGCTCGGGTGAACATGCAGTTCACCCAGCGGAAAGGCCGCGATCTTAGCAAATCCGGTTGCGGCGTTGTGGTCACTTCCAGAGCGGTTGCAAGGTGTGCTGTCTGTATCGCGATAATGGCAAATGGTCAGCATGGACTTGCGCGACCCAGCCCTCGAAACTGATCCATTCGCATCTGGACCAGGGCCGGTCATGAATAACCTGCAACGCACACTCTCTCTCATGCTGCTGCTGGCAGCCGCTTCGTTGACCGCCTGCGTCCCCTGGAAACGCGAACGCGCCGCCTACGCGGACCTTTGCGAATCCGAGTTCCAGTTCAAAGTGCCAGGCCCGCAGGGGGAGACCACCCTCTACCTGGAAACCTACCTCTACGACCACGCCGCACTATGGGGCGAAAAGCGCTATGAGCAAAGCCTGTACGTGCAGTACCCGGGCGAGAAGTACTCGCGGCAGGAATTCTTTGTGCAAATGATCGCCTACAACAAAGACCGCCAACGCCCGTCGACCGATGCCAAGCGTGGCGAGCCGCCGATACCGGTGCTGTACGACAGCCGTCAGGCTTACATCACCTTTGAAGACGGCTCGCGCCTGAATGCGCGGCCCGAGGTGTACTTGGGCATCAACGAGACCTACGACTTTCCGTTGGTGAATGAGAAGACCGCCCGGCCATCGCCATACGACATCAACAGCGATGAAGTGCACCGGATGATTCCCAGGATGACCAACAACAAGCGCTATGGCTCGGCTTACGTGATCTTTCAGACGGACAAGTTCGAGGCAGATTCCAAGTGGACGATTCATCTGGGGGCACTGGATGTGCAGGGCCGCAAGGTGCAGATTCCGCCGCTGAAGCTCTGCTATCACCCCGTTAAGAAATGGATCGGGATCGAGCCGCTCATGCGGCCTTGAGTGGAAGGTGTCCGCCATGGGAGGTTTGGCGGCGCTCGATCTCACCGGCAACACAAACCCACCGGCGAACACCTCCCAGCCCCCCCATTGCGAATTTCCTGGTTTCAGCTAACTTATACAAAAACCTGTACAAGCATGAGAGGTTGTACATGTATTGTAAGTGGCCCTTCACCCTGTACTTTGACGGCGCCTGCCCGTTGTGCGCTCGGGAGATAGCCTTCCTGCGCAGGCAATCGACCGGGGGAAAGCTCATCCTGGTTGACATCAGTGCTGATGATTTCGATGCAGGAGCGTTGGGCTTGACGGTTGAGCAACTGAGGTCGTGCCTGCATGGAAGGTTCGCGAGCGGGCACTGGGTTACAGGCTTGGACGCCACCTTGTGGAGTTGGCGTGCTGCCGATGTGGGCCTGTGGGTCGCGCCACTGGCCTGGCGTCCGCTACGTCCCCTGTTTTCGGTTCTTTACAGGCTGTTCTGTCGATTGAGGCCACACTTGGCCTGGCTACCACATCCCGATGGCGGGCACCGCTGTAGCGGTGAGGAGTCCAAATGTCACATTCGTTAGCCGAGCACTTTCATGAAATCCTCGTCGGCATTGGTGAGAACCCCCAGCGCGAAGGGCTTCTGGACACACCCCAGCGTGCGGCAAAAGCGATGCAGTACTTGTGCAACGGGTATGCACAGAATCTTCACGAGGTCGTGAACGGTGCTTTGTTCGAGAGTGAAAACGATGAAATGATTGTGGTGCGGGACATTGAACTCTACTCATTGTGCGAACACCACATGTTGCCATTCATTGGCAAGGCGCATGTCGCGTACCTGCCAACAGGGCGCGTGTTAGGGCTTTCCAAGGTTGCACGCGTAGTGGACATGTTCGCCCGTCGTTTACAGATACAGGAAAACCTGACGCGGCAAATTGCGTATGCCGTGCAGGAAGTCACGGATGCCGCAGGGGTGGCGGTCGTGATCGAAGCCAAGCATATGTGCATGATGATGCGCGGTGTAGAGAAGCAGAACTCGGTGATGATTTCATCCGTGATGTTAGGTGCATTTCGCGACGCCCCCTCGACGCGGCACGAATTCCTTAACCTCATTGGACGACACAACTGACATCCGGTCCTGAACCGTTGCGAAGGGGCGCCCAGATGAATACCGATGCTACTGCTTTATCTCCAAGCCGCTTCGCTGTCCTGGGTTACGGCGGTCTGCTGCCGTTTATTGGTTTGACGCTGCTCATCCTTTTTGGGGCTGAATATCGAGCGTTTTTCTCGATGATGATGGTTGGCTATGGCGCGGTGATATTGAGCTTCGTCGGTGCCCTTCACTGGGGGTTCGCCATGACGTTGCAGGATTTGCCCGCAAAGCAGCGTCAAGAGCGACTGGTGTGGAGCGTTATACCGGCCCTGATCGGTTGGGTTGGCACGTTGCTGCCTGTGCCGGTGGGGTGTCTGGTGTTGACCTTCGGTTTTGTCGGCCATCTTTGGCAGGATCGCAAGCTGGCGCAAGCCGTGCCTGGGTGGTATCTGCCGATGCGCGTGCATTTAACGGCTGTCGCGAGCCTCTGTTTGCTGGTCAGTGCACTTGCGGTGTCCATTCATTTTTGAAACCCCAAGCAACCATTGATGAGTCACTTCTGTGGCCCACCCCAAATATCTCGCCCGATGCACACAACCCCGTCAAACAGCAAACGCGCCGTCCTCACCAACCCGCACCCCTTGATCACGCCATGTTCCAGGCTGATTTCCACCGTAAATTCCCCACTCGGATGCTCCACCGCCAAACGCTGACGATCACCGCCGGACGTGCTGGCAAGGCCCTGTGCAACCGACCCTTCAATCAAGCAGGCCGTAGCAACACTCACCGCACCAAACACCCCGATGGACGCATGGCAGCGGTGCGGGATGAACGAGCGCGTATTGACCGTGCCGCCGTTGCGCGGTGCTGACAGCAGGCACATTTTTGGCACATTGCGCTGGCTGACATCACCCAGGTTCATGCGTGGGCCCAGTTGCAGGCGGATGGCTTCCAGGCGTGTTTTCAGGGCGCTGTCGGCCTCCAGCGTTTCGCACGGCTCGTAACCGGTCACGCCAAGGTCCTCGGCACACAGCAGTACCACCGGCATGCCGTTGTCGATGCAGGTGACTTCCACACCCTCGACACAGTCGCGGCTGTTGCCGGTGGGCAACAGGGCTCCGCAGCTGGCGCCGGCCACGTCGGCAAACGTGACCACCAGCGCCGCCGCACGGCCCGGCACCCCATCAATACGGGTATCGCCGGCATACTCCACCTGGCCATCGGCGGTCGGCACCTGGGCGACGGCGATCTGCCCGGTGTTTTCCATGAAGATGCGCACCGGTGTGCTCGCGCCGCTGGCGGCCACCAGGCCGCGCTCGAGGGCGAACGGCCCTACGCCGGCCAGAATGTTGCCGCAGTTTTGCCCATAGTCCACCCGCGCCTCGTCCACCACCACCTGAGCGAACAGGTAGTCCACGTCGGCGTCATGGCGCTGCGAAGCGCGGATGATGGCGACTTTGCTGGTGAGCGAGTCGGCGCCGCCGATGCCGTCAATCTGCCGGGCATCGGGCGAGCCCATCACCGCCAGCAGCACCCGGTCACGCAGCGGGCCAGGGGCGGGCAGGTCGTCATGCAAAAAATAGGCGCCCTTGGAGGTGCCGCCGCGCATCAGCAGGCAGGGTATGCGGGTCTGGCCCATGTTCAGCCTTCCAGGTCGGTGAGGTGGTCGACATAACGCAGGCCCTTCGCCGCTAGGCGCGGGCGCATCTCGTAGATGTCCAGGCCAAGCTCGCCGGCGGCCAGGCGCAGGCGTTTGCGTTCTTCCAGGTCGGCGCGCTGGGTGGCGGCTTCGAGTACCGCCTGGGCTTCGCCATGGCGCACCACCACTACGCCGTCGTCATCGGCCACCACGATGTCACCGGCATTGACGAGCTGCCCGGCACACAGCAGCGGCAGGTTCACCGAGCCCAGCACCTCTTTCACCGTACCTTGGGCGTTGATGGCGCGGGACCACACGGCAAAGCCCATGTCGCGCAGTGTCTGGCTGTCGCGCACGCCCGCATCGATCACCAGGCCGCGCACGCCGCGGGCCTGGAGCGAGGTCGCCAGCAGGTCGCCGAAATAGCCATCGCTGCACGGCGAGCTGGGCGCCACCACCAGTACGTCGCCTGGGCGGCACTGCTCCACGGCAACATGGAACATCCAGTTGTCGCCTGGGGCCACCAGCACGGTTACCGCGCTGCCGGCCACCGCCACACCTTGCTGGATAGGGCGCACGGCAGTATTGAGCAGCCCCTTGCGACCTTGAGCCTCATGCACCGTGGCGACACCCAGCCGGCCCAGGGCATCGATCATGTGTGGCTCAACGCGTGGGATATTACGCACGACGATGCCGGTCTTGCCGATCAGCCCGCTCATGCCAGGTTCTCCGTCACGCGTGGGAACACGCTCTGCAGGCCTTCGGCGTAGACGATGTTGCGTGCGCTGGTGATGCCCACGTTACGTTTGGCTTGCACGCCGCGCTGCAGGGCCACCCGGGTGTAGTACTCCCAGAGGTGTTCCTGGCCGGCCATGCACTGGATGGCGGCATACTTTTTGTCCCACACCGGGGTGATGTCCAGGAACGTGTCCGGGCGCCATTCGCACTGCTCGGGCTGGTGCGGCTCAAAGGCGTACACCGGCGGTGCGCCAACGATCTTCTCGCCCGGCTTGTAGCCTTCAGCCTGCGCGATAATGCGGGCTTCCTGGGCCAGGTGCATGGCCAGCGGGTGGTCGTAGTTGTAAGGGTCTTTGAGGGAGTGGCTGAGTACGAACTCCGGTTGTACCCGGCGATACACATCGGCCAGGCGGAACAGGGTGTCCTTGTCGGCGCGCATCGGGTAGTCGCCGATGTCGAAGAACTCCACGCTGGCGCCGAGGATTTCGGCCGCCGCCATGGCCTCTTCACGGCGTGCGTCCTTGACCTTGGCTTCGGTCATTTCACCCTTGCGCCACAGCTTGGCAGACTCACCACGCTCACCGAAAGACAGGCAGACCACGTGCATGGCATAGCCTTGCTCAGCGTGCAGCGCAATGGCGCCACCGGCACGCCAGACAAAGTCGGCCGAATGTGCGCTGACCACCAGGGCGGATTTTTGTGGGGTATTCATGGTTCGTTGGCTCCTGCAGTGGGGGGTGGGCGCAGGATGTCATTGGCCTGTGCAGGGCACTAATGCGTTCATTTGCAGCGGCTATGCGTTTTATTTATTGCCGGGCAAGCGGGGTAGAGGCATAGTCGCCGCAGTCACGAGCCGAGCGCCGGGGAACCCTTATGATCGACGTCGAACTGCCCAACCTGATGCAAGTGCGCGCGTTCATTCGGGTAGCCGAGCTGGGCAGCGTTTCGCGGGCGACGGAGGTGCTGTTCCGTGCTCAGTCCGTGGTCACCCGCGCCATCGCCGAGCTGGAGGCGCGCTTTGCCGTGCCCCTGTTCGAGCGCCATGCCAATGGCATGCGCCTGACCGACTATGGCGAGTGCCTGCTGCCGCGTGCACAGCGCGTGCTGGCGGAACTGGACGGCGTGCCGAGTTTGCTGGGCACCGCGCAGGGCGAGCCCCTCTACCTGTTTCAGGCGCGGCGCCTGCAGGTGTTCGTGAAACTTTGTGAAACACGGCACATGCAAACCGTGGCGCGGCACTTCGGCCTTAGCCAGCCGGCGGTCAGTGCGGCCTTGAAAGTGCTCGAAGGCGGGTGCGGACAGCCCTTGTTCGTGCGCACGTCGCGCGGCCTGCAGCCCACTGTGGCCAGCCGGGACATTCTGTTTCCCATCCGCCGGGCGCTGAACGAGTTGCGCCTGCTGGACAGTGACCTGAGCGCGATGCAAGGCACCCTGCGCGGGGTGGTGCATGTCGGCGCGCTGCCGTTGGGCCGCTCGCGCATTCTGCCGGATGCCATTTTACGCTTCACGGCCCAGCACCCACAGGTTCGTGTGGTGACCAACGAAAGCCCGTTCGACCTGCTGGCAACCGAGCTGCGGGTAGGGGATGTGGATTTCGTCTTGGGCGCGTTGCGGCCTCACGACTATGCCAGCGACTTGGTGGGCGAGCCGCTCATCAACGAGGAAATGGTGGTGCTGGCCCGTCGGGGGCACCCGCTGTTGCACACTCACCTGACGCTCAAGGGCGTGCACCAGGCGCGCTGGGTGTTGCCGCGGGCCGGCTCGCCGGCCCGCCAGCTGCTCGACAACTGCTTCGCCGCCGCGGGCCTGACAGCGCCGTGGCCGGTGGTGGAAAGCGCTGATCTGGCGGTTATCCGTGGCCTGCTGGTGCGTTCGGACATGCTGGCGGCGGTGTCTGCGCACCAGTTGGCTTACGAGATTGCCAGCGGCGAACTGCAACGCCTGCCGCTGGCACTGCCCGGCACTGCCCGCGCCATCGGCCTCATGCAGCGCAGTGGCTGCCTGCAGTCACCGGCGGCAGTCGCGCTGATGGCCTGTATCCGCCAGGTCATCACCGAGCAGGCGTGAGCCCAGGAGGGTGCATTAAAGCAGGCTCAGCGGGTAGCTGACGATCAGCCTGTTCTCATCGAAACTGTTGGTGCTGCCCCAGTCCCGGCGCTGGCTGGAGTTGCGCCACTTGAGGTTCAGGGCCTTGAACGGCCCGGACTGGACCACATAGGCCAGCTCGCTTTCGCGGCCCCACTCGGTGCCGTCCTGGGTGCTGGCGTTGTGCACGTTGTCGCCGTTGATATAGCGGTTCATCAGGGTCAGGCCGGGTATGCCAAGCACCACGAAGTTGAAGTCGTGGCGCACCTGCCAGGAGCGTTCCCGGGCGCTTTCGTAGCTGGAGCCGAAGGCGTCGTTGGCCAGCGTGCCGCCGCTGGCGCCGTTGACCCGGAACCATTCATCATCGCCCATGACCTTCTGCAAGCCGACGTAGAACGTGTTGCCACCCAGCTTCGCCGAGAACAGGCCCGAAGCGGTGCGGTTGTCCAGTTCGCCGGCTTTGGCGCCACCGTCGTCCTTGCCCCAGAAGTAGCCCAGGTTGGCGCCCAGTACCCAGTTGCCCAGCGGCTGTTGATGCTGCACCTGGAAGTAGCGCTGCTGGTAGATGTCTTCCAGCTGGGCATACCAGGCGCCGACCAGGGTGCGCTCCTGGTTGAAGCGGTATTCGCCGCCGGCGAAGTTGAAACGGTCCGAGGTGAAGGCTGTGCGCGTGAACAGGCTCATGTCCTGCATGCTGGCGTCGTTGCGCGGGCTGTTCTGGCGGAACTGGCCGCCATACAGGCTCAGGCCGGCCAGCTCGTTGGAGGTGACCTGCGCGCCCTGCAAGGTTTGTGGCAGCGAGCGGCCGTCATCGGCGCGCAGGATGGGCAGGGTAGGCGACCACTCACCGACTTTGAGTTCCGTCTTGGACACCCGCATCTTGCCCGCCAGCGCCGTGCGGCCAAAGTCGTCCGCCGGGCGCCCGTCGTCGTGAACAGGCAGCAATTGCGTGCCGGCGGTGCCCTTGCCGCCATCGAGTTTGATGCTGTAAAGGCCCAGCACGTCAACGCCGAAACCGACCACGCCGGGGGTGTAGCCGGACTTGAAGTCGAGGATGAAGCTTTGCGTCCATTCCTCGGCTTTGCCTTGGCTTGCCGTGCCCGTGTAGTCGCGGTTCATGTAGAAGTTACGCAACGTCAGGCTTGCCTTGGCATCGTCGACGAAGCCTTCGGCCAGGGCTTGCAGTGGCAGGCTGGCTGCCAGTGCGAATGTGGGGACGAGCGGGTACAGGGTGCGGCATTTCATTATTTTTATTCTCCAGGGATGGGCAAAGCGCTGCCCGCCAGCGGCGCATCGGCGCTGGGCAGGTTGAATCAGGGAGCGGTGGGGGTGGCGGCGCGGGACGCGCCGTCACACGATCAAGCGGGTTGCATCGGTCAGTTGGGTGCTTTGCCGGCCACCGAGTAGCGAACCTGCTGGTTACGGGTCTTCATGAAGTCTTCGATGCTCTGCCCGCGCATGGCGGCGTAAATGTCCAGGTTGGACACACCCAGTACGGCGCCTAGCTTCTCCAGTACAAAGAAGATCACCCCATAGTGGATCAGCCCGCGCCAGTCGCGGCGGCGCAGCAGGTCGCGTTCCTCTTCGCTCAGGCCCGCCTCGCGGTACAGCGCTTCGGGTTCGCTCAGGAAGCGCTGGCGCCACTGCGGCTCAATCATGCGATGCAAGAACTTGTTCAGGCGGTAGCCCTTGGCACTGCGCTCCAGGGTGTAGGGGTAGGTGCCTTCAAGCTGCTCAGCCCCTGCCAGCTGATGCTGCATGTGCTGGCGGTGACGTTCGTTGACCGGCGCCGGCAGTGCCTGGTCACGGTTTTCCAGCAGCAGGGTGGCGATGCCGGTCATCGACGGCAGGTAGTAGCTTTGGTGCTTGCGCTCAACGTTGGCAGACAACGCGCCACGCATGATCAGCCAGGTAATCACCTCGGCACCTTCCATGCCGCCGAGCGTGGCGTACTCGGCCAGTGTCATCTCGGTAAGGCGCTGCGGGTCGTTCACCAGCAGGTCAAGGAACTGCGCGTCCCACTCTGGGTTGTTGAAGCCGCAACGCTCGCCATGCACCTGGTGTGACACCCCGCCGGTGGCGACGATCGCCACCTTGAGGTCTTCGGGGTAGCTCTCGATGGCGCGGCGCAATGCCTGGCCCAGTTTATAGCAGCGCCGCGCCGTGGGTATCGGCAGCTGCAGTACGCCAACCTGCAGCGGCACGATCTGTACGGGCCAGCTTTCATCGCAGGGCAGCAGCGCCGACATGGGCGAGAAGAAGCCGTGGTCCAGCGGCTTGTCGCGGAAAAAGCTCATGTCGAACTCATCGGCCATCAGGCTCTGGCCGATGTGTCGCGACAGCGCTGCGTGGCCGCCCACTGGCGGCAGGTCCCGCGGGTTGCCCCCTTCATCGGCCACGCCATATTGCTCGTCTACGCCCAGGGTGAAGGCGCTGTAATGGTCAAAGAAGAACGAGGTGATGTGGTCGTTGAAGATATAGAACAGTACGTCCGGCTGGCGCTGCTGCAGCCACGTGCGGATCGGCTCGAAGCTTTCGAAGATCGGCGCCCAGGCGGCTTCTTCCTGTTTGTCGTGGTCGACTGCGAAGCCGATGGTTGGGGTGTGGGAGACGGCCAGGCCACCAATGATACGAGCCATGCGAAAGTCCTCTGTTACAGGTTACGGCGCGGTTACTGCGGGGGTCGCGCGCAGCCGGGCGTGGCCGTTGGCCAGGATCGCCAGGGCAGCGGCGAATGCCGGCAGGCCGAGGAGGGTGAACAGCAGCGGCAGGCCCAGCCCCAGGCTGAGCACGGCACCACCGATGAGGGAGCCGAAAATGGCCCCGAAGCGCCCGATACCGAGCATCCAGCTTACGCCTGTGGCGCGGAACTCGGTCGGGTAATAGCCAGGGGCGAAGGCGTTCAGGCCGGTCTGCGCACCGCTCATGCAGAACCCGGCAGCCGCCACGCCCACCACCAGCAGGCTCGACTCCAGGCTCAGGGCGCCCAGTGAGACGATGCACAGGCCGCCGAGGGCGTAGGCGATGGCGATGACCCGGTTAGGGTTGCGTCGGTCCATGATCCAGCCGACCACGATTGCGCCCACTGCGCCGCCGATCTGGAACAGGCCGGTAATGGTGGCGGCGCGCTCGATGGACAGCCCGCCATCACGCAGCAGGGTCGGCAACCAGCCCATGGTCAGGTAGATCACCAGCAGGCCCATGAAGTAGGTCAGCCACAGGGCCAGGGTGCCAAACCGGTAGCGCTCGCTGAACAGCTGCCGGGCCGGTGCCTTGTGCTGCGTGGTTGGCTCACTGACGGTAAAGCGGGTGCCGGCAGCGAAGCGGCCGCCAAGCTTGGCCAAGGCTGCCGCAATCTGGCTGGCCGGTGCCTGGCGTGCGGCGAGGAAGCGAGCGGACTCTGGCAGCAGCCACCACAGCAGTGGCAGCAAGGCCAGTGGCAGCAGGCCGCCGGCCAGCAGTACCGACTTCCAGCCGTGATGAGGGATCAGCCAGGCGGACAGGAAGCCGCCCAGGCCCGAGCCCATGTTGAAGCCGGTGAACATGATGGTGATCATCAGCGAGCGGTTGCGTGTGGGCAGGTACTCGGCAAGCAGGGTGGTGCAGTTGGGCATGGCCGCACCCAGGGCAATGCCGGTCAGCAGCCGTAACACAGCCAGCTCATAGGGGTTGCGGGCGAAGGCGCAGGCCAGGCTCAGCAGGCTGAAACCGCTGACCGCGATCAGCAGCACTTTCTTGCGGCCCAACCGGTCGGCGTACGGGCCGGCGGTCAGCGCGCCGATGGCAAGGCCGACCATGCCGGCACTCATCACCGGGCCAAAGGCGGCGCGCGACAGGCCCCAGTCCTGCATCAGCGAAGGCGCGATGAAACCCATGACGGCGACATCGAAGCCATCGAACAGCACGATCAGGAAGCACAGCACCAGGATCAGCCACTGGTAGGCAGCAATGGGGCGGTTATCGATCCAGTCTTTGACATCGATGGGGGCATCGACAGGAGGCTTAAGCATGCGTGGTCACCTTTGTTCTTGTATTGGTGTGAGTTGCGCCGGGTTCCGGTAAGGCTTCGAACGCGTAATGGCCCAGCAGCAACCACCCCGCCGGACGACGGCGTGAGGCGGACTGTAATCCCATGGTCCAGGGCAGCGCCTGCGGGATTTCTTTAATGAGATATCCAATTTTTTTATCGCAGACTTCGCGGCGATAATGTTGCGTCAAGCTGTGCCGCTCGGCAGCAAGCTGTTGGCCTGTAAAAGACCTCATGCGCTGCTGGCGTTGTCAGGCTTCCTGGTGATGAAGACGCTTATGGTGATTTGTTTCTGAATGTGTGATCTCTCCCGCTCAGTCTTCGTCAAGAAGACTGCCCCTCGCCGTCGTCTGGGGATTGATACAGGGCCTTCCATGCAAACGCTGTTGAACGAGATTCTCGAAGAAGTACGTCCCTTGATCGGCAAGGGCAAAGTCGCTGACTACATTCCCGCGCTGGCTGACGTGCCGGCGAACCAGTTGGGCATCGCTGTCTATGGCAACGATGGCAGTTACCACTGCGCAGGCGACGCGCGGGTGCCGTTCTCGGTGCAGAGCATTTCCAAGGTGTTCAGCCTGGTTCAGGCCATTGGCCATTCGGGTGAAGCCATTTGGGAGCGGCTGGGGCATGAGCCTTCGGGGCAGCCGTTCAACTCGCTGGTGCAGCTGGAGTTCGAGCGCGGGCGGCCGCGTAACCCGTTCATCAATGCGGGGGCATTGGTGATCTGCGATATCAATCAGTCGCGCTTCGCGGCCCCCACGTTGTCGATGCGCGATTTTGTCCGACGGCTTTCAGGCAACCCCCACATCTCAATCAATACTCGGGTCGCTGATTCGGAATATCAGTTTCGCGCGCGCAACGCTGCCATGGCGTACCTGATGCAGTCATTTGGCAACTTCCATAACGAGGTCGAGACGGTGCTGCGCAGTTACTTCAGTTACT
This sequence comes from Pseudomonas sp. YQ_6, assembly GCF_043103245.1. NCBI lineage: Bacteria > Pseudomonadati > Pseudomonadota > Gammaproteobacteria > Pseudomonadales > Pseudomonadaceae > Pseudomonas > Pseudomonas sp. YQ_6. The sequence continues at coordinate 75,391 of NZ_JBICJR010000017.1, forward strand.
GCGCACTGCAAATGAACTGCCTGGACCTGGCGCGGGCATTCTGCTTCCTGGCCAATGACGGGTTCTGCAAGCACAGCGGTGAGCAGATCCTGACGCGGCGCCAGACCCAACAAGTGAACTCGATCATGGCCACCAGTGGGCTGTATGACGAGGCGGGGAATTTCGCCTTCAGGGTGGGTTTGCCTGGCAAGAGTGGCGTGGGTGGCGGGATCGTGGCGATCGTACCGGGGCAATTTACCGTATGCGTATGGTCGCCAGAGCTGAATGCTGCGGGCAACTCCCTGGCCGGGATGGCGGCGCTTGAGCTGCTCAGTTCGCGGATCGGATGGTCGGTGTTCTGATCTGCGAACTCAGGGGGCAATCAGGCGTCGCCTTGGCGGGTCAGAACGCGTACACCAACGTGGCCGTGGCGCTGCGTGGGCTGCCATACCAGCCGCGCGCGCCAATCGCCGTGTAGTAGGTTTTGTCCAACACGTTGTTGAGGTTCAGTGAAACGCTGGTCTGCGGCGTGAAGGCATACTGAGCCATCAGGTCGACCATGCTGTAGGGGTCCTGGGTGAACGTTTCGTTGTTGGGCCCGGCGCTCTTGTAATATTCGGTACCCTGCCAGCGCACACCACCCCCTACCTTTAACTGTGGCAGGGTCGCCAGGCGGTAGCTGGTGAACAGTTTCAAGGTGTCTCGCGGTATTTCAGTGTTCAGGCGGTCGCCATCCGAATCCTTGCTCACCGCATAGGTGTAGCTGGCCGAGACCTGCCAATCAGGCAAAATCTCGCCCGCCATTTCCATCTCGAAACCACGTGTCTTGGTACCCGACTCGGCACGGTAGGCCTGGTTGCCGTCTGGCGCCAGGTTGCTTCCGTCGGCTACCGCCAGGTTGTCCTGGTGCACCTCGAATACGCTGAAAGCGGTGGTCAGGCGCTGGTCCCAGAACTCACTCTTCAGACCGAGCTCGTAGTTCACGCCTTCCAGCGGGTCCAGGTAGGTACCGTTGATATCCTTGTTGCTCTGCGGCTTGAAAATGGTGGTGTAACTGGCATAGGCCGACCAGTGCTCGTTGAGGTCATACACCAGGCCAAGGTAGGGCGTGACGACCCCGGTTTCGCTACGCGAGGTGCGGCTTGTAGCGCCGGACGACAGGGTGGTAGAGGTTTCGTCGCGTTTCCAGTCGATCAGCCGCGCCCCGGTAATCAGCGACAGGTCATCGGCCAGGCTCCAGCGTACCGAAGCCACCAGGCCGTCCTGGGTTTCATCCAGCGCGTCTTCCGAGGACTTGGCATGGATGGCGTCCGGTATCGCCAGCGAACCGTCCCAGGTGTAAATGTTGTCGATGGTCTGGATCGTCCACAGTGGGTAACTGTCGTTGCGGTAGTAGGCGCGGTAGTGACTGGCCCCGACGTAGGCCTGGTGCTCGCGGGACAACAGCGCGAACGGGCCCGACGCCGACAGGTCGAACGAGGTCTGCCGGGGCTCGCCGGCCCAACGCCCCGTCCAGGTGCTGATGCCACTGCCATCGGGCTTGACGGTGCCGCTGGCCGCGGTGGCAAAGGCGTCGTCATAGCTGCGACGGCTGTGTTCGGCATTCAGTTTCAATTGCCAGCCGTTGTCCAGTTGATGCTCCAGCGTAGTGAATACCGTCTTGGTGCGACGCTTGTGATAGCTCCAGTCCGAAGCCGAGTTGAACGTACGGGAGGGGCTGAAGTGACTGCCATCTGAATTGAACATCGGGAAACCGTGGTTGCCTGCCCCGTCGTTGTCCATCTCCTGATATTCCGCACCTGCTGTCAGCATCGTGCTGTCGGTGATGTCCCACTCCAGCACTCCATAGGCCACCTGCCGTTCCAGCGACTGGCGGTCGACGTAGCTCTGGCTGTCGGTATTGGAGGCGACAAAGCGCCCGCGAACATTGCCGCTTTGCGTCAACTTGCCAGAAACGTCCAGCTCGGTGCGGTAGTTGTCCCACGAGCCCGCTTTCAAGGTCAGCTTGCGTTGTGTTTCCAGGGTCGGCTTCTTGCGGATCAGGTTGACGGTGGCGCCCGGGTCGCCGGTGCCGGACATCAGGCCCGTGGCACCGCGCACTACCTCTACCCGGTCATAGGACACCATGTCGGAGAGGTCGTCCCTGAAACCAAAGGTATCGGGGCGGTTGATGCCGTCCACCTGGATGCTGCCGACCTCGAAGCCGCGCACATAGATATGGTTGGCGTCGCTTCCGGCGGGCCCCATGCTGTCAACGACCACGCCCGGTGTCTGTTCAAGCACCTGGGTAACATCGTTCAGGTTCTGGTCTTCAATCTGCTGGCGGGTGACCACGCTGACCGATTGGGGTGTCTCGCGTGCCGACAGCCGCAGCCCGGTTGCGGTATTGACCGAGCCGGTGGTGTAGCTGCCGGTGCCTTCGGTGGTGGCACCCAGAGCCATGCTGGAGACAGTGGTTGCCGCAAGCTCCATGGCGCCATCCTGCTCAGCGCTAACCAGCATGAAGTGCTTGTCGCCCGCTGCCTGCACCTGCAAGCCACTGCCTTGCAGCAGCTCTGCCAACGCCTGATGCAGCGCGTAATTGCCGTGCAGCCCTTTGCTGTGCAAGCCTGCGACTTCTTCATGGCTGAAACTGATGACTGCCCCGCTGGCGTCGGCAAACTGGTCGAGTGCGTGAGCCAATGACCCTGCCGGGATGCTGTAACCCACAGGCTCGGCCCAGGCATGTGCAGTGCCCAGCAGCGAGCCCGCGAAGCTGACCGCTAGCGCGGTTTGGCGAATACGGGTGGCGGGGGAGGAAAAGCGAGCGGACATCCATTGACTCCTTGCTGATCGAATACAAGTGCTCCCAGTAACAAACGTGTTGTTGACGGAAATACTTAGTAGCAAGGTGCTGATAGGGCTGAGGATCTACTTTGGCAGTAACATCCTCATCGCAGCACAAGGCTGCTCCTGCCAGTGTTGTACAGGCTTTGAAACCGACATGCAGGCTCTCGGTACTTGCCCAGGCAGTGTCCGGACGGCGCCCGTGAGCCCGCGCATTCACCGGAAATGGAACCTACCGAAGATGACCCGCCAAGCGTTTGCCCCTTATCAGTGCCTTGCCACTGACTTGCTGAAGTACTTGCCGTCCGACCAGAGTGATGGCTCCCACGACTTGGCCCACATTCATCGCGTGTGGGTCAATGCGCACCGGATCCAGCGGGTAGAGGGTGGCGACCTTGAAATCTTGCTTGCGGCGACGGTGCTGCACGACTGTGTGGCGGTGGAAAAGCATTCGCCGTTACGTGGGCAGGCATCGACGTTGTCAGCGGACAAGGCTGCATCAGTCCTCTCGGAGATGGGCTGGCCGGCTGGGCGTGTCGAGCAGGTAGTGCATGCGATCAAGACACACAGTTACTCGGCGGGACTCGAACCGCTGACACGCGAGGCCTGCATCCTTCAGGACAGTGACCGGCTTGACGCCATAGGCGCGGTGGGTATTGCCCGGTGTTTTTACGTCTCCGGACGAATGGGGTCGGCGCTCTACGACTTCGAAAATCCTTTCGCGCAGGAGAGGGCGTACCAGGACGGGGCGTATGCCATCGAGCACTTCCAGACCAAACTGCTCAAGCTCGCCTCGGGCTTTAAAACTCACGAAGGGGCTCGCCTTGCTGCCGAGCGTCATACCCGTCTTGAAACCTTTCTTACCCAGTTCATGGACGAGATTAGCGGGGCCGGTTAGTCATGCCGGGCTCGTACCGCAACTTGAGTTCAGTCAGCCCACCGCCATAGCGGCTCATCCAGCAACCCAACCCCCCGCAGCTGGGTTTGCCCTTGTATTTTTTCCAGCTCTAGCACATTGCACCCGTCACAGGCTGCCAGCGCGTTGATTAATGGCGCACTGTGCGATACCACCCAAACCTGGCTACGGCTTGATGCACGAATGATCAGCCGTGCCAAGGCCGGGAGCAGGTCCGCGTGCAAACTGGTTTCCGGTTCGTTCAATACCATCAGCGATGGCGGCCGTGGTGTGAGCAGGGCAGCCATCAGCAGAAGATAACGCAGGGTTCCGTCCGACAATTCAGCACCCTCGAGCGGGCGCAAAAGACCGTGCTGGTGCAGCCGTACACTGAACAGCCCGCCAGGTGGCGCATTGACCTCCAGACGACTGCCGGGAAACGCGTCATTCAGCGCTTCCACCAGATCCTCCACATCGCCAATTTCGATGATGGTCTGCAGCGCCGAGGCAAGGTTGCGCCCATCGTGATGCAGAACCGGCGAGCGAGTGCCCAGTTGGGGTTGACGGCAAGGCGCATCACGGTCAATCCGGAAGTGGTCGTAAAACCGCCAGCTGTTGATGAACGCGCGCAGGTCACCAATCTCCGGTGCCTGGCGTGGCCGGCCGACAATGTTGAAAAAGCTCTCGCCGCTGTCAGCATGCTGATCGAGCACTGCCCAGCTGTTGCCCTCGCGGGCCCGCACCAGGGCATTCTTGCGTTCGACCAGCAAGGAAGCGGGCCGATAGGCGCCAGCGCCCCAGATGGCCTCGCACTTTATCTCAGGGTCGAGCATGAAGGCGGTAGGATACGGCAGGGGAATGGGCAGGCCGAGGGTGATGGCAAAACCGAGGTCCTCGGTGGCAAAGCCCAAGCGCAGGCGCCTGGCTTCGCTCGGATGCTGGCCTTGGATGGGCACTTCGCCACGCCGCATTCGTGCGCTGGTTTCTGGGCCAGCCCACCAGGTCGAATCCAGCCCGCCTTCACGGGCGAGGGCTTCGACCACACCGCCCTGTGCGGTTTCGGCCAGCAGGCGCAGCGCCTTGTACAGGTTGGACTTGCCGCTGCCGTTGGCACCGGTCACCAGGTTGAGTTGGCCCAGCGGCAGTACCAGGTGATTGATCGAGCGGTAGTTGCCGATGGCGAGGGTAGTGAGCATGCAGTGCTTCCCAGCGTGGACCAGGCGACCGATTGTGGCCGAAGCGTGCCTGCCTTGTCAGCCACCCCTGCTGAGGCTGTTGCAAGTGAAGCAGGTGTGCGCACCGTCTATAGTGAGGGGCAACCTCTCGCGCAAAGGATGCTCACATGGCCAGATCAACAATCATGACAGCTGTTGTCACCTCATTGGCTGTGGCCTTGGCCTCTGGCCCGGCGCTCGCCGACCCGGGTAACGGCAAAGGCCAGGGCCAAGGTCAGGGGCACGGCAAGGGCCAGGCTCAGCACGCCCAGGGCCAGGGCAATTCGGGCGGCCACAAGCAGAGCGCCGGCGGCAATGACTGGCACGGCGGCCCGTCCATCGACCGTGGCGATGTACTGGGCATTCTCGGTGGCCACCGCAACTACTGGAGCCCGGGCCCGGCATTGCCTCCAGGCATTCAGAAGAACCTGGCCCGCGGCAAGCCCCTGCCACCTGGTATCGCCAAGAAACTGGATGGCCGTCTGTTGGGGCAGCTGCCTCGCTATGACGGGTATGAGTGGATGCAGGCAGGCGCAGACCTGATTCTGGTCGCCGTGGCGACCGGGATCATCTATGAGGTGTTGAACGGGGCGTTCGACTAAAGCTACAGGTGCGAGCGGCGCGCTCGGTACCTGTAGGCGCTGGCTTGCCTGCGATGGGCTGCACAGCAGCCCCAACGGCCTATCAACGCCGCCGCAACACAGCGGCCAGCCCAATGGTCAGCATAACAGCGCCCAGCATGGCCAGGCCGATGGTAACGCCAACGCCCCACGTTTCCAGCAGCCCCGCCAATACCAGATAGAACGCAATGACCCCCACCGCGCCGATCGCATTCCCCCGCACCATCGCAGCCATCCCGGCTCGCCCGCCCTGCACATGGGCGAACACCACCAGCGGCCAGGCAATCACCGGAATGGGCGCCAGCATCCCGCTGGTCGCCGGGCCTAGCCAGCTGGCCAAGCTGGTGGTGATCATCAGCAGGGAAGTGGCAGACACCATGCGCAACGGGATTTCCCAGTACCGGTGCCGGGGGCGGGCCAAGGTATCAGGTTTGGGCTCGCGGCCGCTGGCGCGGATCAGCACGCCGATCAGCACAAACGCTACCGCAATCGACAGGTACAGGCTGCCCCAGTGGGTAAAGGCATAGGCGGCCAGGCCATAGAACAGCAATGCCAGCAGCACGGTCACGGCGATGCCGAGTGCGCGCGTGGCTAGCAGGTAGACGGTGTAGGTGGCCTGCACCGCCGCCAGGCCGCCCAGTGCGCCGGGCAGTGCGCCCAGGGCAAAGGCCGTGCCTTGTTCCAGGCACAGGAAGGTCATCACCAGCGCCGAGGTGATCGGCAGGCCGGACAGCAATCCGCCTAGCAGGCCGCCCCAGCGCCGGGAGGCGAGGGAGATGGCCCACATCAGCAGGGGTGTGACGATGAGTTTCAGGTAAAACAGGGTCATTGCGGGTGCATCCAGGCTTGATGAAGGTGCGCCCGCCTTCGACATTGGGTAGGGCGCGGAGGCATCAGCCGCGGCTGGCCTCCAAGGCCTGGGCCAGGTCGGCGATGATGTCGTCACTGTGTTCGATGCCGATCGACAGGCGCACCATGTCCCGTGGCACGCCGGCCTTCTCCAGTTCCTCGTCGTTGAGCTGACGGTGGGTAGTAGAAGCGGGGTGGCAGGCCAGTGACTTGGCGTCGCCGATGTTCACCAGGCGTACCACCAACTGCAACGCGTCGATGAAGCGCGCGCCAGCCGCCTGGCCACCCTTGATACCGAACGACAGGATCGATGCCGGCTTGCCACCGGTGTAGCGCTGGGCCAGTTCATGTTCGGGGTGGTCGGGCAGCCCGGCGAACTTCACCCAGGCCACTTGCTCGTGGGCTTGCAGGTAATGGGCCACCTTCAGCGCGTTCTCGGTATGGCGCTCCATGCGCAGGGCCAGGGTTTCCAGGCCTTGCAGGATCAGGAAGGCGTTGAACGGCGACAGCGCGGCGCCGGTGTTGCGCAAGGGCACCACACGGCAGCGGCCGATGAAGGCGGCAGGCCCGAAAGCTTCGGTGTAGGTGACGCCGTGGTAGGACGGGTCGGGGGTGTTGAGCAGGGCGAAGCGTTCCTTGTTTTCGGCCCAGGGGAATTTGCCGGAGTCAATGACGATGCCGCCGATGCTGGTGCCGTGACCGCCGATGTACTTGGTCAGCGAGTGCACGACGATGTCGGCGCCGTGCTCGAACGGCCGGCACAGCACCGGGGTGGCCACGGTGTTGTCGACGATCAGCGGCACCCCGTGGCGGTGGGCGGCCTCGGCCAGCGCAGCGATATCAACGATATTGCCGGCGGGATTGCCGATGGACTCGCAGAATACCGCTTTGGTACGCGCGTCGATCAGCGCTTCGAGGGCGGCGATATCGTCATGGGCCGCGAAGCGGGTGTGGATTCCCATGCGTGGCAGGGTGTGCGCCAGCAGGTTGTAGGTGCCGCCGTACAGCTTGGCCACCGAGACGATATTGTCGCCGGCTTCGGCGACGGTCTGGATGGCGTAGGTGATAGCCGCCATGCCCGAGGCTACGGCCAGCGCGCCAACCCCGCCTTCCAGGGCGGCCATGCGCTGCTCGAGCACGTCGTTGGTGGGGTTCATGATGCGTGAGTAGATGTTGCCGGCAACCTTCAGGTCAAACAGGTCGGCGCCGTGCTGGGTGTCGTCGAAGGCGAAGGAGGTGGTCTGGTAGATCGGTACGGCCACCGCCTTGGTGGTCGGGTCGGGGCTGAAGCCCGCATGGATGGCAAGCGTTTCCAGCTTCATGCAATCGTTCCTTGAGCGTGGGTGGAAGCGTTCGAGCATGCGGCGGCGAGCGGGCGTGGGTCAAGGGCGACGCTCTGGCGGTTTATGGCTCGCGTGACAATTCACAGATCGGCAGTTGATCCTGCTTCACGTCGGGTTCCTGAGGCGAGCGCACTCTGTTCGCCACCCCAAACGGTACATGCACCATCGGCAGGTTCCCCGCTGGCGATTGCAGGTGCGTGCGCTGGTCGTCGAAAAACACATGCGGCCTCAATATCGACAACACCCTGGGTTTATCCATACCGCCTAGAAAAAAGCACTCATCCGGGGATACACCCCAATCCTTCAAGGTCGTCACCACCCGCTCATGCGAAGGCGCGTTGCGCGCCGTGACGATGGCAATGCGCAGAATCCGCTGGTACGTCGGGTCCTCGGCCAGCTTGCGATCCTCCAGCATGCGTATCCGCGAAAGCTTGCGGTAAAGGTCTGCCAGTGGCCCCGGCGAATGCGGGGTGCCCTTGTGCATGCGCTCGTGTTCCTGAAAGTCGTCCAGGTTGTCGTTGCGCTTGTAAACACTCTCTGCCTCGTCGTCGGCAATCACGCCATCGAAGTCGAAGGCCACCCGCAGCTCAGTGTCGATTTCATCATCGTAGATGCGCGTAGGCAGTACACGCCCGGCAGGGTAGTTGGCGTCGATGGCCTTTTGCACATCTTCCTCGTTGGCGCTGAGAAACAGCGAGGCATTGAACGCCGGGATGTATTCGTAGGGCGAGCGGCCCGACATGAATGCCGCGCGGGTGATGTCCAGCTGATAGTGGTTGATGGAGCGGAACACCCGCAGGCCGGTTTCCGGCGAGTTGCGCGAGAGCAGCACCACTTCCACCGGCAACTGGTCGGGGAACGCCTTGTTGATGCTCAGGAAGCGGCGAATGAACGGGAGCGCCACCCCCCTGGGGAACGGCTCGTCCAGGTTCTGTTCCTGGTGTTGGCGGTAAGCCTCGACACCTTGTGTCTGGTAGATGTCATCAGAAACGGAGAGGTCGAACAGCGCACTCGAGGCAACGCCGATGACCAGTTTTTCTTCAATAGGGTAGGGCATGCAGCAGCTCCTGCGAGTGGCTTGAAGGCAAGTGTACGCGCACGCTCTGACGAAAGCCGTCAATTGCACGACTCATCAGTGGATCCAGCGATGTCATTTTGATAGCTTCTCGCCCCTTACCGCAGTATCCGGACAGTGATTGATGAACCAGCTACATGAACACGGCACCCTGACTCCGCTTGCCGAGGCGAATGGGAAGACGATGCACGAAAGCCACCTTGAGGCAGACGCGTCGACCCCGCAGGCCATCGAGCACGAAGCACTGCTGGCCAGTATCGAGATGCTGAACAAAAAGCTCGTGGCCACTACCCTGGCTCGCGTGCAGAAGGAAGGGGCGATTCGCAAGCACCTTGAGCAGTGCCAGCAGCAACTGGCCGCCAGCAATCAGGCTCGGGAGGGGCTGTCCATCACGGTGACCACGGCGCTGAAGAAGCTCGCGCTGGCAGCGAGCACCCAAGCAGACCGCCTGGACAGTGTGGAGGCACGCTTGACCCGCCTGGCTGAGCACCAATGTGAATGCATGTCGCAGTCAGCAGCCAGTTGGCCCGCGTATCTGGAGCGTCACGCCGTGTCGTTGGTTGCCTTGGCCGTGGCTGTGTTTACGCTGGGGCTGCACTTGCTCGGTTAGTGCAACTTCAAGGCGGCGCCGGGTTCAGGCGTTGAAGGGTCAAAGCTTGCGGGTTGGCGACGTTCTTCGGCACCCCGTCGAAAAACGCCAGCACATTGTCGAAGGCGTCACCGAAGTACAGCTCGTAGCCGTTCTTCTCCACATACCCCAGGTGGGGCGTGCTGAGTACACGTGGGTGGCGCAGCAGTGGATGTGCCGGGTCGAGTAACGGCTCCTCCTCATAAACATCCACCGCCGCGTAGCCCGGCCGCCCGGCATCCAATGCCTGCAATAATGCGCCTGGTGCAATCAGTTCTGCGCGGCTGACGTTCACCAGCAAGGCGTCGGGCTTCATGTGGGACAGGTCGTCGAAGGTCACCCCATGGCGTGTCAGGTCCGAAAGGCGCAGGTTCAGGCTGACAATATCCGCCTCGGCAAAAAACGCCTCACGCGAGGCGGCAGCAGCGTGGCCATGGGCTTTGGCTGCGGCGCGGCTGCTGTCGCTGCCCCACACCAGCACGGGCATGTCGAAGGCCTGCGCATAACGCGCCAGGCGCTGGCCGATCTTGCCATAGCCCCAGATGCCCAGCGTCTGCCCGGCCAGCGCCTGGCCCAGGTTGACCTGCCATTGGCCTTGGCGGAAGGCATCAATGGCCGGCAGCAGTTGCCGGCGTGCATTGAGGATCAGCGCCCAGGCCAGTTCGGCAGGCGCTACCGGCGATCCGCGCCCCTCGGTCACGGCAATGCCGCGCTCTGTGCAGGCAGCCAGGTCGAGGTGGCTGGACACCTTGCCGGTCTGGCTGATCAGCTTGAGGTTGGGCAGACGGTCGAGCAAGGCGGCTTCGATGCGTGTGCGTTCGCGGGTGAGGACCAAGGCGTCGGCATCGGCAAAACGTGCTGCAAGTTGTTCCAGCGTGGCAGGCGGGTGCTCATGAAGGACGCTGACAGCATGCCCGCTCAGCTTGCCGAAGCAATCGAGCGTACGGATTACATCCTGGTAGTCGTCGGGAATGACAATACGCATGTTGGTCTGGCCCGGTCGGTACAGTGAAGCGTCGAAGATAACCTAACGGGCGGTATCGGTGTCAGATCGGGCTGCAGTCGTTGCACACCATCACCGGCTCATGCGCTCCATCAGGCAGCTTCACGAACTGCCCGCCGATGAACCACGCCGGCCACGCCCTTCAGCACGCACCCCAACACCACCGCCGTCCCTGCACTGGCAAAGATCATTTCCCGCCCGGCACTCTGTTGCTGCAATGCCACTAACGCCGGCGCTGCCGCCGCGGCCCCCAGTTGCAGCGCACTGACCCAGGGTGTCAACGTGCCGCGTGGGTCATTGGTGGCAATTGCCCCCATGTAGTAGGTTAGCGCCAGCACCCAGCCGAAGTTCATCAGAAACAGTGCCATGCACAGCTGATCGGCATCATGTGTATACCGCGCCAGCAGGGTGATTGACACAAGCACTACCAGCGAGCCCAGGCCGATCATCGGGCCACGGCTCACCCGTGCGCCCAGCAGGCTGGGCAGGGCGCCGCCAGGCAAGCCACCCAGTATTCCCAGCCCGAACGCCCAGCCCACATCCACCGCCTCGATGCCACGTTCGCGCGCCAACTGTTCGACAAACCCCCACAACGAATAGATCGCCAACTGCAGGCACAGCATCCCCAGCAGGGCGTAGCGCCCGATAATCGCGGAGCCGCCGCCTGGCTGCGCCAGGCGCACGGGTGTTACACGCTGCAGCCGTACCGGAATGAACAACGCAGCCATAGCGATCAGCACGAACCAGAAACCCAGTGATGCAATCGCCGTGCGGTGACCGAACTGCTCTGCCAGTTGTGGCAGGCACGTCGCGTACAGGGCAAAGACAGCGGTTTGAATCAGCAGCGACAGGCCGTACGAGCGATCCTGGCCCGGCAGCCGGCCAAGCCCGCTGATCGACCCGGCATACAGCAGGCCCGCAGTGATACCACAGGCAAAACGGCACAGAATCAAGGTCGTCAAAGTGTCCAGCGCAGCGCTGAGGAGGTTCAACATCAGCGCTGCAAAGGCTGCCGCCAGGTACAGCCCACGGCCACTTGGATGACGTCTTGGTATCGATAGCAGCAGGCAACCGAGCAGTGTTCCGCTCATTTCACTGGAAAGTACCCAGCCCTGTTGGCTCAGGTCCAGATGCAACCGCTCGGCCAGCAGGCCGATGAAGATGGGTTGTACGCCAATGATGATCAAGGCCGTGGCGGCGATGTAGATCAGCGCAGCACGCAGAAGCAGGGTGTTGTTATTGTTGTGCATGGTCGGGTCCGGGGTCAGGCGCGGGGCAGGGTACCTGCGTCGTGGGTGATGCGGCCGTTCATTACGGTCAGCGCTACTTCGGTATTGCCGATCTGGTAGCGGTCCAGTTCGAACAGGTCCTGCTCCAGCACGATGATGTCGGCACGCTTGCCAACGGTGATCGAACCGATTTCCCGTTCCAGGCCCAGTTGGTAGGCACCGTTGAGGGTATAGGCGGCGATCAGTTGCGGGATACTCAGGCGCTCGTCGGCATCGGGCATCACAGGGGCATCGGGTTCGCCACTGAGCTGGCGGGTGTGGCCCGATTCGATGTGTTCCACAGGCTTGTGCTGGCATCGGCATTGGCACACCAGGCCGTCCATGCCGATGGACACGGTCACACCTTGGTCGATGAAGCTGCGGAATTTATACATCGACGCCCAGCGTGGGTAGCCATAGGTCTGCTGGATGGCCTCGGCGTAGGCGTCGACCACGCCCCACTGCAACTGGGTGTTGGCCATGACGCCGATACGGCGAAAGCGCGGGATGTCGTCGGGGTGGGTGAGAAAGGCGTGAGTGATGACGTGACGACGGTCGCGGGGCGGATTGCTGGAGAACGTGCGCTCGAACACGTCCAGCGCCATGCGCACGGCGGCATCGCCCACTGCATGCACCATCACGTCGATACCCAGGGCGTCGGCCTTGCGCACATGGCCCTCGAACACTTCCTCGGGCATGGTCGTCGATCCGCAGCTGTGTGGCTTGTCGCAATAGGGCTCGAGCAGGAACGCGGTGTGGTTCAGCTCGGTCCCGTCCAGCATCAGCTTGAGGGTCTGCGCCTTGACCAGCGGCGAGTCGTAGCGTTCGCGCAGGGCCTGCAGCCGCGTGACCGGATCGTCCTCGGTGCCCATGTTGATGTAGCTGCCGACCACCCGCAGTTTCAGGCGCTCCTCACGCTCCAGTTGCTGCAGGGTTTCATACAGCAGCGACTGGTCGCCAGCGGGGTCGAGGAAACCGGCATCGAATACCGTGGTAATCCCGGCCGCCACCAGTTTCTCTTGCCAAAAGGGGATCGAGCGCAGGTACAGGTCGATGCCTGTCGGTAGGTAGCCGGCTTCGCTCAGACGTTGCATCAGTAGCGAATAGGCGGCGCAGTCAATGATCACGCCCGTGGGCTCGCCGGTGATCGGGTCCTTTTCGAACCAGCTGGCGCCCTCTTCTAGTGGCGGGGTGTTGCGGTCGATGCCGGCAGCGTTCAGGGCGAAGCTGTTGACCCACATGGTGTGATAGTCGGTGGACAGCAGGCACACGGGCTTGTCCGCACAGATGGCATCCAGTACTTCGCGGCGCAACATATGCCCAGGCATCAATGGCTGGATCCAGCCCATGCCGGTAATGGCTTTTTCACAGGGGTTGGCCTCGACGTAGGCCTGGAGCAGGGCCAGCACCTGTTGCGGGTCTGTATGGTTGACCAGCGCCTGAAAGGCAAAGGCGGTAGAGGAAAAATGCCAGTGAGACTCGACGAAGCCCGGCAGCACCAGTTTGCCGCCGGCATCCAGCAGGCGTGTGGCAGGGCCGGCGTATGCCATGACGCTGCCGTGGTCGCCCACGCAAACGATGCGTTCGCCGCAGATGGCCACCGCCTCAGCCCAAGGCCTGTGCGGGTCGACCGTGTAGATGCGGGCATTGTGAATAATAAGGTCTGCGGCGGTGGACATGGCAACTCCCAGGTCAGAATGGAGCATTAGTTTTGAGTTCATTAAAACTTTTAGTCAATAAAATATTTTTACGACGCAGCTTTGCGTTATGCTGTGCGCCGACGTGTACGATTCGAAAAAGGTGTGAATGTGAGCGGACTGCGCGAGCAGCAGAAGGCGATGCGTCGTGAAACCATCAGCCGAACGGCGCTAGGCCTGTTTGAAACGCAGGGTTACCAGACCACCACCATGGAGCAGATCGCGCGCTTGGCCGCAGTGTCGGTGCCCACGGTGTTTGCCTATTTCGGCAGCAAGCAGGAAATTTTGCTGGAGAAGCTCCGCGAGGCCGACCACCGGGCGGTGACCGAAGCCCGGCGGCGCCTGCCGGAATTCGACGATGCGCTGGAGGCCCTGTGCTGCTACGAAGCGCACTTGACCGATTACGCATTCGAGGTGCTGCCTGCACCGCTCTGGCGCGAGATATTGCCGCCGTTGCTGCCGTTGCTGGGGGCTGAGCAGCAGGGCGTGCCGGATGCCTACAGGCGCGTCAACGACGCGTTGGTCAACGAGTTGAAATGCCTGCTACAGGACTTGTGCGACAGCGGCAGGCTGGCGGCTGGGCTGGACGTGGGCTATGCGGCGTTCCTGATCAACGATTACGGGCACCTTCAGTTGCTGCGCCTTTGCAGCCGCGAGCCGCTGGACATGGCGGCACACCGGGCGGATGTGCGGCGGTTCATGGGCTTTATCCTGGCCGGCATGCAAGCGTGATGAGACTGATCAGGGCGCGCGTGGGCGGCCCTGTCGCGACATGAGGCCGGCCCTACAGACCGCCAGATAGCTGTTCCACCAGAAAATCCACAAACACCCGCACCCGTGCCGGCATGGCCGGGCCGCCGACGAACACCGCATGAATCGGTTCCCGATCCCCAGGGTTGTAAGCCTCCAGCAACGGCACCAGTTGCCCGTTGGCCAGGTCATCGGCCACGGTAAAGGTGCCGATACGCGCCACGCCGGCGCCCAGCCTGGCCAGCTGCGCCAGCGCCTCGCCACTGCTGCATTCGATATTCCCTTTAACCTTCAGTGAGAACGTATGCCCGTCGCGGTGAAACGGCCAGTCGGGCATCGCGCGGCGGAAGTTGAAGCGCAGGCAGTTGTGCCGGGCCAGGTCTTCAGGTTCAAGCGGGGTACCGTGGCGTTGCAGGTATTCTGGCGAGGCCACCACTACCTGGCCGGTCTCGCCAATGGCGCGAGCGCTCAACGAGCTGTCCGGCAGGTGACCGAAGCGCAGCGCCACGTCGGCCTGGCCGCCGAGAATGTCGGCCACCTCGTCGCTGAGGGTCAGGTCAACCAGCACTTGCGGGTAGCGTGCGCTGAAGGCCGCCAGCAGCGGCACTACGGTCAACCGGGCATGGCCCAGCGCAGCGCTGACCCGCAATCGCCCGCGTGGCACGCCTTGGTCAGTGATGGCTTCTTCCACTTCGAGCATGTCCGCCAGCACCCGCCGTGCGCCGCGCAGGTAGGCCTCTCCCTCGGGGGTGAGGGTGAGCGCCCGGGTCGTGCGCAGTAGCAGGCGGGTACCCAGGCGCTGTTCGGTGCGGGCGAGAATGCGGCTGACCGCCGAGGGCGTCAGGCCTAGCGCCCGGGCGGCGGCAGACAGGCTGCCCGCTTGCGCCACCTTGGCAAAAATCTCCATCTCGCCGGATCTGCCACTGAAGTCCATTTGTGCCTCGCAAGCAAAGGTGGTTCGCAAAAATGCAGTCTAGTGCTCATTTTAAACGGATTGTAGCATTTGCGGCATAGATAAGGAGCTTGCCATGCGTATCAATCCACCGCTTGTCGCACTCGCCATCGGTGCCTTCGGCATCGGCGTTACAGAGTTCGCCCCCATGGGCATGTTGCCCAGTATCGCTACCGACCTTGGCGTTTCCATTCCTGCTGCCGGGCTGCTGGTCAGTGCCTATGCCATTGGCGTGCTGATCGGCGCGCCGCTGATGACCCTGGCCACGGTGAAGATCCCGCGCCGTTACCTGTTGATCGGGCTGATGGCCATTTTCACCTTGGGCAACCTGATGTCGGCCGTGGCCAGCGACTACGCCAGCCTGCTGGTCGCCCGCGTGGTCACTTCACTCAACCACGGCGCCTTCTTCGGCATCGGCTCGATCGTCGCGGCCAGTGTGGTGCCGCCCGCGAAGCGCGCCGGGGCCGTGGCTGCAATGTTCATGGGTTTGACCCTGGCCACCATCGGCGGCGTGCCGTTGGCGACCTGGTTGGGTGAAATGCTGGGTTGGCGCACGGCGTTCTGGGGTATTGCCGGGCTTGGCCTGGTGGCGATGACCACACTCTGGTACGCACTGCCCAATGTTGCCTCGCCCAAGGGCGAGGGTGCCATGGCCGAGATCCGTGTGCTGGGCCGCAGGCCGGTACTGGCGGCCTTGTTGCTGACCGTGGTGGGTTCCAGCGCCATGTTCACGGTGTTCACCTACATTGCGCCGATCCTGCAGCATGAAGCGGCGGCGTCCACCCCCTTCGTGACGGCCATGCTGGTGCTGTTCGGTGTCGGCCTGACCTTGGGCAACGTGTGGGGCGGCAAGGCGGCGGACCGCTCGATCGATCGCACCCTGATCCTGTCACTGGCTGGGCTGATTGCCGTGCTGCTGGTGTTTCCGCTGGTACTGGACTGGCCGCTGCCGACCGCCCTGGCGATCCTGGTCTGGGGTGCGGCCAGCTTTGCCCTGGTGCCGCCGCTGCAAATGCGGGTCATGGAGGCGGCCAAGGATGCACCCAACCTGGCCTCGGCGGTGAACATTGGCGCGTTCAACCTGGGCAATGCGATCGGTGCGGCGCTGGGCGGCGCAGTGATCAATGCGGGGCTGGGCTACCCGGCGATTTCCTTGGCGGGGGCTGCGATGGCGACGCTGGGGTTGGTACTGGTGCTGCTGTTTGCCTGGCGTGGGCGAGGGGTGGTAGCAGGGGGGCAGGTTGCGCTGTAGCAGGCCGGAACCTTGGGGCGCTTTGCGCCCCTCGATTCACGTCCTTGCCGGTATTACGGCGTACCGTTTCGGCCATGCAAGTGATAGGCAGGGCGCTCGCTCAGGCGCTCGTAGTAATCGCGCACAGCAGGCAGGTGCGGGTGCTCGAACGGCGTTTCGAACCAGCGGTTGACCGACAGGCCGATCGGGATGTCGGCCAGGGTGAACTGGCTGCCGGCCACATAGGCACCGGTGCTGGCCAGCTGGCGGTCGAGGATGCGCATGTAGCGTGACCACTCGGCACAACCGGCAGCCAGTGCTTGCGGGTCCTGGTGAGCGGGCGAATGCCTGACCAGCGACATGAACGCGTAGCTCCACGAGCGGTTCAGGTCCGAGGCCTGCCAGTCGATCCACTGGTCGATCCGCGCTCGCGCCTGGGCTTCGCCGGGATAGAACGCGGTGGCGCCGTAGCGGCTGGCCAGGTAACGGATGATGCTATTGGATTCCCACAAGGTGAAGTCGCCGTCCTGGATCACCGGAATCATGGCGTTGGGGTTCAGCGCGAGGAACTCGGTGCTGTCAGTGGCCTTGAAGCCAGAACCCCAGTCTTCGCGCTCGAACGCGATCTCGAATTCGGCGCAGGCCCACAGGACTTTTCGCACATTGATGGAAGAGGCTCTTCCCAGTATCCGCAGCATGGTGTTCGTCCTTGTGTGGGGGAGGTTGATCGTCCGCCACTGTCGGGGGCGGGTCAAGGGGGGCTGAGCGGTGGCTCGGCGCTCCCTGTGCAGGGTTCTTGTAGTCCATTTCCTAAAGTGACCCTTTCCACCCCTTTGTCATTGTAATGGGGTAGGCAGCGGCCTAGCCTCGGCTAGCACCTAACCTTGAGGAATGGACATGGACAGCGAAAAGCCGAAAAACAGCAGCAAGCCCTATGTCGTGCAAGCCGCGAGCCGCTTTGGCAACAGCGATGCCGAACTGGTGCAAATGAAACCGCAACTGCCAATACGCACCGCACTGATGGAAGCTTCGGGCATCATGGGCTGCATCACCGAAATCACCCGCAAGGCCATCGACAGGCCTGACGACCGCCAGGTGATGATGAAGGCCACGTACTACCTGGCGGGGATGGCCAAGTCACTGATCGACGGCCAGTTGCTGCAGATGCGTCAGGCGCGCGAAGGCGGGGGCGAAGCCTAGCCAGGCTTGCCTGGGGGGCGCGAACTTGGCACCCTTGGGCGGTTTTAATCGTCTGTAACACGACAGAAGGAAGCATGCATTGAGCTGGGACAAGGTGGGGAAGCTTCTCGTCGCCGTGCTGATCGGCCTGATGGTCCTGTTGGCCGCCTACGCGTTGCTCAGGGGCAATCCGCGCCTTGAGGCGTCACTGACCTATGCCTACCTCACTTATCCCAGCCAGTTCAGCGAGCGGATCAGCAAGGCCAGCGAGCAGCTCAAGTACGAGCAGTTGCAGGGGCGAATCAACGGTATCGTTCAAGGCCAGCTGGGCCATGATCAGGTCGAGCGGCTCATCGAAATGGCGCAGGCCCCTTATGCCCAGCTGTTCGCCAAGCCTTTCGAGGCAGGGCTGGTCGACCACCGTACCGGCCTGCTGATCGAACTGCACAACAGTGGTGATGCGCAGGTCCGGCAGGTGAAAATCCGCCTGCCAGCCAAGGGCCTGGTGCAGGTGCGCGATGCTGCCGGCAACGACACGCTGCTGGAAACCGCCATCGCCCAGGTTGATATCCCGGCCATCGAGCCAGGTGGCACCTGCAAGGTGTGGGTGTATTTCGATGCCGACTACTCGCAGATCCGCCATGGCGGGGTCAGTATCAGCCACGCCGACGGTGAGGCCCATGTGCAGGTGTATCGCGAGGTCATCGGTTTTCCGGCCATGGTAGCCCGTTACAGCCGTGAGCTGATGATACTGCTTGGCATACTGGCGGCCAGTGTAATGGCCTTGGCCTATGCCTGCCTGGCACGTCGTGACCCGCGGTAAAACAGCCTGCAGAAAAATCCGTGCATTCGTTCTGCGATCGAGGGTCATTTGCGGAAAACTCAATACGCCCCCGCAGACGACCCTCTATAGTGCTCGGCATGACGAAACCCCTGCCGAGCCTGCCTGATGATCCCTTCTCTGGATTCCATTTTTTCTCGCCTGCGCCTGCGCCAGTTGCGCTTGCTGATCGAGCTGGACCGCTGTGGCTCGCTGCACAAGGCAGCTGAAGCCATGGCCATTTCCCAGCCCGGTGCCACCAAGGCCCTGCGTGAGGTCGAGGAGATACTGGGCGTACCGTTGTTCCAGCGAATGCCCAGCGGCCTGGTTGCCAACGACGTGGGCCGATGCGTGGTGCGCTACGCGCGGCTGATCCACAGTGACCTGGGGCATCTGCGCGAAGAGGTGTTGGGCATCGTCCAAGGCCAGGGCGGGCGGCTGGCGGTGGGCAGTATCATGGGGGCTATGCCCACACTGGTCAGCGCCCTCGGGCGCTTGCGCCGCAAACAGCCGCAACTGGCAGTGGAAATCGCCGAGAATACCAGCGCCAACCTGCTCGTCCAGCTGGACGAAGGGCGCCTGGACCTGGCCATCTGCCGGCCAGGGCTGGGCCGCAACGCGGCGGAATATGGCTTTGTCGAACTGGCCCAGGAGCCGTTGACGGTGGTCGCGCATCCGCAGCATCCGCTGGCCGGGGCGGCGGCACTCAAGATCAGCGACCTGAGCCATTATCGCTGGGTGGTTTATCCGGCCAACATGCCCATGCGCCAAGCGCTGGAACGCGAGTTGAGCGAGGCGGGGGTGGAGGTGTCACGGTACCCACTGGAGACCTTTTCCACCTTCGCCACCTTCATGCTGCTTGAAGATGACCCGACGTTGGTGGCAGTCATTCCCCGTGCAGTGGCGGCCTTTGCCGAGCAGCGCGGGTTGCTGGTGTCGCTGGCGGTGCCGCTACGGGCGTTGAGCGAGCCGTTCGGCATCGTGCACCGGGTCGCGGCGCCGTTATCGCCTGCGGCACGATTGCTGGTGGAGGAACTGACGGCGGGTGAAGTGTGACGGTCCCCATTGATTTCCAGTCCGTTGCCGAAGCGCTGGCAGGGATAAGCGGCGGTTATCGGTGGATCAGTTCTTTTCATTATCGGTGGCCCTGTCCTGTCCTCTAGATTGCCCCGGCAGCGCCTGTCAGTCACCCTGTCACCCTGATTGCATCAAGGACTAAACCAATGGATCTAGGCATCACCGGCCGCTGGGCCATCGTCTGCGCGGCCAGTCAAGGCCTTGGCAAAGGCTGCGCCGAAGCGTTGGGCAAAGAAGGCGTCAACCTGGTCATCAATGCCCGTACCCAAGCCACCCTGGAGCAGACCGCCAGCGAGTTGCGCAGGGCCTGCCCGGGCATCGAGGTCCATACCGTGGCAGGGGATGTTGCCGATCCCAAGGTGCGCCAGGCGCTGTTGGCGGCCTGCCCGCAGGTCGACATTCTGGTCAACAACGCCGGTGGCCCGCCACCGGGGGACTTCCGTGATTGGGGGCGTGATGACTGGCTGAAGGCGCTGGACGCCAACATGCTCACGCCCATCGAGCTGATCAAGGCGGTGGTAGATGGCATGGCCGAGCGTGGTTTTGGCCGGGTGGTGAACATCACCTCCGGCGCGGTGAAGGCACCGATCGACATGCTGGGTTTATCCAACGGTGCCCGCAGTGGCCTGACCGGATTCATTGCCGGCCTGGCCCGGCAGCAGCGTTTGGCGGGCTGCAATGTGACACTCAACAACCTGTTGCCTGGGGCGTTCGACACGGCGCGTCTGCAAAAGACCTTGAAGGCTGCGGGTGGTGATGTGGAAGTCACTGCCCAGGCGCGGCGCAAGGC
This sequence comes from Pseudomonas sp. YQ_6, assembly GCF_043103245.1. NCBI lineage: Bacteria > Pseudomonadati > Pseudomonadota > Gammaproteobacteria > Pseudomonadales > Pseudomonadaceae > Pseudomonas > Pseudomonas sp. YQ_6. The sequence goes on from NZ_JBICJR010000017.1 coordinate 95,587, forward strand.
CATTCCGGCGTCGCGTTTTGGCGATGCCGCGGAGTTTGGCGCGTATTGCGCATTTCTGTGCAGCGCGCATGCCGGCTACATCACCGGGCAGAACCTGCTGATCGATGGCGGGGCGTATCCGGGAACCTACTGACGCCGTTGGCGCTATTGCTTGCAGCCGCCTTCGCCCTCATGCAGCGCCAGGCTCTGGCGCAATTGTTCAATCATGGCCGCGCGCAGCGCCTGCGGCGCCTGGATGCGGATCGACCCCGCCTGGGACAGCAGCCAGCCCATCAGCGCGCGGTTGTCGTCGACGGTGGCCACCAGCGCGGCGCCGCCGCCAGCCTGGGGCGTCAGTTGCATATCGACGGACAGGGGTGATTGCTCCAGGCGGCGGGCCAGCGCGTCATCGACCCAGGCATACAGTACGACGTGTGTCGGGGGGGCAAGTGCGTCGGGTTGCAGCTGCTGCGCTTCGCCCAGGCTCAAGCCCGGTTGCCAGTACCAGCCATAAGGCATGCCTTTACTGTTGCACTGAAGCGGGAACAGTGCGGCGAGCTCGACCAGGTCGCGCTCGACGGTGCGTTTGCTGGTGGTATGGCCCACGGTTGTCAGGGCAGCCTGCAACTGGGTGGAGCTCATTCCCGGGTGGCGGCCGGGCAGCAACTTGAGCAGTTGCCACTGGCGGGCGATGGTGTGGCGGGTCGGGTGGCTGGGCAAAGGCTCGTCCTTGAAAGCAGGCACTGAGCCTGCCTGGGTAGTGGCGTTTAGCTATTGCCTAGCATACTCCGTCACAAGATGGGATCCAAGTTGTGGCGTAAGGCCTCGGGCAAGTGGTGCGCCGCCAAGTCAACGACGAGCGTGTCGTTGTGGTAGTGGTAATCAGTTGGCAAGCGCGAATGCTGAGCGGTCTATCGAGCGGCTCAGCGCGTCAGGTGATGACCCGCTGCAACGCCTCGATAAACATCTCCTCCGCCCGGCTGAATCGCTGCTCTCTGTTCCACAGCAGGTGAATGTCCACATCGGCAATCCCTTCGTGCGGCGACAGCTTCCAAAGCAAGCCCGCGTCAACATCCGGTGCCACCACATGTTCGGGCAGGCAGCCGATGCCAAACCCGGCAATCACCAGTCGGCGCACTTCCTCAAGGCTTGGCGATGACGCCACGATGCGCCCGGCAAACCCTTGTTGGTCGCGGAAAATGGTCAGCGGCGACAACATGCCGCCAATTTGGTCGCTGGTGAAACTGACAAAGTTCTCCCGCTGTAAATCGCCTTCGGCCTGGCCGAACAAGGCATGGTGCTTGCCACAGAAGAATGCATATCGTTGGCGCAGAAACAGCCGCTGCTCCAGCCGTGGCTGTGCACGCCGGTTGAGGCTGAGGCCCGCTGTAGCGGTTTTCTCCTGCAGGGCGGCGACGATATCGGAGCTGCGCATCACGTCGATTTCCAACTCGACCCTTGGGTGCTGGCGATGGAAGTTGGCCAGGAAGTCATCGAAACGTTCGCTGACGATGCGACTGATCATCAGCAGGCGCACTTTGCCCACCAGCTCGTCCGCCGGTTGTTCCAGCAAGCCGCCGATCTGCGACATCTGCCCGTACACCTCGCCAGCCAGCTGGAACAGCTGCTCGCCCATTTCTGTCAATACGAAGCGCGGTCCGCGACGGGCAATGAGCTGGCGGCCAAGCTGCTCTTCAAGGCGTTTGAGCGCCTGACTCACTGCCGGCTGGGTGAGGTGCAGGCGGGCGGCGGCACGGCTGATGGACAGCTCCTGGCCGATGACCCGGAAGGTGCGCAGCAGGTTCCAGTCGAGGCGGTCGTTGAGCAAGCGGTCAGGCATGGCAGGGCTCGATGATAAGCATGGCTAATAGTGCGCATAATAAATAGAAAATTGACTAATCATAGCCTCCGGCCGATAAATCGCAGTCATCGAAACCTGTTGCATCGACGTTGGCCCCCTTCGCGGGTGAATCCCCGCCTGCAGTGATCGCGCAGACGCTGTGGAAGCGGGTTGTCCCGCTGAAAAGGCACCATCGAGTCAACAGGCCAAGCGCCAGCAGAGCGCCCCGTGACCCTTGCAACTCCTGCCAGAACAACAAGCAAAGGAGCCCCCATGAAGCCGACCGCTTCCGCTCAACCGCGTCGTGCCGCCGCCGCCGCATTCATCGGCACCATGATCGAGTGGTACGATTTCTACATCTACGCCACCGCCGCCGCGCTCGTCTTCGGTGCCTTGTTCTTCCCCTCCGACGACAGCCTGTTCAGCACCATGGCCGCGTTCGGTACCTTCGCCGTGGGCTTCTTCGCCCGGCCGCTTGGCGGCATCATCTTCGGTCACGTGGGCGACCGTATCGGTCGCAAGAAGTCGTTGGTCATCACCCTGCTGATGATGGGCATCGTCACTGTCTGCATCGGCCTGCTGCCGACTTACGCACAAATCGGCGCGGCCGCGCCGGTGCTGTTGATCCTGCTGCGCATCGTCCAGGGGATTGCCGTGGGCGGCGAGTGGGGCGGGGCGGTACTGATGGCCGGCGAGCATGCGCCCAAGGGCCGCCGCAACTTCTTCGCGTCGTTCGCCCAGTTGGGTAGCCCGGCGGGCCTTATCCTGTCGCTGCTGGCGTTTGGTGCGGTCACCCGACTGCCTGAAGAGGCGCTGATGAGCTGGGGCTGGCGCGTGCCGTTCCTGGCCAGCGCACTGCTGCTACTGGTGGGGCTGGCTATTCGCCTGGGCGTGAATGAGTCGCCTGAGTTCCTGGCCAGCCGCGAGCAGGCAGAAAAGGCCAGGTGCAAGGAGCAGGCTCCGGCCCTCGAGGTGCTGCGCACCGCCTGGCGCCCGCTGTTGCTGTGTATCGGCGCCAATACCCTGGGCATTGCCGGGGTCTACTTCACCAATACCTTCATGATCAGTTACACCACCCAGCAATTGCACCTGGAGCGCTCGTTGATTCTGGAATGCCTGTTCTTCGTGGCAATCATCCAGTTCTTTGTGCAGCCCCTGGCGGCCTGGCTGTCGGAGAAGATTGGTGCAACTCGCTTCCTGGCCCTGGTCGCCCTGCTGGCGATGGCCTCGCCCTACCCAATGTTTGTGCTGGTGAGCTCGGGCCACGGGCCCCTGATTGTGCTAGGCATCGCCTTGGCCGCTGCCTGCATGGCCTCTTTCTACGCGGTGATCGCCGGCTACGTCAGCGGCATGTTCGAAACCCGCGTGCGCTACACCGCCATTTCCCTGGCTTACCAGATCTGCGGCGCCCTTGCCGGCGGCCTGACCCCGCTGATCGGCACCTGGTTGGCCCACACCTTTAGTGGCCAGTGGTGGCCGATGGCAGTGTTCTACACCTTGATCGCCACCCTTTCGCTGGTCTGCGTGCTTGCCCTGGCGCGCCAGTACGCCCGTAGCCAGCACCTGGAACTGGCCTGATCCGATCGACTCTGGAGTACCCGCACATGTTGAAAAGCAATGGCGAACGCCTGTGGGCGAGCCTGATAGCCATGGCCGAAATCGGCGCCACCGCCCGCGGCGGTAGCTGCCGCCTGGCGCTCAGCGACGAGGACAAGGCGGGCCGTGAACTGTTCAGCCACTGGTGCCGCGAAGCCGGCCTGACGCTGACGGTGGATGCCATAGGCAACCTGTTCGCCCGTCGTCCAGGTAGTGACCCGAATGCCGCACCGGTAATGATGGGCAGCCATCTCGACACTCAGCCCGAAGGCGGTCGTTTCGACGGTGTCTATGGCGTGCTGGCCGGGCTTGAAGTGGTGCGCCGCCTCAACGAGCTGAACATCCACACTCGCAAGCCGCTGGAAATTGCCGTGTGGACGAACGAGGAGGGCGCGCGCTTCACGCCGGCCATGTTTGGCTCGGCAGTGTTCACGGGCAGCCTCGCGCTGGCCGAAGCGCTGGCTATCCGCGATGCCGATGGCCTCAGCGTCGCCGACGAACTGCAGCGAACGGGCTTCGCCGGCCAGCGCCCTTTAGGTGGCCCGGTGGATGCCTATTTCGAAGCGCATATTGAGCAAGGTCCGATCCTTGAAGACAACGCCAAGGCCATTGGTGTCGTCAGCGGCGGGCAAGCGATTCGCTGGTTGGACGTCACGGTCGAAGGCATGGCGGCCCACGCGGGTACGACACCGATGCCCCTGCGCAAGGATGCCCTGTATGGCGCGGCGCGGATGATCCAGGCGGTCGAGCAGTTGGCAGCGGACTTCGCACCCGAAGGGCTGACCACTGTGGGCGAGTTGTCGATTGCCAAGTCCTCGCGCAACACCATTCCTGGCCTGCTGCGCTTTACGGTCGACTTGCGCCACCACTGCGATGAAGCCATCGAAGCCATGGAGCGCGACCTGAGCCTGAAGCTGCAAACCATTGCCAGCCAGCGCGGCCTGCAGGTACGCATCGAACGCCACTGGGTCAGCCCGGCCACGCCGTTCGACCCTGCATGTGTGGCTGCCGTGCAGCAGGCGGTGGACGAACTGGGCTACGCCCAGCAATCAATCGTCAGCGGTGCCGGTCACGATGCCATCCTGCTGGCCCGATACTGCCCGACGGCCATGGTGTTCATCCCCTGCGTCGGCGGCCTGAGCCACAACGAAGCCGAAGACGTATTACCCGACGATGCCCGACAGGGTGCCGATGTGCTGCTGAACGCCGTGTTGGCCCGTGCGGGCCGTGTCGAACAAGGAGAAGGCTGATGCGTTGCTACTTCCACCCCGAACAACTGCTGCACCACCCACGCAGTTACTACTCGCGCGGCGCCATGCGCACCCCGCAGGAAGTCCCCGAGCGCGCCCAGCGCCTGCTGAAGGCGGCCAAAGACCTGGGTTTCGACATCCGCCAGCCCGACGATGCCGGCCTTGAACCGCTAAAGGCCGTGCATGGTGAGGCCTACCTGGCCTTTCTCGAAGAGGCCCATGCACGTTGGAAAGAAGTGCCCGAAGACTGGGGTGACGAGGTCATGTCCAACATTTTCGTGCGTGAGCCCAACGCTCTGCGCGGCATCCTCGCCCAGGCCGGCCGCTACCTGGCAGACGGTAGCTGCCCGGTGGGCGAACACACCTGGCACTCGGCCTATTGGTCGGCGCAAAGCGCGGTTGCAGCGGCCAAGGCCATCCTCGACGGGGAGCCCGCCGCCTATGCGTTGTGCCGACCACCGGGGCACCATGCGCGGTTCGATGCCGCTGGCGGCTTCTGCTACATCAACAACGCCGCCGTGGCCGCCCAGGCCCTGCGCAGCCGCTACAACCGTGTAGCGATCCTCGATACCGACATGCACCATGGACAAGGGATTCAGGAGATCTTCTACGATCGCCGTGATGTGCTGTATGTGTCGACCCATGGCGACCCGACCAACTTCTACCCGGGTGTGGCCGGGTTCGCGGACGAGCGTGGCCGGGGTGAGGGGGAGGGGTACAACCTCAACCTGCCGATGGCGCATGGGGCGAGCGAGGCGGACTTCATGGGGCAGCTGGAGGTTGCGCTGGCTGCAGTGACGGACTTTGGTGCCGAGGTACTGGTGCTGTCGCTGGGGTTCGATATCTACGAACTGGACCCGCAGAGCAAGGTGGCTGTGACCACTGAAGGGTTCGCTGCGTTGGGTGAGCGAATTCGGGCGTTGCGCTTGCCTTGCCTGATTGTCCAGGAGGGGGGCTATCACCTGGAGAGCCTGGAGGTGAATGCGCAGGCGTTCTTTGCTGAACAGGCGGACTGGCGATAAGTGCCAGAGGCCGGCATCGGTGGTTTGGCTGCCGGCCTTTTCGCGTGTGAACCCATTCCCATGGGCGCTTTGCGGCTTTCGAGTTTTTGCCCTCCATCGATCGGGGTCGACACCCCCTACATCCCACCCCGCCGCACGTGCTTCACCAACACCTTCTCCAACAACTCCCACATCGCCGGATCCGTACTGAACGCCACGTTGAACCGCATCCACCCGGTCGCCTTGGCGTCGACCATGAACAACTGCCCAGGGCCGAGCATGATGCCTTTCTCCAGCGCATCGTCCAGCAACGCGGCACTGTCGGGAATCGCCGGGTGGCGGGTCCAGATGTACATGCCTTCATCCGATTCGGTGAACAGTTCGAAGCCCAATCGATGCAGATGCCGGCCAACTTCCTGATGCGCCTCGGCCAGGCGCTGGCGCAGGCGCTTGAGGTGCTTGCGCCAGCGCCCGTCGATGATCGCCGCATACACCACGCGCTCCATGACCTGCGAGGTGGTCAGGCCTGAGCGCATCTTCAGGTGCAGCAGTTTTTGCATCAGCTCGGGGTTGGCCAGCATGTAGCCGACCCGCACGTTGGGCGAAATGCTCTTGGAATAGCTGCCCACGTACACCACCTGCTGCAGATGGTCGAGGCTGGCCAGGCATGGCTGCGGCTCGGCGACCATGTCGGCGTACAGGTTGTTCTCCACCAGGCGGAAGCCATGCTGGCTGGCAAGCTGCAGCAGGCGGTGCAACTGCGGCAGCGGGGTGCGCGAGCACGTCGGGCTGTGCAGGTGCGGCTGGGTGAAGAACGCCGTCGGGCGATGGTGGGTGAGCAATTGCTCCAGCTGGTTCAGGTCGTAGCCGGCCGGTGTACGTGGCACGCCTACCAGGGTTGCGCCTTGGGTGCGCAGGATGCTCATGAGGTTCGGGTAGCCGGGGTCGTCCACCAGCACCACATCGCCCGGGCGCACCAGTGTGCGTGCGGCCAGGTCCAGGGCCTGGCTGGCGCCGTGGGTGAGCATCAGCTGTGCCGGGTTGGCGACGATCGACAGCTCTTGTTGCAGGTTCTGTGCGGTCAGCGCACGCAGCTCCATCAGGCCCATGGGGTCGCCGTACCCCGACAACTCCAGCGGGCTACCCGCCACCTGGCGCAGGCCGCGGCGCAGGCCGTCTTCGTACATCCAGTCGTTGGGCAGCCAGCCGCACCCTGGTTTGTACGGCAACTGGCGGGTTTCGAAAATCTGCTGCAGGTACCACTCGGAGTTGAACGTTGGTCGACTGGTGTCGGCCTCGGTGTTGTGCTGCTCCAGCAGTTCGCCCGCCGCACGGTTGACGAAGAACCCCGCATTGCCACGGCTCACCAGCAGCCCTTGGGCGACCAGGCGGTCGTAGGCCTCGACCACGGTGAAGGTACTCACCGAATAGCTGGCGGCAAAGGCGCGGATCGACGGGACCTTGGCGCCTGGCTTGAGGGTTTGGTTGTCGATCAGCTCGCGCAGCCCATCGATGATCTGGTTGACCAGCGGGGTAGAGGAGTCTGGATGTAATTCGAACATTCGGGGCCTTCAGGGTGCGTATCGCCTGGCGTCTGCAGGGTGTACTGCATGGGCGACCTATACAGTGCAGTGCGAGATTCATGCCACTGTGCATGGCTCTCTGCGTCGGACATTTTTACATTAGGTGTCGGATATCGCCACATAAAGCATGTTCAGTTCGCCTCAGGCAGTCGCCCTGGGGCGCGTCAGCAGGCCGCCATGGAAGGCCTGCGTGTGTAATTCACACCATCCTGCCCGCATTAGCACTGATGTACAGGTGAAATCGCCAGCCATCGGGATTTCACAGTTTTCCTTGGATAAGAAGAAGCACGGGGTACACAACTGATGGACGCAACATCCACAACCACCACCGCGAAAAGCGGGCACGAGAGCAAGCTCAGTGCCTCGCTGAAGTCGCGCCACCTGACGATGATGTCGATCGCCGGGGTTATCGGCGGCGCCTTGTTCGTCGGTTCCGGCAGCGTGATCCACAGCGCCGGCCCAGCCGCTGTCCTGGCCTACCTGGCAGGCGGCATCCTGGTGGTGCTGATCATGCGCATGCTGGGTGAAATGGCGACTTCCTCGCCTGACACCGGCTCGTTCTCGACCTACGCCGACCGCGCCATTGGCCGTTGGGCCGGTTTTACCATCGGCTGGCTGTACTGGTGGTACTGGGTCATCCTCATGGCCTGGGAAGCCTATGTGGCGGGCAAGATCCTGCATGGCTTCTTCCCCGACGTCAGCGTCAACGTATTCGTGCTGGCCACGACCTTGTTGCTGATCACCGTCAACTTCTTCAACGTCAAGCACTACGGTGAGTTCGAGTTCTGGTTCGCCTTGATCAAGGTGATTGCGATCGTCTGCTTCCTGATCGTGTGTACGGCTGCCGTGATGAACATCTGGCAGTTCGGTGAAGTGCGTGGCATCAGCCACCTCACCGCCGAAGGCTTCATGCCCAATGGCATCACCACTGTAATCGGTGCCTTGCTCGGGGTGATGTTCGCCTTCCTCGGCGCCGAAATCGTTACCATCGCGGCCTCCGAAGCCAAGGACCCGGCTGCGCAGATCGTCAAGGCGACCAACTCGGTGGTCTGGCGTGTGTGCCTGTTCTACGTCGGCTCGATCTTCCTGATCGTCTGCCTGGTACCGTGGAACGACCCGCACCTGGGTGTTTCTGGCTATGGCGCTTATCGCCGTACCCTGGAGCTGCTGGGCGTGCCGTATGCCGAGCTGTTGATGAACTTCGTGGTGCTGACTTCCGTGAGCAGCTGCCTGATCTCTGGCCACTACACCGCATCGCGCATGCTGTTCTCCCTGGCCCAGCGTGGCGACGCGCCGTCGTTCTTCAAGATCACCCGCGCCGGTACCGGTGTACCGGTGTACGCGATCATGGGTTCGTGCGCCGTGGCCGTGGTGTGTGCATTGATCAACTTCAGCGAGACCCTGCGCCCGAAAGACGTGCTGGACACCCTGATGAACACCACCGGCATGATCGCCCTGCTGGTGTACCTGGTCATCGCCTTCTCGCAGCTGCGCATGCGCCGCAAGCTGATTGCCGAGGGCAAGGAAGTACGCCTGAAGATGTGGCTGTTCCCGTGGCTGACCTACCTGGTGATCGCGTTCATCGTGGCTGCTCTGGTCACCATGGCCTTCATGCCTGACTACCAGATCCTGGTCATTTCCACCGGTATCGCTGCGGCGGTCGTGGTGGTGATGGGTGTGGTGCACCAGATCCGCTCTGGTAGCAAGCAGCACTAAGCGTCACTCGCGTCTGGAAACGGCCGGCTCCCTTGGGGACCCGGCCGTTTCGCGTTGTTGGGCCTGGGCTTTTTCTGCGGGCATGTGGAAACGCTGGTTCATCCACGGTGAGCCGAGCAGGGCGGCCGCAGCGATCAGGGCCAGGATGGCGAGGGCGATGTAGGTCTTCACAGGCGTGTGCATGCAAGGACTGACTTCAAGCACAGGTGATCAGTTCCGGGGTAATCCGTTCGCAACCGTCCCGCCGGGCGACAGATGGCATATGCTAGGCACATTGCCCGCCCAAAGGAGCCGCACATGGCCTGGTCCGCCAACCAGTATTCCCTGTTCGAAGACGAACGCACACGCGCCGTACGCGACCTGATTGCCGCCATCCCGCCACGGCCGGTGCGCCACGCCACCGACCTGGGGTGCGGCCCCGGCAACTCGACCGAAGTGCTGCTGCAACGTTACCCCGATGCCCAGGTGACGGCGCTGGACAGCGACCCGGACATGATCGACAAGGCCCGTGAGCGCAAGCGGCTGTGCATCCCGCGTGTGCGCACGGTCATTGCCGACATTGCCGGCTGGACTGCCCCCGAGCCGCAGGACCTGATCCTGGCCAATGCCTCGCTGCAATGGGTACCTGACCACGCCTTGCTGTATCCGCACCTGGTGCGCCAGCTCAGCGAAGGCGCCAGCCTGGCTGTGCAGACCCCGGACAACCTCGACGAGCCGGCCCACCGGCAGTTGCGCGAGATCGCAAGCCAAGGCCCCTGGGCGGCGAAGTTCGCCGACTTGCAGCTGCCGCCACGGCACAACGCGGCGTTCTACTACGACTTGCTCAGCCCGCTGTGCGCGCGGGTGGACGTGTGGCGCACCACCTATCATCACCCGTTGGTGGGGGGTGCCGAAGCGGTAGTGGAATGGTTCAAGGGCTCGGCGTTGCGGCCTTATCTGGCCAGGCTTGATGAGCAGGAGCAGGCCGACTTCCTGCAGATGTACCTGCAGGCCATGCAGCGCGACTATCCGCCGGCCTCTGATGGCAAGGTACTGTTGCCCTTCCCGCGGTTGTTCGTGATCGCTACCCGCTAGGGCGGCGCCAGCGCCAGGCCACGTAGCTGTAGATGCCGAGGTTCAGCACTAGCACGAGGGTGCCCAGCAGCAGCTGGATCTGCGGGGTCAGGCCGGCGGGGTAGATCATTGGCCAGACGTAGTGCTCGACGAAGCTGCCCTGGTAACCTGCGTCACCGGCGGCATTGCGCATGCGGTTTTCCCAGGTGGTGAGCGGGCAGCCAAGGTGCAGACACTCCACCGCCAGGCCCCAGGCCAGGACCGGCAGGTGCAGCAACAGGGCAGGGCGCCAGCGCAGCACCAGCAGGCCGCCGAACAGCACCAGCAGGATGAAGGCCAGGTGCAGCAGCACCAGGGTGTCGGCGGCAAGGCGGTAGAGCATGGGGTGGGGGCCCGGGGATTGGGGTTATCCCAGCATAGTTGGGTTGCCTGATCTGGCCTACACCCCTTCCTCGACCATCTGCAGGAAAGTCGCCACCACCCGGCGCGTACGCTGCTCGCTCAGGCACACCAGGGTCTCGGTCAAATGCCGCTGGCAATCGACAATCGGCAACGCACACACCCGCGCATCGGCACCGAACTCCGCCGCCGACACCACGCCCACACCAATCCCTACCACCACCGCTTCACGCGCCGCTTCCCGGCCTTCCACCTGGATCGCTGCGCGTATCCGCAGCCCGGCACGTTGCATCTCTTCCTCCAGCGTCTGCCGCGTCACCGAACCGGGCTCGCGCAGCACCAGCGGCATGTCATCGAGGTCGGCCAGGCTGATCGAGCCACGGCTGGCCCATGGGTGGTGGTGGGAAACGAACGCCACCATCGGGTCACGACGCAGCGGCAGGCAATGCAGGCGCTCATCGTCGACGTCCCGCCCCAGCAGGGCCAGGTCGGCCTGATAGCTGAACAGCCGCGCCAGCGATTCGTCGGTATTGCCCGTTTCGATCTTCACCTGGATACCCGGATAACGCTGGCAGAAGCGGGCGATCTGCGGCAGCACGTGCACCGGCGCATCCACTGCCAGCACCAGGCTGCCGGTGTGCAGCGCACGCGAGTCGTGCAACAGCTCCTGGGCTTCGGCCTCGCAGGCGAACAGGCGCTGGCTGATGCCCAGCAGCCGCTCGCCAAGGTCGGTGAGCTGCACCGAGCGTTTGTTGCGGTGGAACAGTAATACACCGAAGCGCTCCTCCAGTTTGCGCACCTGGTCGGACACCGCAGGCTGGGTAAGAAACAGCTTTTCGGCGGCGCGGGTAAAGCTGCCGTGCACGGCCACCGCGTGGAAAGCCTTGAGTTGAGCGTGGGAAACCGACATGACAACCTCAGTAACAAGCTGGGCTTATGTGTGTAATACGATAAATCGATTTTATTTATCTTACAGCAACTGTTTCCATAGATTTCAGCCCGACGCTGGCACCACGAATGCCGCCAGGGCCATGGCGCTCACACGGCGCCACCTGACCCGATGACAGCCTCGTCATCGCTGTGCGTAACACAAGAACAAGACAGGCGTTTCTTCACATTCTGCCGGCACACTTGAGCAAGAGGTCAGACTTACATGAACCAATCCCTAGCCGCGTTCAAACGCTGGCGCATCCAGATTTTCGCCATCACCTGGCTGGCTTACGCCGCCTTCTACTTCACCCGCAAAGCCTTCTCGGTGGCCAAGCTGGGCATCGCCGAAGACCCAGGTTTCATGCTCGACAAGGCCGCCATGGCCAACCTTGATGCCATCTACCTGGCCGCCTATGCCGTGGGCCAATTCACCTGGGGCATGCTTGCCGACCGCTTCGGCCCGCGCGTGGTGGTGCTGGGCGGGTTGTTGATTTCTGCGGCGGCGGCAGTCGTGATGGGCAGTTACGCAACCTTCCCGATCTTTGCTACCTGCATGCTGGTACAGGGCCTGGCGCAATCCACCGGCTGGGCCGGCTTGTGCAAGAACATCGGCAGCTTCTTCCCGGCTTCGCAGCGCGGGCGGGTGCTGGGCCTGTGGAGTTCATGCTATGCCTTCGGCGGCCTGGTGGCCTCGCCGTTCGCGGGCTGGTGGGCCTACACCCTGGTGGGCACCTGGCATGCGGCGTTCTTCTCAAGCGCGGCAGTGGTGGCGCTGGTGGCGGTGCTGTTCTTCTTCCTGCAGCGCAACAAACCCGAGGACGTCGGCTTGCCAGCGGTTGAGCCCGAGCCGCAAAGCATGGCCCCGGCCGGCAGCCTGTGCAGCGTATGGGCACCCCTGCGGGAGATCCTGCGCAACCGCACGGTGTTGACCCTGGGCCTGGCGTACTTCCTGCTGAAGCCGGCGCGCTACGCCATCTTGCTGTGGGGCCCTGTGATCGTCTTCGAGCAGATGCCCTCGGTGGGCAAAGTGGGCGCGGCAATCATCCCGACTGCTTTCGAACTGGCCGGGCTGCTTGGCCCGATCATGATCGGCCTGGCCTCGGACAAACTGTTTGGCGCCCGACGCATGCCGGCCTGCGTGATCAGCCTGGTGCTGCTGACCGTGACACTGGCGTTGTTCATGGCGGCCATGCACACCGGCAGCGTGCTGCTGGTGGTGGCCCTGCTGTTCGTCATGGGCCTGACCCTGTACGGGCCGGACTCGATGATCAGCGGCGCTGCAGCCATCGACTTCGGCACCGCCAAGGCCGGCGCCACCGCAGCAGGTTTTGTCAATGGCTGTGGCTCGGTGGGCGCGGTGCTGGGTGGGCTGCTGCCGGGTTACTTCGACGGCGTCACGGTGTTCATCGTGTTCGCAGGCTGTGCGCTGTTCTCGGCGCTGGTGTTGCTGCCGCACTGGAACAGCCGCCCGGCCAGCAGCGCGCAAGGCACCGACGTGGCACCGAACACCAGCATGGCAATCAAGCCACTGCGTACTTAAAGGAAAGCGAGCGAATGAGACCCTTCTGGCTGCAACAGGCCCTGGATTCGGCGCAGGAGGCGGTATGCCCGCCGCTGCAAGGCGATACCCGTTGCGATGTGTGCATTGTCGGCGGCGGCTACACCGGCCTGTGGACGGCACTGATGCTCAAGGAAGCGGTACCGGCCCTGGATGTGGTGCTGATCGAGGCCGACATCTGTGGTGCCGGTGCCAGCGGCCGCAATGGGGGGTGTGCGTTGTCCTGGTCGGCCAAGTACTTCACCCTCGAACGCCTGTTCGGGGCGGCGGAGGCGGTGCGGCTGGTGCGCGAGTCGGAGCGCAGCATCGCAGACATCGGTGTGTTCTGCGCGGCCAATGGCATCGACTGCGACTTCCGCCTGGACGGCACGCTGTACACGGCCACCAACGCAGCGCAGGTCGGTGCCACCGACGCGGTGATCGCCGCGTTGGAGCACAAGGGCATCAACTCGTTCCGCCGCTTGCCGCTGGAGCAGGTGCAGCGCCTGGCCGGTTCGGCACGGCACCTGGAGGGCTGGTTCTCGCCGGCCGCCGCCACCGTGCAGCCTGGCAAACTGGTGCGCGGCCTGCGCCGCGTGGCCTTACAGCGCGGCGTGCGCCTCTACGAAGGCACCGCCATGACCGGCCTGGAACACGGCGCCCCGGTGCAGGTACGCACGGCCCACGGCACGCTGCGCGCCGACCGTGTAGTGCTGGGCCTCAATGCCTGGATGGCGCGCGTCTTCCCGCAGTTCGAGCGCAGTGTGGCGATCGTTTCCAGCGACATGGTCATTACCGAACCGTGCCCCGAGCTGCTGCGCCAGATCGGCCTGGACAGCGGCATCAGCGTGCTCGACTCGCGTATTTTCGTGCATTACTACCACAACACCTCCGATGGCCGGCTGATGCTCGGCAAGGGCGGCAACACGTTTGCCTATGGCGGGCGCATGTTGCCGGTGTTCGACCAGCCGTCGCCGTATCGGCGTTTGCTGCGCGAAAGCCTTGGCGGCTTTTTCCCGGCCTTGGCCGAGGTGCCACTGGCGGCCAGCTGGAACGGGCCGTCGGATCGCTCGGTGACCGGCCTGCCGTTCTTTGGGCGGTTGGACGGGCAGGGCAACGTGTTCTATGGCTTTGGTTACTCCGGCAGCGGTGTTGGCCCGTGCCACATGGGCGGGCAGATTCTTTCGTCGCTGGCGCTGGGGCTGGACAACCCGTGGACCCGGTCGCCGCTGGTCAAAGGGCCGCTGGGGCTGTTCCCGCCCGAGCCGATCCGCTACCTGGGCTCGCTGGTGGTGCGCAATGCCATTCGCCGCAAGGAGCAGGCCGAAGATCGTGGTGTGCGCCCACGAAGGCTGGATGTGCGGTTGGCGCGGTTTGCCGCGGCGGCGGGCAAAGCCGATAAAGGCTGATGAGATTTCTTGTCGATCCCATGCTCGAGGGCGTATAAAATGCACCCACTTTTGGCCGGTCGCTTCCTGAACCGGCCGCTGAAACAAGAGAGTCGACATGGGCGCACAGTGGAAAGCCAAACATAGAGAAACAGCGGCCAATGCCAAAGGCAAGATCATGGGCAAGCTGTCCAAGGAAATCCAGATCGCTGCCAAGTCGGGTGCCGATCCCGACATGAACCCGCGCCTGCGCCTGGCCATCGTGCAAGCCAAGAAGGCTTCGATGACCCGCGAGACCCTGGATCGGGCAATCCGCAAGGGCGCAGGCCTGGACGGTGATGCCGTGCAATACCATGCGGTGAGCTATGAAGGTTTCGCTCCGCACCAGGTGCCGCTGATCGTCGAGTGCCTGACCGACAACATCAACCGCACCGTCGCGCAGATCCGCGTGCTGTTCCGCAAGGGCCAGCTCGGTGCCAGCGGTTCGGTAGCGTGGGACTTCAACCATGTAGGCCTGATCGAAGCCACGCCTGCGAGCGCTGACGCTGATCCGGAAATGGCCGCGATCGAAGCCGGTGCCCAGGACTTCGAGGAAGGTGAAGAAGAGGGCTCGACCCTGTTCATTACCGACACCACCGACCTGGACGCGGTGCAGAAGGCCCTGCCGGAGCATGGTTTCACCGTAACCGCGGCGAAAATCGGCTACACCCCTAAAAACCCGGTAAGCGCGGCCAGCCTGAGTGCCGAAGCGTTGGCCGAGGTCGAAGCGTTTCTCGAGGCGATCGACGAGCACGATGACGTGCAGAACGTCTATGTTGGCCTGACCGAGTAATCGTCGGGGCCGCGTTGCGGCCTGTTCGCGGGCAAGCCCGCTCCCGCAGGTTTTTCACGATGCTGAACGATGTGAGAACCCTGTGGGAGCGGGCTTGCCCGCGAATAGGCTTTTGAATTCCACCGCAGGGAGCCTGCATGAACCCCACCTTCGCCTCCCTCAGCCTCGCCCACCTGCGCACCCTCGACCACCTGTTGCAGCTTAAAAACCTCAGCCACGCGGCCGAGCGCCTGGGCGTCAGCCAATCGGCCCTGAGCCGCCAGTTGGCCCACCTGCGTGAAGCCTTCGATGATCCGTTGCTGGTGCGCCAAGGGCGTGGTTACGTGCTTAGCGAACACGCCGAAGCCCTGGTCGAGCCTTTGCGCCAGGTGCTCGAAGAACTGCACGCGCTGCGCCAGCCCGCCATCTTCGACCCGGCGCGTTGCGAGCGGCGGTTCTGCCTGGCCGCTTCGGACTATGTGGCCGAGCACATGCTGCCGCTGCTGGTGGCGGCGCTGGAGCGCGAAGCGCCAGGTGTATCGCTGGAGTACCGCACCTGGCAGGCCGGCCAGTACGCCTTGCTGGCCAGCGGAGAAATCGATCTGGCGACTACCTTGTTCGACGAGTCGCCGCCCAACCTGCACGGACGGCTGTTGGGTGAGGACCGCGCGGTATGCCTGATGCGCCAGGATCACCCGCTGGCCGCGCAGGCCGCGCTCAGCCAGGCCGACTACCTGGCGTACAAGCATGTGCGCATTTCGGGCGGTGGCGACAAGGACAGCTTCATCGATCGGCACTTGCGTGCACAAGGCCTGCAGCGGCGGGTCAGCCTCGAAGTGCCGTTCTTCTGCGCCACGGTACAAGTGATTGCCAACAGTCAGGCGGTGGCCACGGTCCCCGAGCACATTGCCCGACAGCTGAGCCGTTTGCATGACCTGGCCTGGCGACCACTGGGCTTCATCGACCACAGCCAGCGCTATTGGGTGGTGTGGCACCAGCGCCTGCAGGCTTCGGCCGAGCACCGCTGGTTGCGCAACCGGGTGTTCGAGCTGTGGCGCCAGTCGCAGTTCGGGGTGCAGGGTGGGCATGCGGGTTTGCCATAGCAGCTATGCGTGATGCGGGGTTATTCGGCTGGGGATAGGTGCCTAGACTGGGGCATTGTGTTGATTGTGCGGCTGCTTCGCGGCTGTAGGAGCGGGTTTACCCGCGAAAGGGCCTGCACAGGCAATGGATAACTCCCAGGAGAGCTAGCGTGACCCCCGAACAATTCCGCCAGTACGGCCACCAACTGATCGACCTGATTGCCGACTACCGTCAGACCGTCGGCGAACGCCCGGTCATGGCCCAGGTCGAACCTGGCTACCTCAAGGCTGCCTTGCCGCAAACCGCGCCCCGCCAAGGCGAACCCTTCGAGGCTATCCTCGATGATGTCAACCAGTGGGTCATGCCCGGCCTGTCCCATTGGCAGCACCCGGACTTCTATGGCTATTTCCCTTCCAATGGCACCCTGTCCTCGGTGCTGGGGGACTTCCTCAGCACCGGTCTTGGGGTGCTGGGCCTGTCATGGCAATCCAGCCCGGCCCTGAGCGAACTGGAAGAAACCACCCTCGACTGGCTGCGCCAGTTGCTTGGCCTGTCTGGCCAGTGGAGTGGCGTGATCCAGGACACCGCCTCGACCAGCACCCTGGTGGCGCTGATCAGCGCCCGTGAACGCGCCACTGACTACGCCTTGGTACGTGGTGGCCTGCAGGCCGAGCCCAAGCCTTTGATCGTGTATGTCAGCGCCCACGCCCACAGCTCGGTGGACAAGGCTGCACTGCTGGCAGGTTTTGGCCGCGACAATATCCGCCTGATTCCCACCGACGAACGCTACGCCCTGCGCCCAGAGGCACTGCAGGCGGCGATCGAACAGGACCTGGCTGCCGGAAACCAGCCGTGCGCCGTGGTTGCCACCACCGGCACCACGACGACCACTGCCCTCGACCCGCTGCGCCCGGTCGGTGAAATCGCCCAGGCCAATGGGCTGTGGTTGCACGTTGACTCGGCCATGGCCGGGTCGGCGATGATCCTGCCCGAGTGCCGCTGGATGTGGGACGGCATAGAGCTGGCCGATTCGGTGGTGGTCAACGCGCACAAATGGCTGGGTGTGGCGTTCGATTGCTCAATCTACTACGTGCGCGATCCACAGCACCTGATCCGGGTAATGAGCACCAATCCCAGCTACCTGCAGTCGGCGGTGGATGGCGAGGTGAAGAACCTGCGCGACTGGGGGATTCCGCTGGGCCGTCGGTTCCGTGCGTTGAAGCTGTGGTTCATGTTGCGCAGCGAGGGTGTCGACGCATTGCAGGCGCGACTGCGGCGTGACCTGGACAATGCCCAATGGCTGGCGGGGCAGGTCGAGGCGGCGGCGGAGTGGGAAGTGCTGGCGCCAGTACAGCTGCAAACCTTGTGCATTCGCCATCGACCGGCCGGGCTTGAAGGGGATGCGCTGGATGCGCATACCAAGGGCTGGGCCGAGCGGCTGAATGCATCCGGCGATGCTTATGTGACGCCGGCTACACTGGACGGGCGGTGGATGGTGCGGGTTTCGATCGGTGCGCTGCCGACCGAGCGGGGGGATGTGCAGCGGCTGTGGGCACGTCTGCAGGACGTGATCAAAGGCTGAAGCCTTCGCGGGCAAGCCCGCTCTCACAGCATCGCATCAGGGCTGAAGCCTGTACGGTGCCTGTGTGAGCGGGCTTGCCCGCGAAGGGGCTGCAAAGCAGCCCCTGCAATCTATCAGTGGCTCACCGCCTGAAAGCTACCTTTACGGCTGGCTTCATAGGCTGCCTTTTCCATCGGCTTGGCGTCCGGGTTGCCCAGGTCGTCCATCGCCAGGCGGTGGGTTTCCGGGGCAATGTAGGCCGCCAGGGCGCACACGCCGGTGATGAAGAAGGCCAGCCCACCGACTACCAGCGGAATGTTGTCCGAGCCGGGTGGGGCAACCATTGCGAACAGCGCGGGCAGCATGGCGGTCAGCATGGTGCCGATGTTCTGCGCGATGGCCATGGCCGTAACGCGGTAGCGGGTGTGGAACAGCTCTGGGTAGAAGCTTGGGAACACCGCGTTGTAACCCTGGTAGACCATGCCCCACATGACGATCGAGGCGGCGAATGCCATTGGCACGTTCTGGATGCTGATCGCATACAGGTAGACGAAGGCCAGCAGGCCAGAGCCCAGGCAGCCAGCGATCATGGTCGGGCGACGGCCGATCTTGTCCGACAGGTTGCCCACGAACGGGATCACCAGCACCGCGACGATGTTACCGACCACCGGAATCCACAGGTACACGCTCTTGTCGAAGCCGATGCCATACGCCGGCTGCACCGCGTAGGCCGCACCGAAGATGGTGGCCACGACCGGGATCACGTTCATCAGGGCCATGAACATCACCAGCACCATGTGCTTCCAGCTGTGGCGGAAGGCCTCGCTGATGGGCGACTTGGCAACCTTGTCCTGTTTCTCTTCTTGAACGAACGCTGGGGTTTCGTGCACTTCCTTACGGATGATGAAGCCGGCAATCAGCACGACTGCGCTCATCAGGAACGGAATGCGCCAGCCCCATTCGGTAAAGGCTTCGCTAGGCATGAAGTAAGCCAGTGGCAGGAATACCGCCGCCGCCAGAACCTGGCCCGCTTGCACACCTTGCAGGGTGAAACTGGCGTAGTAGCCTCTTCGGCCGAACGGCGCGTGCTCCATGATCATGGAACTGGCACCGGAAATTTCCCCGGCCACGGCAAAGCCCTGGATCAGGCGCAACACCACCAGCAAGGCCGGTGCGAGGTAGCCGATGTCGTGGTAGGTGGGTAGCAGGCCGACAGCCATGGTCGACAGGCCCATCAGGAACATGCACAGCAGCAGGACGTTCTTGCGACCGCGGGTGTCACCCCAGTGGCCCAGTACGAAGGCGCCGATCGGGCGTGCCAGGTAGCCCACGCCATAGGTGGCCAACGAGGCAATGATGGCCATTTTCGGGTCGGTGTTAGGGAAGAAAATCTGCGGGAAAATCAGCGCAGCGGCCTGGGCGTAGATGAAGAAGTCGTAGTACTCGAGTGCCGAGCCTATCCATCCACTGGCGGTCGCTTTCTTTGCTTGCGAGCTGGAGTGAGCCATCGTTGTCTCCGTTGTTATTGTTGTTTGCGCAGGTTCCGCCAGAGGTTATGCCAAGGCAGGAGGCAACGGTCGGTGTGCCTGCGTCTGTGGTCCATGTTGACCACGGGCCCGCGGTCTAGCAATTCGCTAAAACGGGTTTTGTGCGATAATCGAACGCAAAACTAACCATTCCGTACAAAGAGATTGAAGCGACGACTTTACCTGCGAATAATCGATCGTGCCATAAACTGTGACAGGGCTTGTTTGCCCGAATGGCACCGTATTCCTCCAACAACAAGGAACTCCCGCCATGCAGCGTTCGATCGCTACCGTGTCCTTGAGCGGCACTCTGCCGGAAAAGCTCGAAGCCATCGCCGCCGCCGGTTTTGACGGCGTCGAGATCTTCGAGAACGATCTGCTCTATTACGCTGGCAGCCCGCGCCAGGTGCGCCAGATGTGCGCCGACCTGGGCATTGCCATCACCTTGTTCCAGCCTTTCCGCGACTTTGAAGGCTGCCGCCGTGACCGCCTGCAGAAAAACCTCGACCGCGCCGAACGCAAGTTCGACCTGATGCAGGAACTGGGTACCGACCTGGTGCTGGTGTGCAGCAACGTCCAGGCCGATGCCCTGGGTGACGAGCAACTGTTGGTCGACGACCTGCGCCTGCTGGGCGAACATGCCGGCAAGCGTGGCCTGCGCATTGGTTACGAAGCGCTGGCCTGGGGCCGCCACGTCAACACTTACCAGCAAGTGTGGAACCTGGTGCGCCAGGCCGACCACCCGGCACTCGGGGTGATCCTCGACAGCTTCCACACCTTGTCGCTCAAAGGTGACCCCAGCGCGATCCGCGACATCCCCGGCGACAAGATCTTCTTCGTGCAAATGGCCGATGCGCCGATCCTGGCCATGGATGTGCTGGAGTGGAGCCGCCACTTTCGCTGCTTCCCGGGGCAGGGCGAAATGGACATGGCCGGTTTCCTGGCGCCGATCCTCGCCACGGGTTACCGTGGCCCGCTGTCGCTGGAAATCTTCAACGACGGCTTCCGCGCCGCACCGACCCGGCAGAATGCCGCCGACGGCTTGCGTTCGCTGCTGTACCTCGAAGAGCAGACCCGCTTGCGCCTGGAGCAGGAAAACACGCCGATCGAACCTGGCGTACTGTTCACCCCGTCGCCGGCCAGTGCTTACGACGGCGTGGAGTTCCTGGAGTTTGCGGTCGACGAAGCCGTCGGCGCGCGCCTGGGCAACTGGCTGAAGCGCCTGGGCTTTGCCGAAGCCGGCAAGCACCGCAGCAAAGAAGTGCAACTGCTGCGCCAGGGTGATATCAACATTGTGCTGAACGCTGAACCGTATTCCTTCGGCCACAACTTCTTCGAGGCCCATGGCCCGTCGCTGTGCGCCACTGCGCTGCGGGTCAAGGACCAGCAAGCGGCCCTGAAGCGGGCCACCGCCTTCCGTGGCCAGCCGTTCCGCGGCCTGGTCGGCCCCAACGAATGCGAAGTGCCGGCGGTGCGAGCGCCCGATGGCAGCCTGCTGTACCTGGTGGAGCAGGGCACTGCCGGCCACACCCTGTACGACACCGACTTCAGCCTGGACAACAACACAACCGCTACCGGCGGCCTGCGCCGCATCGACCACATGGCCCTGGCCCTGCCGGCCGAGTCGCTGGACAGCTGGGTGCTGTTCTACAAGAGCTTGTTCGACTTCGCCGCCGACGACGAAGTGGTGCTGCCCGACCCGTATGGCCTGGTCAAGAGCCGCGCCCTGCGCAGCCAGTGCGGCACCTTGCGCCTGCCGCTGAACATCTCGGAAAACCGCAACACCGCCATTGCCCATGCGCTTTCAAGCTACCGTGGTTCGGGCGTGCATCACATCGCCTTCGATTGTGACGATATATTCCGCGAAGTGGCGCGGGCCAAGCTGGCAGGGGTACCGCTGCTGGAAATCCCGCTGAACTACTACGACGACCTGGCGGCGCGTTTCGATTTCGACGACGAGTTCCTCAGTGAGCTGGCGTACTACAACGTGCTGTATGACCGCGACGCTCAAGGTGGCGAGCTGTTCCACGTCTATACCGAGCCGTTCGAGGAGCGTTTCTTCTTCGAGATCATCCAGCGCAAGGCGGGGTACGCTGGTTACGGCGCTGCCAACGTTGCGGTGCGCCTGGCAGCCATGGCCAAGGCCCGTAGCGGGGCGGCGCGCAAGCCGGTGCTGTAGTCGCCTGCACCGGCCTGTCTTGTGGGAGCGGGGTGAACCCTGCTTCCACAGGATTGTTACGGCCCGATTCAGTGACGCTCAGCCACCATCAACAACGACTGCGGCACCGCGCTCTGCGGATGCTGCGGTTCCTGCAGACTGACCAGTCGCAACCCCGCCATGTCCAGCGCATTCAGCCAGCTGGCCAGGGTGCGGAAATACCAAGGCATCGGTTGCCAATTCCCGGCGAACCCGGCAAAAGACTCCTCTCGCCAGCCATCCTGATAATCCCCATCAGCCACGCTCCACGGGTGCAGGGTCTGGATCACCAGCGCACCGCCGGGTACCAGCAAAGTACGCATGGCCGACATCAGTTCAATGATGTCCTGGTGCAACAGCGCGAAGTTGGCGCAGATCAGTTCATAGTCCTTGCCAACATGCACCTTCGCCTCAGCCAACTGCGCATAGCTGGCCAGGTGCACCTCACCCGCGCCCGCAGCCCGCGCTGCATCCACCAGGGTTCTGTCGCCGTCGACGCCCACGGCCTCGATACCCCGGTCGGCCAACGCGCGCAGCAGCCAGCCTTCACCGCAGCCCAGGTCGAGCACCCGTTCGGGCTGGCGGCCGAGGATGGCCAGCAGGATGGCCTGGTCAGTGACCTGGCGACGGCTTTCGATGGCGCCGTGGCGTACGGCGTCGATCCAGGCCTGGGCGTTATGGTGCCAACTGTCGAGCAAGGCGTCTTCAGGGTTGCGCATGATCGGCTCCATCAGCGGAAAAGGTGAAGGGCTAGCCCGGCAACGGCGCAGCCGATCAACACGTGTATCACCCCGCGCTTGTAGCGGAACAGCGCCACAGCCGCCGCGAGCGCTATCACAGCCGAGGACCAGTGGAACGCGCCATCGAACCCGGCCGGCCACAGCACGTGGTAGCCGAAGAACAGCGCAAGGTTGAGGATTACCCCCACCACCGCCGCAGTGATCCCGGTCAGTGGGGCGGTGAACTTCAGTTCGTTGTGGGTCGACTCCACCAGCGGGCCTCCGGCGAGGATGAACAGGAACGAGGGCAGGAAGGTGAACCAGGTCACCAGGCCCGCTGCCACTGCGCCCGCGAGGAACGCCTGGTGGGCGCCGAACATCGGCTGCAGGTAGCCACCGACAAAACCGACGAAGGCCACCACCATGATCAGCGGCCCAGGCGTGGTCTCGCCCAGCGCCAGGCCATCGATCATCTGTGTGGGCGACAGCCAGCCATAGTGGCCGACAGCCCCTTGATAGACATAGGGCAGCACCGCATAGGCACCGCCGAAGGTCAGCAGCGCCGCCTTGGTGAAGAACCAGCCCATTTGCGTCAGTGTGCCGTGCCAGCCAAAGGTTGCCATCAGCAGGCTCATGGGCAGAAGCCAAAGCGCCGCAACCGTCAGCAGCAAGGTCACCAAGCGGCCCCAGCTGAAGCGGGCGTGCGCGGGTATCGGGGTATCGTCGTCGATCAGTGCCGGGCGCTGGCTGGCCCTGGCTGCGTTGTGGCCCCCTCCGGGCGCGAACTGTGCCGGCAGTAGCCGGCCGCCGACATAACCCAGCAGTGCGGCCGCCAGCACGATCAGCGGGAAGGGGACGTCAAGCGCGAAAATGGCCACGAACGAGGCAGCGGCAATGGCCCATAGCCAGCCGTTCTTCAGCGCTCGCGTGCCAATGCGGTGGGCGGCATGCACGACGATGGCGGTCACGGCCGGCTTGATCCCTTCGAAAATCCCGGCGACCACCGGAACTTCGCTCCAGGTCAGGTAGACCCATGACAGGCCGATCAGGATGAACAGCGACGGGAGCACGAACAGAGCGCCGGCAATCACTCCGCCCCAGGTGCGGTGCATCAGCCAGCCGATGTAGGTGGCCAGTTGCTGGGCTTCGGGCCCGGGCAGCAACATGCAGTAGTTGAGGGCATGCAGGAAACGCCGCTCACTGATCCAGCGGCGCCGCTCCACCAGCTCCTGGTGCATGATCGCAATCTGCCCGGCCGGGCCGCCGAAACTGACGAAGCCCAGCTTCAGCCAGAACAGCAATGCCTGGCCCAGGCCGACTGAGGCGGGTGTTTGCCCGGCAGTTGCTTGCGGTTGTTCAGCCATGCGGTGTGCCCTTGCCTTCAGCCAGTTGCAGCGCGTTGGCGCTTGATTCGATACATGTGCCCGTCAGCATGGCGCAGTAACATGTCGGCATCGTTGCCGTCTTCGGGAAAGCGGGCTACGCCAATACTGCAGGACGGTGCATCGATGCCGGCAAACTCGGCGTCGAGCGGATCGGCCATGACTGCGAGAATGTGCTGTACGTGCGTGGCAATGGCCTCCGGCGATGGGCAATCGGGCAACAGCACGGTGAATTCGTCGCCGCCCATCCGCGCTACCGTGCCAGCCGCCCCAACGCAGCGTTCCAGGCGGCGGGCCAGCGTGCACAGTACCCGGTCACCCACGCTATGGCCGTGGTTGTCGTTGATCTGCTTGAAGTCATTGATATCGAGGAACAGCAGGGCCAGCCTGCGGTTGTGACGCCGGGCCGCGGCCAGGGCGGTGTCCAGCCGTTCATTGAACATGGCGCGGTTGGCCAGCCGGGTCAGCGGGTCATGATGGGCGAGGAAGCGCAGTTCGTCTTCGGCCTTGCGCTGGGCGGTAACGTCCCGCGCCACGCCGATACGCGCCTGGGCCTCATCAGACCAGCAGGCCGCCCACAGAATGTGCACCACGCTGCCGTCCTTGCGAAGGTAACGGTTGCAAAAGTCGTAGTGCGGCTGGCCGTTCATCACCCGCATGATCGAGGCGCGCGTGGCCGCGAGGTCGTCAGGGTGCATGTAGCGGGTGATCGGCGTGCCGATCAGTTCGCAGGCCTCGTAGCCCAGCAGTGTCTTGCAGGCATCACTGACGAACACAATCTGGTTGTCCCTGTCGACCACGAATACCGTATCCAGCATCAGGTGGATCAGCCTGGGGTACAACGCTTGCAGGTCTACGGGCATGGCTCAGGGTGTCCGCGGCAGGGTGACCGATCATGGCCTGAAGGAATACGTCGCAGCTACGGCAGCCTGCAGGGCTGGTGCCCCCTTCCTTGAAACTGGCAACGATCGCATCGAAAGGGGCGGCCTCTACATCGGTGGTTCGGGCCTAGGCAGGGGAAAAATGAGCCACGTAAAAGGCATGGCACCTGACAAAACTGCCAGTTGTAGCGAAATCCGTCTGCACATCAAATGAAGCGCGAGTGTTCTGAACAGTCGTTCGAGTGTTTGGCGCCAACAATGGACATGCGGAGAGAAACATGGATTATTCAACCGCTGAACTGGTCAAATGGTTAGGTGAAGAAACACGCCTGTTGGGCTGGGACATGGTTTTCTTCATTGATGGAGGAAAGATTAATGCGCTATTGAAGCAAACGTCCATTCGGCGCTTCAATACAGCGAATCGTTTACCGCCCATTTCCGGATTCATCGGCAACGGGCCTGACTATCGTTTTGCCTTGTCCAATTGTAGTCTCACGTTGCCTAGATTGATTTTCGATGTGAACCTTGCTGGTAACAAGGCGCACCTGCTGATTACAATTGCCGAAGCCAATGCGTACGCGCTGATGTTCAAGAGTCAACAGTGGCAGGTGCGCCAGTTGGATGTGCTAGGGGGTGTGCAAAACGCGGATCTGAGTCTGGACATTGACCTGGAGGCGTCTGGTGGCCACGTGGATGAAACTGACACGATCCGTCTGGATCTCAGTGAAACGGAAAATTTTTCAATGCCGTGCTACACCGGCGAGACGCGCTTGCTGACCGAATTCTTCAGGCAGAAATTTTCGGCGCTGCTTGATGAACAGCGTCAGTTTCCGATTGGCCATTTGTCAAAGCGCAATGTCGAGTTGCATCGCCCCGTCTCGTTTAGCCTGCGTACCCAGGCCAGGGGAAGGGGTCCCACCGATGTGGAGGGTGCAGTCGTGCTGTTTGTCGATATGGAGGATGGAGCGGGGGGGCATTTTCCAGGCGCGGATTACAAGTACGCAATACCCAATGATGGTGACTATACTGCAACCGTCCTGTTCAATACGGAACGGTTGTTGCTCGCGCAGTTCGTAAGCGCCTTCGGCGGTGTGATCAAGGATGCTGAGTTTGAGTTGCTCCGGCGTGATGGCGACTTACCGGCGGTTGTCTGCAAGAAGGGATATATTACCCTGCCGCACCAGTGGGTTGACGAGACGGTAACGATTCCTGCGCTTGGCGCAAATTGGACTGTGACGGGGACTTTTGAATTTTTTGAAGCCAACATAGACATGACCGATGCGTTGACCATCAGCAATATAGATAACCAGTGGAAGGTGAGGTTGTCCATGCGTGGCAACCTGATGGTCAGGTTTAGTAATATCGATGACGCCAGGGGCGAAATACGAGACAGACTGGTCTTTGAAGACTTTGACCTGGATGATTTCCTGGCGCCTGTGCAAGCAGATTTTCACTATGAAGCAGAGTTGGCATACAGCTTTGATCCCGAAGGCTTGACACAACTGGTGTGCGAATCCTATGGGTTTGCCGAGCGGGTTGGCTTTCAACCGATTTTTGGCGACATAAAGCCTCCGCCTGCACGTGATTCTTCCGGCTCTGCGAGCGAGTTTCTCGGGCGTTTGGTAAAACCGGCGATGGGCAGGTTAAGTGACTTGCTCAGGACGCGTCTTACCAGCTTTGGTACTTCGGGGTTTATCACGCTTCAGGATGGTGTGGTGGAAAATCTGAAAACCAATCTGATTTTCGAGTCTCGCACAAGTAAAATAGCGAGCGATGTGCTGAGGTTAAATTTTCAGAGCATTTTAACGGGGACAAGACTCTTGGCCCCGCACGATATAGCTTTTTTCGGCAAGGTAAATCCCGCTGCTGGTTATTTCAACGTCAGTCCGATGGAAACTACCCTGCTCGCAGGTAAAACCACGACATTCAAGGCCGAGCCTGCCTGGGCGCGGGTGCTTTGGTCCGTTGAGGCCGTTTCCGGCATTGCAGAAGGTGTTCCTCTGTCTATTAACGGAGGCGTCTTTACCGCACCCAGTGCCAGCGACATGACAAAGTCATGCGCACACGTGCTGGTAACAGCCACCAATATTTTGATTCCGGCAATTCAAAGCAAGGCCTTGATCACCGTGGTTCGCGAAACGCTGCAAGCCAACCCTGCGGTTGTGGTTGCCCAGGCAGGCAGAGACGTCGATTTCAATGCCTGGACGCTCGGCAATCCTGCGACCTTGCAATGGCGTTATCAGGACGAACCTCTGGGCACGGGGCAGGCGGTGACGGTCACCAGCCCAGCCGACACAGGCACAGTTGCTTATGTCGTTGAAGAAATCCAGGTGACAGACCCTGAAAGCCAACAAACCAGTACCTGTGTACTGATCACCGAGATGGGGCAGTTGACGCCCATGACGCTGAGCGCCACTGTTGACCCTGCTGGTACGAAAGCGGTGTTGGATGTCAGTCAAACCCCGTTCCCGCCGGAGGGCGTCAACTGGGAGGTGCGCTACGGACCCGGTAGTGTTTCGGCAGGAGTCTATACACCGGGTATAGACGAGACAGCCCGCTTCGCATTGATAAGCGCAACCTTCGATAGCGGTGATTATGGTGTCTTCGAAGGGTATGTCCTGCTAGTCCTGCCACTTGCCGAACACCGTAATATCACAACCGTTCAGGCAGATTGAACCATGGGTAGATGATATCAACCACCACTGCGCCAATGAGCGTTGACCAGGCCCTGGTGTGGCATTGCTACCGGTTTGGCTGCTATCACGGGCTGGTGCGGGTAGCGTCGATGGAGAATGCCCTACGACCGATGATCAAGCCCGGCGCCACGCGTCATACTCCGCGCCATTTTGCATATCGGTTGGGGCATCATCGCCGGCACCATCAGCAGCCCCTTTTCCCGCGCAAAGAGTCGCTGAATGTTTCCCCGGGCCTGTCCAGCGACCACGGCAGTTGCTTCGCGTTATACTTCGCGCCTTTTGCCCGTGCCGGAATCCGCCCATGCGCCAGGTTTTGCTCATCGTCGATGTTCAGTCCACCTTCAGCCCGCCCGAGTGGCTGGTCGATGGTTTGCGGCGGTTGTCAGCGAACATTCCCACCATAGCCTCGGTCGAGTTGCACGATGAACAGGTCACGCCGTTCGAGCGCCAGCTCGGCTGGCACCCGGCGGCCGAGGACGAGAGCCTGGTCGAGGCCGACCAGGTGTTCGTCAAGCATGGCTATGGGCAAAGTGCCGAAGCTATCGACTACATCCGGCAACTGGGTGTAGAGCGGGTGCTTGTGTGTGGGCTACAGACCGAAACCTGCGTGCTGGCCGCCGGCTTTGCCCTGTTCGATGCAGGGCTGATGCCCACGCTGGTGACAGACATGACAATAGGGTCGTCGCTGGACCGCTCGGGCAAGCTGGGGACCGACCTGTGGAAGCACCACTTCCGCCAGGTCACCACCTCGGCCGAGGTGCTGGCTGAACTGGCCGGACGCGCGTAGTGCATGCGCTGGCGGGGCATCTTCGTTCAGGCAGAGGTGACGCGTTCAGCTGGATCGGCTCCACGGGCCTGATGCTGCTTGCGCCTGCGGGTAAACAGCAGACGCAACAGGGTGTTCCAGCAATAGCTCACCAGTACCCCTCCAGCGAGTGCCAGGGCCACCTCGAACAGCGGGTGCCCGAAAACATGCTCCGCCACCGACTCGAACTGGAAATGCGTCAAGTAGATATACAAGGTTGACGAAGCGATCACCGCACCTGCCCGTGCAACCAGGGCGGGTACTGGCACCGAGCGGAACCAGACAAGCGCCAGTATCGCTGGCAGGGCGATGTCGACATAGCGTGTGAGCGCTTGCCAGCCAACACCGGCAACCGCCATCAGGTCCAGCTCGCCAACCACCAGCACGGCCACCGCACTGGCCACCCATTTGCGTGAGGTCGTGTCGGCATGGTGCACGGCCATGCCCAGCACCATCACCGCCAGGAAGTGCTGGGGTACCCGATTGAGCAGGGCACTGGCGTCGAATACGAACTGGTTGAGGAACACATCCAGCGCCACCAGTGCACAGGCAGCGATGATCAGCCAGCGAAACGGGTCGGCAACCAGCACCTGACGCACGCGCCTGATCGACAGCACCAGGCCAATGATCACGATCATCTGCACCAACACTTCGATGTACCAATAGTTGAACAGGCTGACCTCGCTGGCGGGGAACCAGTTGGAAACCAGCAGCAGCGATTGCCAGTGCAGCCGGGCGAATACCAGCTGGATCAATGCGCTGTACAACAGGGTTGGCACCACGATGGCTGCCAGTGGCCTGAGCAGCGTGCGTGCATCGCCACGCGCTTCGATGGCCTTGAGCTGAAAGCGCGCCAGGGCGATGCCGGAGACCAGGAACAGCACCGAGGTTTCGCCGAGTATCGGCCAGTGGTCGAAATCACCCAGGTGGCCGACCACAATCAGGATGATGGCGAGCATGCGGATGAACACCGGCATTTCCATTACCCGCCACGCGCCTTTGGGCGGCGCACTCAGCTCGGCCAGCTGGCACACCGGCAGGGTTTCCCAACGTTCAGGCAGGTGACCGATGAGTGCTTCGAGCACACGCGACGCCTGCACGAACGACAGCGAGTCGCCGCCCAGTTCGACAAAGCTCAATCTGGCGTCCAGGCGCGGTACCTGGAGGATGCGGGCCCAGGCTGTACTCAGCTTTTCGGCCAAGGGTGACAACGGTGGGTTGATACTGTCGTCAAATGCCGCAGGCAGCGCGCGTTTGTCGACCTTGCCGTTGGGGGTGAGCGGCAGGGCATCAAGGAACACGAACAGCGCCGGAACCATGTAGTCAGGCAGCTGGCCGCTAAGGGCCTGGCGCAGTTCGTCAGCACGGATGTCCTGCTGCGCGACGCAATAGGCCACCAGACGGGTCGATGCACTGTCGTGGTTGGCCAGGACCACGCATTGCCCTATTTGCGGGAGACGGCAGATGGCGTTCTCGATTTCCGCCAGCTCGATGCGATGCCCCCGGATTTTCACCTGGCTGTCAGCGCGCCCCAGAAAACGGGCGCTGCCATCGGCCAGATAGGTGCCCAGGTCACCCGTGCGGTAACAGCGGTCGGCCGCGTCAGCGGTGAACGGGTTGGCGATGAATTTGGCTTCGGTCAGCCCCGGGTCGTCCCAGTATCCCCGCGACAGGTAGGGGCTGCGGATCAGGATCTCGCCTGTCTCGCCCTCGCTGACCAGCTGGTTGGCCGGGTTGACCACCAGCAACTGTGCATCGGCAATGCCTTTTCCCAAGGGCACCCGGGCATTGTCCATTTCCGGGTCGAGGGTATGGAAAGCCATGGCCTGTGGGGTTTCGGTGGTGCCGTAGAAGTTCACATTGACGGCATTCGGTGCGATGGCGCGGACCTGCTGGTACTGCGTCGGGCTGAGTGCATCGCCACCCCAGAACAGGTAGCGCAGTTGGGCGAGAACCTGGCCGTTCAGGTGTGCGCCAGTTTCGATCAGCTTGCCCAGCGGCGGGGTGAGGTGGATCACGCTCACACCGTGCTGGTGAAGCCAGCCGGCCAGCCGTGAGGGGTCGGTCAGGGTCGACTGGGCCGGGCAGGCAATGGTCGCGCCAAGCGACAGTGGCGTGAACACGTCGCGGTATACCGGGTCGTGGCCCAGGCCAGAAAGCAGCGAGAAGGTGTCGGCCTGGGTAAAGCCGTGCTGGCGCACATGCCAGTCGATGAAGTGCACCAACGGTGCGTGGTGGGTGACGATGACCACACGATCGGTGCCGCTGGCGGCGTTTTTAACCAGAAACGCGGCAATGCCCGCGCTGATCTGCTCCAGTTGGGAGTAGCTGCAGGTTGTGTGCTGGCTAATGATGGCAATGGCCGCCGGGCAGCGGCTGGCCTGCTGGATGAAAGCGTCGTGGATGGGCTGTTCGGCACGGTATTCCAGGCACAGCGTCGGGGTCGGGCGCAGGTCTGGCATGATGATCGAGTGCTCCGCAGGAACGTCGGGCTGGCTGGTGGCACAACGCTAGTGCAGGCTGGCTGATGGCGCCAATGTATGATCGCTGCCTTGCGATAGCCGGAGAGCTCCACCGCAGCAAGCCAGCCCCCACAAAACACTGCTAAACCGACGGGTTAGCGGTTGTTCCAGGGGAGCCGCCTTGCGCTGCGACATGGATCGTCACAGGCCTGGTTTTCAGGCCACATCCACGAGCACGATCTCGCTGTCCTCGATGGCGGTCACCCGCAGCACCGCTTCCTGCTCGATCGCCACGCCATCGCGCGCCTTGGCCCGCAATCCGTTGATCTCCACCAGCCCCTTGGCCGGCACCAGGTAACCCCGGCGTTCGGCATCGAAGTGGTACTCGGCGGTTTCACCGGCTCGCAGGGTGGCAGCCACCAGGCGGGCATCGGTACGGATCTGCAGGCTGTCCTCGTCACCCGCGCGGCCGCTGGCCAAGGTCACGAAGCCCTCACCGCGCTCGCCTTTGGGGAACGGCCGGCTACCCCACTGCGGTGCTTCACCGGTGCGCTCCGGCACGATCCAGATCTGGAAAATTCGTGTATCGATGTCTTCCAGGTTGTACTCGCTGTGCACAATGCCGGTACCGGCGCTCATTACCTGAACATCACCGGCTTCGGTACGGCCCTTGTTGCCCAGGCTGTCCTGGTGGCTGATCGCGCCTTCACGCACATAAGTGATGATTTCCATGTCGCGGTGCGGGTGCGGCGGGAAGCCGCTGCCGGCCGCGATCAGGTCGTCGTTCCAAACCCGCAGGTTACCCCAGTGCATGCGTGCCGGGTCGTAGTACTCGGCAAACGAGAAATGGTGGTGGGCATCGAGCCAGCCATGGTTGGCGTGGCCGAGGCTTTCGAAGGGTCGCAGTTGCAGCATGGTCGTGCTCCTTGAATCAGTGGAATGACGCCATGATGCGCTAAAGAAACATCGAAAATAAGCGTAAATATCGGCTTAAAACAATCTGTTTTATAGATGTTTTTTCGGCGGCGTTTTATTTGCTTCATCGCCTAATCCACTGATCTGCAAGCATTCGCTGGCGATTTTTCGTCGATGCGGCGAACATGCCTGCTGTTTTGATTTACAACGGAGTGACCGTGGCCCACGAGCAACCCTTGGCCCCCGCCGACCTTACCCCTCCTGCCCAGTTGCCCTGGTTTCGCCGCCTGGCCGCCCGCTTGCTGGGGCGTGGCCTGACCCGGCTGCAAGCGCAGCACCGCGACTCGTGGTTCCTCGGCCACGCCACAGGCCAGCGCACTGGCCATGCCGATGGCGTGCGTGAAGGGTTCGAGCGTGGTCGGGTGGAGGGCTATGAAGCGGGGCGCCAGGTGCTGGTGATCCGCGATACGCGCCCCGACAGCGCCGCCGTGCCAGGCCAGGATGACAACTTGTTCGACGACTGGCGCCTGCCGTTGACGGCCGAGTTGAAGAAGCGCTTCAAGGCCGATGTCGCCCAGCGCCTGCCCGCCGAAGCCCAGCCCAGCGCCGCGCAATGGAAGCTGATCTTCAGTGACACCCCGTCTACCTGCGTGGTGGCAGGCGCCGGGGCAGGCAAGTCCACGTCGCTGGTGCTGCGCATCCTGCTGCTGCGTCATTACCTGGGTTACGAGCTGGATGCGATGACCGTGGTCACCTTCACCCGCGAATCGCGCAAGGACTTCATCAAGCGCCTGCTGCAGGTGTTCGCCCTGTGGCAGATCAACCTGCAGCCTGTGCAGGCCCGCGAGCTGGTGCGCACGTTCCATTCGCGCATCCTGCCGCTGGTGCGCAGCCTGCCCGGCTTCGGCCAGGTGCGTGCATTTGAAACACTGGGCCACGAGATGCCTGCGGGGCGTGAGGCCGAGGCCGACAGCAACCCGTTCGACCTGCGGCTGAACGATGCCCAGCGCCAGCAGCTGAACCAGTGCTACAGCAGCTTGCTGGACGAGAGCCCGCGTTTTGCCGAGCTGGTCGGCCAGTTGCGCAGCGAAGCCTTGCAACTGAAACCGCTGGACCCGAACAACCCCGATGTGCAGAAGCGCGCACAGGTGACCCAATTGGCCGCCCAGCGCGACGAAGAACTGTGTGACGTGATTGAGGACCTGTGGTTCGCCGCTGGCGTCTGGCCGATCAAGGGCATCGAGCCCTGTCGCGAAACGGTCGACATCCGTGGCAGCCGCTTCCATGTGCATGGCCGCCTGGAAGGCCAGGGGCCTTTGGTGGTGCTGGGCTTCGACCCCGCACAAAGCGCGCAGTACCAGCGCCCCGGCGCCAAGCTGACCGTGCGTGCCGAGTGGGCGGTCAAGCGCACGCTGCTGCAGGCGTTCTGCGACAGGCCGCTGATCTGGCTCGACAACTACGCCATGGCCAGGCGCCTGGCGGCATCGTTGGCGGGCGATGCCGTGGCAGGGCCTGGCTTCGAGTACAAGGTCAAGGGCGAACTGGCCCCGGCACCGCTGCTGGATGCGTTCGTCAGTGCGGCCAATTTCATCGAAAACCTTGGGTTGGAGGTGAACAATGCGGTGGCGGCGATGAGCTTCCCGTCCGGCGATAGCGATGCACTGTTCTTCGAGGCCCTGGCGCTTTACTGGAAGGCCCTGGAAGCGCACCTGCTGGACCAGTCGCCGCCGGTGATGAGCTACAATCGCATGTTCGCCCTGTTTGGCGAGAACAACCCGGAAAACCTGCACCTGCTGCCCGATCCGTTGCTGCGGCCGCTGGCGCACCTGCTGATCGACGAGTTTCAGGACGTGTCGCCGCAGATCGTCAGCTGGTTGCGTGCCAGCCTCGCTGAAATACGGCGCCGCGGCCCGGCCATGCACACCGGGCGCCATGCCCAGCATTCGTCGTTGCTGTGCGTGGGTGACGACTGGCAATCGATCTACGGCTGGCGTGGCAGTTCGCCCAGGTATTTCATGGAGTTCACCAAGGCGTTCCCGTCGCCGGCCAACACGCGGGTGATGCTGGTCGACAACTACCGCTGCCAGCAACAGGTGATCGATGCGGCCGAGCACCTGGTCAAGGGCACCCCGGCGATTGCCGGCAAGAAAGCCCGCGCCAGTGGCCCGGCGGCCGAGTTGCCCGGCTCGCCGGTCAAGGTGTTCGACCGTGACGAGGCTGCGTTGGGCGAAACGCTTGTCGAGCACTACCAGCGGGGTGAGACGGTCATGATGCTGTACCGCAAGGGCAGTGACCGGGCCTTGATGAACGAGCACCTGCAAAGCGTGCTGCACGCCGAGGCGGCGCTACCGGCCGAACAGCGCCGGCTGCGCCAGCTGACCTATCACAGTGCCAAGGGTTTGCAGGCCGATGCGGTATTCATGCTGGGTGACTGCCAGTACCTGACCAGCTCACCCTACAAGAACCAGGTATACCGCCAGGCCGGGCTGGGCAAGGCAGGTGATGCCCAACCGTTCGATACGGCACAGAAGGAAGAAGTACAGCGCTTGGCCTACGTGGCGGTGACCCGTGCAGTACAGCACTGCTATTGGCACGTGGAGGCCGCCAATGGTGACGCCGCAGCGGCCCCACGGGCGTCCAGCCAGGTGGACGGCAAGCAGGCCTTCTTCGAAGACCTGCGCGGGCAGTGAGTGGGGTTCAGCGGCCGATTGTTTGCGTCTGGCGGGTGAGGCTGATCAGCAGACCGGTTTCAACCTGCTGCTGCTCGGCAGTCAGCGCGTCCACGCCCTGGCGATACTGCTGCTCGTTGAGCACGACGCGCCGCAGCTTGCCCTCAGCATCCACCGGGCTTTCAGGCATGACCCTGGCCAAGGCTCGTCGCACAGAGCTGTCCAGGGATGTCACCGGGTCGGCGGTTTCATCCAGGCAGTAATAGAGGTAGTCAAGGCCTGGCCGCCAGAAGTCGGTGATCAGGCTGAACTGTGCCGCATGCTCTCGTTTCAAGTACTCGACCCAGCCCGGCTGCTGGGTCAACCATTGCTCCCGAGCGATGGCATCCCTGTCCAGGGAAAGGACCTCAGCTTTCACCATTTCGATGATTGTGTCGTTGATTCTGGCCGTATTGCGGTACAGCATGCCTCGGCTCGGCTCAGGGTAGTCCAGCGCGCTGGCCAACGACTGGCGCAGGGCCAAACGTACCTCGACATCGTCCACCAGCCCCGTTTGAAGTTCGCTGTCTGGAAAGGCTGAGGGGTCGTCCAGCTCATCGTAGGGGGGGAGGTTTTCATCGAAGGCCCCGTCGAGCAGCGCCTGTTTGCGCAAGGACCTTCTCCAGCTGATGCGATCGGCCAGTTGATTGACCTGGCTGCGTCGATACAACTTGCCATACAGGCTCAGTAGATCAGCGGGTCGACTACCGGCGACGGCTGCCGCTTCGTGGGCCAGCACTTCTATCTCCAAGGCACTGAACGCATCAGCACCTGCGTCGCCACAGGTTGGCGGGAAATCGCCGGCCACGGTGGCGAGGCGCTCACGCAGCACGGTGTCGTGGGCAGCGTCATCCAGCAGCTTCCAGACGCGCGCCCTCAGGGCCTCGCCATCACGCTGCGCTTCTGCCGACTGGGCAAGACGTTCGAGTACGCCCAGCAGCGCTGCGTTTTCACCTTGGTCGAACAGGTCGCTCCACAGCTGCTCCTCGGCATTGCTCGCCTCGCCACGGAAAACGCCTTGCCACAGTGGCACGTCTTCTGCGTGTTCGAAGACGTTGACGCCGCTGCTGCCCAGGCGTGCACGTGTCTGGGCTTCCAGGGTGTTGTAGTTGAACAGCCAACGGCGCTCCGGCAAGTGCGCGGCGACATCGCGGGCAAACGGGGTACGCAGCACACCAGGCAAGTCTGGCAGGGTACGAATGCGGTTGGACGAAAGGTTCAGATAGCGCAGTTGGTACTGGGGCTGGCTCATCAGGACGGTCAGGCTGTCGGGCCACTGCTGCAGTTCGCAACGCTCAAGCTCCAGGTGGACAAGACGGGCCATGAAGCGCAGGTCGGGTGCCAGTTGCAGTGGGTTGCCTGATAAGTGCAGTAGTACGGGGTGGATCATGTCCTGAAACTGGGCGGCAAGGCTTTCGTCGAGGGTGATTTGATTGTGGGCCAGGCCGAGGGCATCCAGGGGCAAGCGCGTCAGGAAGCCCAAACTGGTGGTGTCGAGTTGCAGCCGGTTGCGGCTGAGCCACAGGAGTCGCAAGCCGGGCATTGCTCCGATGGCCTGTTGGGCGGTGGGTGAAAGGGTGGTCAGGCCATTGTCTGTCAGGCCCAGCTCGCGTAGCCGCGGTGCCGACCTGAGCGCCTCGAACAATGTTTCGGCATCGATGTCCGGGTTGCCGACGATTTCCAGGGTTTCCAGGTTAGGGAAGTTCGTCAGGAAGCTGCCCTCCAGGCGCCGCATCTTTAACCCCTCGAGCCTGAGATTGCGGATATGCGGCATGCGTGCAGTGAAAGCGGGTAGCGCTTCGAGCTGCATACGGTCCAGTACCAGTGTTTCGGCTTGCGCGCCGCCTTCACGGCGGGAAGCACTCATCAGTCGCTCGGTGCATTGCTGGCGATCAAAGCGCTCTTCAAGGGTGCGGGCGGTGCTTACCCAGCGGTTGAGATCTCGGTTGAGGGTACGCTGCTCGACCTCCAGCTGGTTGATCGCGCTACCCAGGTCGCCTCCTCGAGCCAGTTCGGCTTGTAGCCCACTGATTTGCTCGCTGCTGAGTTCGGGGTAGAGCGCCCGGAGTCGACGTGCAGCCGGCAAGGCTCGTCCCTGCAGGCCACGGCCGCTCAGGGGATAGCCCAGCTGGCCGTTGGCCAATCGCAAAGGGGAGCGGAACCTGGGGTTGATGGGTTGCTGGCCGAGCAGTGAGGCGCAGTGCTGGCGATCACCAAGGGCGAGTTGCAGTAACCGGGCCGGGTCAGCCTGCGGGTGCGCGGCTTGCAGCGCCTGCTTGATGCGTAGACTGTCGTCGTTGGCCAGGCTGGGCCTGAACAGGCCGAGGAGGGCACGATCAAGCCGCGCTCGAGCTTGCAGAAGGCGTGCTTCCTCGGCAACGCGAAGCGGCACCCGGCCGTTGGTCAGGCGTTCCCGTTCGGCGTTGCTGAGGTTGGCAAGCAATTCTTCAAGCGCGCTGTCCGGCAGCCCGGGAAACTGCCGGGCGAGGGTTTGTGCAGTGGGTGTGTGTGTGGGACGGCGTCTTTGTTGCAGGCTCTCGAACAGCGCCTCGCGATGCTGTTCCAGGTGTTGCGCGAGCTTGTTGTTCAGTGCGGACGATCGGTGCTCAGTGGGTGTATCACCGAGCAACTGCTCAATGGCTTCTTCATCCATCTGATCCAGCACGGTCTGGCTCAACTGGCCATTGTCCAGGTCGGTACGGGTAATTTCGATTTCTGTCTGGCCCAGCGTGTGAGGGGGGCCGTAGCGCACCGATTCGCCCCAGGGTTCTGGCCCTTGGTAAACCTTCAGCACGCGTCCCTCGGGCCACCCCGGCAGGCGCAGCAACTCAGGCAAGGCAAAGTTCTTGTACGCAGCCAGCGGCAACCCATGGCGTACGCAGTTGATGATCTGTTGTGTCTGATTGTCCAGCTGCAGCCGCTGCAGCGTGTCGAGCAACAAAGCGGGTGGACGCAGGCCCGCTGCCTGGGCACGGCGCAGCACGTCTGGATCGGTACCGGTAGTGCGCATGGCATGGTCCAGTTCGCTGTCGTCCAGGCCTGCGCTATGGCTGCCGAGGCGGCGCGCGAGCTGTTCACGGTCCCATTCCAGAGGCTGCTCATGGGCCAGTTGCCAGCGGGCGTTACCATGATGCAGCAAGCGTGGGGCATAGGCCTGCGCATCCTCGGGGTGGCGCACGCGCCATTGCTGATCAGCGCCCTGAAACACCTCGTACAGGGTCCCATCCAGCTTCAGGTAGGTCTTTCCGTCGACGTGCACATGGCCGAGCAAATCGGGTTGAGCCCCCTCAGGAATAGCCGCCGTGCTCGCATAGGTTTTCATGTCAGGGTGCCAAAGCACTTCCTTGTCTTCATGCCATACACTTTTCAGTGCATCGACAAAGCCAGACGCCTGGACGATCCTGGTGCCCACTGCAAAGCCGGCAATCACGCCCGCGTTGATGGCCAATGATTCCAGCTGCGCCAGTGCCTGCCGGGTATCACCTTCTTCCCAGGCTTCGAACCCGGTGAAAACAGAGCTCATCAGGTCGTAAGCAAAAACGCCTAGCATGACCGTGTTCAACCCCGGCACGAAGAACGCGGCGACATTCAGCACGTTCATCCCCAGGTCGAACCAGTACTTTAGACGCTCGTTGCGGGCGTTGGCGTCGACTTCGGCTGTAGGGACTGCAATGGTTTTTGCGTCGGCCTTCATGCGCGCAAGGTGTGCGTTGTACAAGTTCGTCCAAGGGTCGGTTCGGATCGGCGAGAGCGTGAAAGGGATCACTGGCATGATTCGGGGTTTGCGTATGCCCGCTTCATCCTCTTCGAACAGCGCGATTTGCAGCTTTACGGCAAGTTCTTTTTGCCGGTCCTTGTAGGCGAAATGCACCAAGGTTCGGCGAAACTCGCTTTGCAGTAACCGGCTGCGCAGGTGCTTGCCCGCTTCCTGACGAGAAGCGAACTCCCTTACCGGGTGCTCGCTGTCGCCAGGGACATACACAATGCAGGGGTTCGTGCGGTAAGGGTTGTCTGGCCCGATGAACAGTATTTCGTGGACGGGGATATCGAACAAGTTGAAGTGCCAGCAATGCAACGCCTCGTTTTCATAGGTGGGGTGAGGCTTGCCGTCGCACAGTTGCCCAAGCGCATCGAGCCCGGCCTCGCTCAGCAGGCCTTTGAGCTTGGCGATCAATGCCTGGACCCTCAAGGCCTCACGGTTCGCTGCAATCGACAGGCGCTGGATTTCAGCGCGATTGGCGCCTTCATGGGTTGCAAGCAGATGGTCTTGATAACGTTTGCCAAGGTCCAGCGCCCGACAATGCCCGACGAAGTCCGCCATCGTCAGGCCTGCCAGGGGCGTGTCGCTGCCTGGGGCGTTGGTGAGCCTGCTGTAGGGGCCGACTTCGTCCAGCCCCTCGAAGTTGTGCAGGGCAGCCTCCAGCAAGCTGCGTGTTTGCGGTTGGCCGACCGGGCGAGTAGCCAGCACATCCGCTTCCACGTCCGGGACCAAAGGCGTTTCCACATCGGGAACGCCGACCCAGATGTTGGCCTCTGACTCAAAGGGCTGGAACACATACTGCGCCCTGTCTACAGGCACATTCAGCTTCAACCGCTCGGTCAACAGCGGGCCGCAGAACGCGATGATGTCCTTGAACTCGCCCAGCGCCTTTTTGACTTGCGCCAGACGTTTGTTACGGGTTTGCAACGCGTTGTGCAGCTGCTCACGCATTGGCTCATCGGCAGTGGCATACCACGCGTAAGGGCTGCCATCTTCATCGAGATACTCCTTGTACAGGCTCTGCACCACTTTGCGTGTATGCGAGGGTTGGAGCGCCTTGCTCCATTTCGGTAACGATCGGGTTATCTGGCTTTGATGCAACGGTGTCGGGGTTGTCATGGTCACCATCTCTTTTGTGGGGGGAGATAGTCCACGCTGATCAAGGCGACGGGGTGCGGTAGATAGTTGTTGGCCGCGGTCGGTCCTGCGCATGCGCGGGTCGGTGGGGGGCTGGCAGCGAGGGAGGATCTGCGAGAGGGTGAGGCAGGTCATGGTGCAGGCTTCAGCCAAGGAGAATTGCAATGCGTTCGCTGTGCAGTCCGAAAGACCACCTGCTAGACCTCGATGGCGTTGAAATAGCGGTTCGCACCTGGGGGGCAGAAGACGGTATTCCCATATTGGCCTTGCATGGCTGGCTGGATAACGCTGCCTCGTTCGAGCGCCTGGCACCGATGCTGGACGGCTGCTTCGTGGTGGCCCCCGACCTGATTGGCCATGGCCGTTCTGGGCATCGTCGCCACGACAGCGGCTATTACCTGTGGGAGCATGCCGAAGACATGCTGGCGGTGACCGACAGCCTGGGCCTGGCGCAATTTCATGTGCTGGCCCATGGGATGGGTACCGGTATAGCGTCGCTGCTGGCGGCCATGACCAGTGGCATTGCCAGCATGACCTTCCTCGACGGAATGGGGGCACCGTTCACGGTGGCCGAGGATGACCGCGTGCAGCACCTGGCGCGGGCCTACCGGCTCAAGCGCATGGTACAGCGTAGCCAGTTGCCGGGTTTTGCCGAGCCGGATGTTGGTCGCTTCGACGACCTGGACACCGCCCTTGCGCAACGCCGCGAGCGGCTGGACACCGAACTGTCGGAAGGTGCCGCTCGGCTGCTGGCGCTGCGCGACCTGCTACAGCTGGACGATGGCTATTGCTGGCGCCACGACCCGCGGCTGGTATTGCCCGAACCCATGCCCCTGACCGAGCGCGAAGCCTGCGACCTGCTCAGCCAGATCCGCTGCCCGTTGTACCTGCTGTTCGGCCGCCAGGGGGCCTTCACCGGCGAGGCCTTTACCCGGCGTCAGGCCGCCTTGCCCAGCCAGGCGAAAGTCTCCTGGCACCCAGGCGGGCACCACTTCCACCTGGATGCGCCGGACCGGGCGCTGGTCGACCAGCTGCTGCGTATCCTGACGCGCCATGAAGGTGGCGTACTGCAACGCTTGGTGAACGAGTAGCTGATTCTGGTCACGCCGGGTGAACCTGGGCTATGGTGGCGAACGTATTCGCAAACACGCCACAGGGAGCCCGGCATGCGGCCTTTCACCATCAAGCACATCGATCACCTTGTGTTGCGGGTCAGCGACCTGCCGCGCAGTGTTGCCTTTTACACCGAGCTGCTCGGCTGCACCGTCAGCCGCGTGCGCGAAGACTTGGGCATGGTGCACCTGGCCACGGGCACGGCGATGATCGACCTGGTGACCCTGGATGGCCCGCTGGGGCAGCCAGGCGGAGCTGCCCCGGGCGTGGAAGGGCGCAACCTGCACCATTTCTGCCTGCGCATCGAGCCGTTCGACGAGGCCGCGTTGACGGCCTATCTGGAAGCCGCCGGGGTAAAGGTGGAGCCTGCAGAGAAGCGGTATGGTGCCGAAGGCGAGGGGCTTTCGCTGTACTGCTACGACCCGGATGGTAATCAGGTCGAGTTGAAGGGGCCGGTAGTGCCTGGTGGGTGAAACACCCAACAAAATCGTCAGTCAGCCCGCTATCGCCCAGCACCCCGGAGCTGGGTGTTGTCCAGGCCGCCCTCTCGTGCAGGGCCAGGCGGGTGGATATCCAGCCAATCCCAATTATGCTTCATAAACCTTGCTGCGATCCGAGGCGGCCCGCCTCGTCGTGCTTCGCGCAACCAAAGCAAGCGCCAGGGCCTGGGTGCGACGGTGAAGTGAGTGTGAGGTGCTCCGGCCTGCATGACAACATGACGGAGGCAACCCATGGCGGTTCTCGACAGTGCATCCACGGGCAGCAGCGCGCCCCAACGCGGTATCACCAAGGAGGAGCGCAAGGTCATCTTCGCCTCGTCCCTGGGCACGGTATTCGAGTGGTACGACTTCTACCTGTACGGCTCACTCGCCGCGATTATCGCCAGGCACTTCTTTGCTGGCGTCAATGAAACCACCTCGTTCATCTTTGCCTTGCTGGCCTTTGCCGCCGGCTTTGCCGTCCGACCGTTCGGCGCCATCGTGTTCGGCCGTCTGGGCGACATGATCGGGCGCAAGTACACCTTCCTCATCACCATTGTCATCATGGGCCTGTCCACCGCAGTGGTGGGCCTGCTACCGGGCTACGCCACGATCGGCGTGGCCGCGCCGATCATCCTGATCACCCTGCGCTTGCTGCAGGGGCTGGCGCTGGGCGGTGAGTACGGCGGCGCGGCCACCTACGTGGCCGAGCATGCGCCCAAGGGCCGACGCGGCTTTTTCACTGCCTGGATCCAGACGACCGCCACCCTGGGGTTGTTCCTGTCGCTGCTGGTGATCATGGCCTGTCGCACGGCCATGGGGACGGAAGCGTTCGAGGCCTGGGGCTGGCGGATACCGTTCCTGCTGTCGATTCTGCTGCTGGCGATTTCGGTGTACATCCGCCTGCAGCTGAACGAGTCGCCGGTGTTCATGAAGATGAAGGCCGAGGGCAAGGCATCCAAGGCGCCACTGACCGAATCGTTCGCCCGCTGGGACAACCTCAAGGTGGTGATCATGTCGCTGCTCGGCGGCACCGCCGGCCAGGCCGTGGTGTGGTATACCGGACAGTTCTACGCGTTGTTCTTCCTGTTGCAGACGCTCAAGATCGAGCCGCAGACCGCCAACCTGCTGATTGCCGGTTCACTGTTGATCGGCACACCATTCTTCATTTTCTTCGGCAGCCTGTCCGACCGGATTGGCCGCAAGAAGATCATCATGGCCGGCTGCATCATCGCCGCGCTGACTTACTTCCCGATCTTCAAGGCACTGACCGAGTACGGCAACCCGGATGTATTCGTTGCCCAAGAGCAGAACCCGGTGGTGGTGGTGGCCGACCCGGGCCAATGTGCATTCCAGTTCGACCCGGTGGGCAAGGCCAAATTCACCAGCTCCTGCGACATTGCCAAGAGCCTGCTGGCCAAGCGCGCCATCCCGTATACCAATGAAGCGGCGGAGCCCGGCAGCGTGGCACAGATCCGCATTGGCGAACGGGTATTGCCGAGCTTTGATGGCAGCAGCCTGACCGCGGCGGACTTCAAAGTGCAAAGCGAAGCGTTTACCGCAACCCTGAGTGGTGCATTGAAAGAGGCGGGCTACCCGGAAAAGGCCGACCCGGCGAAAATCCACTACCCGATGGTGCTGTTGCTGCTGACCATTCTGGTGATCTACGTGACCATGGTCTACGGGCCGATTGCCGCCTGGCTGGTGGAGCTGTTCCCGGCGCGCATCCGCTACACCTCGATGTCGCTGCCTTATCACATCGGGAATGGCTGGTTCGGCGGCTTCCTGCCGACCGTGGCGTTTGCCATGGTGGCAGCGACCGGGGATATCTATTACGGCTTGTGGTATCCGATCGTGATTGCCGTGATGACGGCGGTGCTGGGGATCTTCTTCCTGCCGGAGACCAAGGATCGGGATATCAATCACACCTGAAGGTCGAGTTTGCCTGTGCTGGCCCTTTCGCGGGCAAGCCCGCTCCTACAGGTACTGCTGTAGGAGCGGGTTCACCCGCGAAAGGGCCAGCACAGGCCTCGAACGCTGTGTAGGAGCGGGCTTGCCCGCGAAGAGGCCGGCACAGGTGATCAATCAGTCGAAGTAGCCACGAAGCCCGAATGCATACCCGGTATCCACAGCTGTCGCCTCACCCCGGCTCCAGCGCTTCTTCAGCACGAACTCGAACGCTGGCTCGTACAACCCGTCGCGCACCAGCGCCCCCGCCAGCACCTCCACGTCGTACCAGCCATTGTCCAGCTCGATGATCGGCCGCCCTGGCAGCTGGTAACGCGCCATCAGGTCACCCAGGGTCTTGGGCGTGAAGTGCTGCAGGATGCGCCAGGTGTACAGCATCAGCGCACCGTGCTCGATCCGCAGTACATAGCCATTGCGCCGGTGCTTCAGGCGGCTGCCGGCCTCGCGCAGGGCCGGTGTGTGGTTATCGAGGGTGAAGAGGATGCGGTAGGGCAGGTTGTCGACACCGGCCAGCGGCAGCACGATGCCTTCGCGCACAGCCTGGTCGCCGCTGTCGCCGTGGGTGAACGCATGGGCCAGGTCGTCGGGCAGTTGCTGGTCTTGCTTGTAGCGTTCGAGCAACTGGATATCGCCAAGCAGAAAGTAGTCGACCAGGTCGTTGAGCACTTCGCTGAATTCGTGGCGCATCTGTTTTCCTTGTGGGTGCGCATTGGGGAAAGGGCAACCGGCTAGTGCTTCTGGGCAATCTGGATCAGGTTGCCGCACGTGTCATCGAACACCGCCACGGTAACCGGCCCCATTGGGGTTGGTGGCCGGATGAACTGCACACCGGCTGCACATAGCCGGGTGTATTCGGCCTGGATGTCACGCACGCCGAACGAGGTGGCGGGGATGCCATCCTGCTTGAGCGCGGCCTTGTACACCTTGGCCGCCGGGTGCGCGTCGGGTTCCAGCAGCAGTTCGACGCCATTGGGGTCGTTGGGCGAAGTCAGGGTCAACCAGCGGTGCCGGCCCATGGGGATGTCGTGCCTGGGCTCGAAACCGAGTACGTAGTGGTAGAAAGCCAGGGCCTTGGCCTGGTCGTCGACGAGGATGCTGGTGACCACGATCTTCATAAGCACACACCGTTTACCTGGGGCCGATGACTATCAGTAAAGACGTTCGGGCGTTTTTGACCAGTGGTTGCTGTGCCACGGGGCCCCGTTCCAGGCGCAAGCGTGGTGCGGCTCCGGTTTGCGCAATGGCCTGTGAGCTGAGGTACTGGCAGACCCTACAAAAAACCTGTTCAAGGCATAGGTAAATCCTTCAGCGCTCAGCGCCCGCAGAGCGGCAGCCAAGGGTAAAGTGTGAGGCATGATCCCAGCCTGCCAAGACCCGCTTCAGAGAGGTACCCTGTGGCTGCCTATACCTTGCGACAACTGAAGTACTTCGTCACCACCGTGGAAGCGGGCAGTGTGGCCGAAGCGTCACGCCAGCTGTACATCGCCCAGCCGTCCATCTCCACGGCCATCAAGAGCCTGGAGGAAAGTTTCGGTGTGCAGCTGTTCATCCGCCACCACGCCCAGGGTGTGTCATTGACGCCCAGCGGCAAACGCTTCTACGCCAAGACCAAGTCGCTGCTGCAGATGGCCCATGAGTTCGAACAGAACGCCCTGGCCGACAACGATACCGTCGCCGGGCAAATCGACATTGGCTGTTTCGAAACCGTGGCGCCACTGTACCTGCCGCGCCTGATCGCCGGCTTTCGCCAGCGTTACCCGGGTGTGGACATTCGCCTGCGCGACGGTGAACAGCAGGACCTGATCCAGGGCCTGACCGCTGGAACATTCGACCTGGCATTTCTCTATGACCACGACCTGGATGGCACCATCGAGGCCGAGCC
The DNA here is from genome assembly GCF_043103245.1 of Pseudomonas sp. YQ_6. Classification (NCBI taxonomy): domain Bacteria; kingdom Pseudomonadati; phylum Pseudomonadota; class Gammaproteobacteria; order Pseudomonadales; family Pseudomonadaceae; genus Pseudomonas; species Pseudomonas sp. YQ_6. The sequence continues at coordinate 139,944 of NZ_JBICJR010000017.1, forward strand.
GCTGATGCCGCCGCAGAAGCCCTATGTGCTGCTACCCGAGAACCACCGCTTTGCCAGCCAGGCCCAGGTCTCGCTGCGCGACCTGTGCCCCGAGCCGATGATCCTGCTGGACGTGGCCCCTAGCCGTACCTACTTCGTCAGCTTGTTCAACGAGATGGGCCTGGCACCGAACATCGTCTTCAGTTCGCCGTCGATCGAGATGGTGCGCGGCATGGTCGGTCAGGGTTTCGGTTTTTCGTTGCTGGTAACCCGTCCGCATTCGGAATACACCTATGACGGCCAGCGCCTGGCAATGCTCGACATTGCCGAGCCGGTGGCGCTGTCGGGGCTGGCTGCGGCGTGGTTGAAGCGAGTCCAGCTGACCAAACCGGCGCAGTTGTTCGTGGAGTTTTGTCGGGAAGAGCTGGCGAAGTTCCTGAACTGAGCACGCCATGCCACCCCGGCAGGAGGCGCATGGCGTGGCGATTGCTCAGGGGTTGACCTGGTAGCCGCGCCCTTGCAGGCAACCGCTGTAGGCACTGGCATGGGCCTGGGTTTTGGCCTCGTCCTGGCCGCGCCGGTCCTGGCGCCGGTCCTGACGCTGGCGCATGCCACCGACCGCGGCCCCGGCGGCGGCCACTTCGCCAGCACGGTTCTGCCGGTATTGCTGCTTGGCATCGTCACCCACCCGGTCATACAACTCGTCATGCTGGTTGCCGCGCACCTGCGCACCTACAGCACCGGCGGCGGCACCCGCAGCTGCACCGCGAACCCGGCCACCGACATGGGGGTCGCTGGACGTCGCTGTGCCGTTTGCGGCATTGGTGGCGACGGTATTGCAATCGTTGATATCCAGTTGCATCTGCTGGCTGCTCTGGCCCTTGAGCGGCACCACCGACTGCGCCTGGGCGGCCGATGCTGCGCAAAGCAGCATCAACAGGTAACTCCACGTGAACGTACGCATGGCACACCTCCACCGGGCGGAAAGCCCGCCTCACAGGATAGTTCGCCTTTGAGGTCGTGATGGAAGTTTTGCCCAGATGGTCTACACCGGATATCAGACGCTGTTCCGATTAGCCTCTTGGCCTGATCCAAGGCTACCTGCGGGCAAACCATGAGCCAGCCGCAAGATCTGATCATCTGCGAGTATTGCGACACGGTGTACCACCGTGCACCGTTGCTCAAACATCAACGTGCCCTTTGCCAGCGCTGTGGCGGCGTGCTGTACCGGCACAGGTCACTGACCATCGAGCAGCGGCTGGCACTGAGTGTGACTGGCGGTGTCCTGCTGGTGTTCGCCAACTATTACCCGGTGATGACCATCGGCATGCAGGGGCTGACCCACTCGGCCACATTGTGGGACGCCGTGCAGATCCTCAGTCACGGCAGTATCACTTTCATCGCCCTGGTCATGGCGCTGTCGATCATTTTTGCGCCGCTGCTGCAAATTGCCCTGTTGTGCTGGGTGTTGGGCTTTGCCCTCGCCGGCCAGCGTGCCCCCGGCTTTGCCCTGTGCATGCGTGGCCTGGAAAGCCTGCGGCCCTGGAGCATGCTGGAGGTGTGTCTGCTGGGGGCGATGGTGGCGGTGATCAAGCTGGCGGGGCTGCTCGATGTGATCCCCGGTATCGGCCTGCTGGCCCTGGCCGCACTGAGCATGTTGATCATCCACATTGCCGGCAAGGACATCCGCGACTTGTGGGAACAGGTATGACTGTCCCGGTCAATGCGCACGACCTTGGCTTGTGTCTGTGCCATGGCTGTGGCCAGGCATGCGACACGCGCAGTGGCGCGCACACCTGCAACCGTTGCGGCGCCGTCATTCACCGACGCAAGGCCAATTCCATCAGCCGTGGCTGGGCGTTTCTGCTGGCAGCCCTGATTTTCTACATCCCCGCCAACCTGCTGCCGGTGATGCACACCGAAATGCTCGGCAGTGGTACAGAAAGCACCATTGGCGGTGGCGTGCTGGAGTTCTGGGAAGCCGGGGCCTGGGACATCGCGCTGATCATTTTCATTGCCAGCGTGGGTGTGCCCGCCATCAAGTTCTTGTCCCTTGGCCTGCTGCTGTTCACTGCCCAGCGTGGTTCTTCCTGGGCCTGCCGGCAGCGTACGCAGTTGTACCGCTTCGTCGAGCTGATCGGCTATTGGTCCATGCTCGATGTGATGGTAGTGGCGCTGGTGGCTGCGCTTGTGCAACTGCGCGGGCTGGGCACCATCGAGCCGCGCGTGGGCATTCTGTTTTTTGGCATGGTGGTAGTGCTGACCATGTTCTCTGCGATGAGCTTTGATCCACGCCTGATCTGGGATAGCCATGCCAACGAGGGGAGGTCGCATTGATGGGGCAACAGACTGACAAGCGCGAGGGCCCTGGGCAGGTTGAAGTGCGCACCCGACGTTGGAGTGTGTCGCTGGTATGGATCGTGCCGATCCTGGCGATCCTCATCGGCGCTTCGCTGGTGGTGCGCAACTGGATGCAGCAAGGGCCGGTGATTACCATTTCTTTCCACAGCGGGGAGGGACTGGTGGCGCACAAGACCCAGGTAAAATACCGCAGTGTGGTGATTGGCGAAGTGACCACGGTGGACTTGGCCGACGACAAGAAGAGCGTGGTGGCCAAGGTTCAGCTCTCCAACGATGCCCGTTCATTTGCTACCCGGGGGGCGCGCTTCTGGGTGGTGCGACCGCGCATCGGCGTGGGCGGGGTTTCCGGGGTGGACACGTTGCTTTCGGGCAGCTTCATCGGGGCTGATTCCGGCGAGTCGAAGGTGCCGGAAAAGTCCTTTGTCGGCCTGGAGCTGCCACCCCCGATCACCTATGACGAAAAGGGCAAGCGCTTTGTTCTTGTCGCCAGCGACCTGGGCTCGCTGGATATCGGCTCTTCAATCTACTACCGCAAGATCCCGGTGGGCGAGGTGGTGTCCTTTGCCCTCCAGGGCGATGGCAAGGGGGTAGAGATTGGCGTGTTCGTGCAGGCGCCCTACGACACGTTCGTCACTGCTGACACGCGCTTCTGGAATGCCAGTGGCATTGACATGCAGATAGGTGCCAATGGCCTGAAAGTCGATACCGAATCGCTGTCGTCGATTCTGGTGGGCGGGCTGGCCTTCGGCTCGCCCGATTTCGCCGCGCAAGCCGAGCCTGCTGCCGACCAGGCCCGCTTCCAGCTATTCGCCGACCGCGACATGGCGCTGTCGCCTCCGCATGGCCAGGCGCAGTACCTGCAGTTGCGCTTCGACCAGGCCATGCGTGGCCTGTCGGTGGGCGCGCCCGTGGAGTTCAAGGGGGTGGAGTTTGGCCGGGTCACCTCGATCCAGCTCGATTACGATGCTACGCGGCAGACCTTCCCGGTAGTGGTCGATGCGGTGATCTACCCGCAGCGGCTAGGGCCGGTGCACCGCAAGATGCTGGCGGTGTTCAAGCACACCGAGGGCGATATGGAAGGGGCGCGGAAACTGATTGGCACCTTTGTCGAACATGGGCTGCGGGCCCAGGCGCGTAGCGGCAACCTGATCACCGGGCAGATGTTCATTTCGCTGGACTTTTACCCGGATGCCCCCAAGGTGACCTTCGACATGGCTGCCAACCCCATCATGATCCCGACGCTGCCCGGCAGCCTTGAGCAGTTGCAGGAACAGCTGCAGCGGGTGGTGGAGCGCATTGCCAAGCTGCCGCTGGAGAGCATCGCCGGTAACCTGGACGGCAGCCTGCGTGAACTGCGCGCCAGCCTCAAGCAGTTCAATGGCCAGACGCTGCCGGAGGTGAAAGTGGCGCTGGACGAGGTGCACAAGACCCTGCGCACGGCCAACTCGGCCATTTCCGAAGATTCGCCGCAGCGCGAGCGAATGGGTGAAACACTGGACGAGCTGGAGCGCATGTCGCGTTCGCTACGTGACCTTGCCGATTACCTGGGCCGCCACCCCGAGTCGCTGATTCGTGGCCGGTCGAAAGCGGCCGGGCCCGCAGACCTTGAACCCTGAGGAGACAGCCGATGCAACGACTGCGCAATGTATGTGTGGCCAGCCTGCTGGTGTGGCTCGGGGGCTGCAGCAGTACGCCGAACAACTACCACACGTTGGTACCGAGCGAACCGATACGTGACAGCGGCCAGCGCATCCAGGTGGTCAGGGTGGCTGTGCCGCCCCAGGTCGACCGCCCACAGTTGGTGGTGCGGCAAGGGCAGAGCGGCCTGGCCATTCTGGAGACGGAGTGGTGGGGCGCCAACCTGGTGGATGAATTCCGCAGCGCCCTGCAGGACCAGTTGGGCGGCCCGGCAGGCGGCGGCAAGGCGTCACTGCGAGTGGATGTACAACGCTTCGACACGGTACCAGGGCGCTACGCCTCGCTGGAGGCCGTGTGGCGCCTGAAGCAGCAAGGGCAGGCCGAGCTGACCTGCCGTACGTCAGTACAGACTGCCGCAGACAACAGCATCACCAGCCTGGTGAACGCGCACCAGGCCAACCTGCGCAAGTTGGCCGAGGCGGTGCGGGGGAGTGCCCGGCAGGGTAGCTGCCCTGCATGAACCTTGGCCTCATTACTGCCGGGTGCTGGCTGTTTCCCGTACCCCGTCGGCCTTGTCCAGCGGCAGGTGGTCGAACTCGCGCAAGCCATCCTTGCGGTACGGGTCGCCGATCCAGCGTGGTGCTACCACGAACGCTGGGCTCACCAGGCTCTTGGCCGGTTCATAGCGGTCATAGCTCAACCCGGCCAGGTCTGACAGGGTATGGATCAGGTGCGAACTGCTGTAGGGGCGATCGGCCATTGCCTGCAAGTCACGCGGGTGCTCGGCCTGCCAGCTAGGCGAGGTCCACAGCAGGAACGGGATGGTGTACATCGGCCGGGTCGGTGCGCCTTCGTTGCGCCCCAAGCGGTCGTGGTCACCGGAGCTGTACACGTCTTCACCATGATCGGACAGGTACATCAGGAACCCGTTGGGGTTGCCTGCCGCGTAACGCTTGATCAGGCTCGACACCACATAGTCGTTATAGCGCACCGCGTTGTCATAGAAGTTGTAGGTTTCTACCTGGTCCGCCGTCAGCTTGGCTGGCACACCTTGCTTGTCGTTGAAGTGCGCATAGTCGTCCGGGTAGCGGTAGCGGTAGTCCATGTGTGTGCCCAGCAGGTGCACGATGATGAACTTGTTGGGCGCAGGGTCTTGCAGGGCTTTCTCGAACGGTGCCAGCACCACGTCATCGTACTGGCGGGCATTCTGGTTGCGCTGGTTGTTCAGGTACACCGGCGCGTCTGTTTGCTGCGAGAAGGTGGTGAGCATGGTGTTGCGCTTGGTCAAGGTCTGCTGGTTGGTGATCCAGAAGGTCTTGTAGCCTGCCTGTTTCAGCAGGTTGATCAGCGACGGGTCGGTGAGGAAGCGGTCCGGGTTCTGTTCGTCGCCGAACGTGAGGATCTGCTGCATCACTTCGATGGTGTACGGGCGCGGTGATACCACGTCGCGGAACACGGTCAGGCCCTTGTCGCTGGCGGCTAGCGCGTCGAGGTTGGGCGTGGTGTCGCGGTCATAGCCATACAGGTGCATGTGCTCTCGGGTAGTCGACTCGCCGAGCACCAATACCAGGGTGCGTGGCGCAGTACCACTGCTGTCTCGCAGGTTTTGCAGCGGTGGCAGTGCGGCATTCTGGGCCAGCAGTTTCTGCATGTTGTCCAGTTGCTGGCGGTACTGTCGGTAGCCCACCAGCAACTGCCAGGGTACGGCCGGTTCCATTCGCTGCTGCACTTTTTCGAGCGCATCGGCGAAGTTGCGCTCCTGGGTCACCATCTGCTTGTAGAACGGCACGACCAGGTTGGCCACCAGCAATAGCACGACCACCGGCAGGCGGCTGCGCAGTGGCAGGCTGACCGGGCGCACGCGCCGCCACAGCAGTACCGCAACCAGCGTGTACAGCACCAGTGCCAGGCCCAGCCCCACGCTGAAGTATTGGCTGAAGTACTCACCAGCCTCGGCGGTGTTGGACTCGAACATCACAAAGATGACGCTTTGTGAAAACTCCTGGCGATAGATGCCGAAGTAGCTCAGGCCCACCAGCGATGCAGCCCATAGCACCAGACCGATGATTGCCGTGGTGGCGCGGGTGAAGCGCGGCAGCAACAGGACGGGCGCCAGCCACAGGCTGCTGAGGAACAGTGCATCGCGAAAACCGGCGAAGCCGGTCGTCCCGCTGAACAGCAGCAACGCTTGGGTTACACCGGAGAAATACCAGAAGAACAGCAAGAGCCAGCCGAGGCCGGCCCAGTCCACGCGCTTGTGCGCGGCGGGTGATGTAGTGTGTGACACGTATGCCTCGTGGTACCTTGGCGGCCAGCGGTTGTGCGCGTGGCCGGAAAGGGCGTGACGCTAATCTGCGGACTGTGAAAATAACGTCAACGCGTTGAATCCTGTGACCTGCATGGCCGTAGCAGGCATAAGCTGGGCCGTTCACCGCGTTTTCCCCTGGCCGCCGGGGTATGATGGCGGCAGCGAAAACGTACTGACAGGCCCCGTAGACCATGAACCGTCGTAAGAAGATCAAGCAGCTATTGCAGGCGCATGCCAAAAAGGCCAGTGCCAAGCTGGCGCCACGCAAGCCCAAGTACATCTGCAAGGCGGACCGCTTGAAGATGGAGGCAGAGGCGGTGGGCGAGGCTTCCCAGCTGGCCGACTGACACCGCCCCTACACCGATCGCACGGGCTTCAACGGCGGTAGTAATGATGCGCGTCATGATGACGCTGGCGCATGGCGCGCTCATGGCGGCGCTCCCAATCACGGCGCCGTTCCCAGTCGCGCCGCCGTTCCCAGTCCCGACGGGCTTGTTCACGCCGCCACTGTTCGCGGCGCCAGTCGCTTCGGTGGTCGTGCCAGCGATCGTCATCATGCGCCAGGAGCGTGGCCGGCTGTTCAACGGCCACGCTGGTCACGCTCGACCAAGGGTTGCCGGCTGGCTTTAACGGTGACTGGACAGCCGGTGAAACCGGTTCGGCGGCTTTCATTTGCGTTGCCGATGCCGTGCCCACCGCCGCGAGCGAGAACACGCCGAGCAGCACCAACCTTGCGACATGTATTTTCATGAGCGTAGCCAACCTCTGATAACGAATGAGCCATCTGGCCAGCAGGTGTGGGGCGAACCTTGTCTCGCGTTCCGCTACCTTTCTGTGCCTCACACATAGACAGGGAATCAAGAAAAAGTTCGCTACAGCAACAACTTGTAGAAAATCGCTGTGGCGGTTGGTGATGTGCAGCACTCGCTAAAGCTGCCATTGCGCTTGGTCAACTGCCTGCAAATACCTCACGCAGATGCCCCCGATAACTGTCGAACGCTGCAATCGCCCCCGTTACCACCTCTGCTTCCTCCTGCTCCCCCAGCACCAGGCTGTCCAGTCGGGCAACAAATTCGCGCCAATGCAGCGCTCGGCCATCCGGGTGAGGGGCCAGGTGGCGGGCCCCCTTGTCACCCTCCAGCCCAAGACGTTGCGTGTGCTTGTAGAGAAACGCCGCCCCCAGGTTCGAACCTTCACTGCAATACAGCCATCCCAAGGCCTGGGCCGAGCTGACACGGACCGGTTGGGTGGGCGTTGGCAGCGGCAGGCCGAGGTCGCGCAGGTCTGCCTCGACCGCCGTGAAACGTGACAGCGCCGCCAACCCCGGCAGTTGCTGGTTGAGCTGTTCATCCTGATACAACGTCAGCAGGCTGCCATGAAAACGGTGCTGCACCTGCAGGAAGCGACCATATCGCTCGCGGTTCTCGAAAGGCCGCGCAGCCATTACCAGTTGATCGACGCTGTCATGATCCCTGCTGCTGGCCGCCTTCAGGCGTTTGCAGCGGCTGGGTTCGGTGAAGGGAAAAGTTACAGCGGTCATCGGCGTATCCGTGGCAATAGAGCAAGGCCCCCATGATGCTTGCCATCCTTGGCAGGCAGCAAGCGTCACACACTCGACCTGACCGAGTTCGCAATGATGGAGTGCAAGGTCGATGCTCATTTATCATGGCGGCTGCTTTTACCATTGCCAAGGATACCTGCCATGAGCGCGTTTCAGTTCCGCACCCCCGTTCCCGCCGATGCCGAGCGTTGCTACGCCATCGAAATTGGCGCCTATGAAGGGGATGAGGCGGCCACGCTGGAGAAAATCCGCACGCGCATCACGCAATACCCACAAGGCTTCCTGGTGCTGGAAAGTGACGGCGAGATCGTGGGTTTCATCAACAGTGGCTGCGCCCACGAGGTCGTGATGTCCGACGAGGCCTTCAAAGAGCTGGTCGGCCATGACCCGGCGGCAGCGAACGTGGTGATCATGTCGGTGGTTGTAGACCCGGCCCACCAAGGCAAAGGCTACGCCAAAGTGTTGATGAACGAATTCATCGGACGCATGCGTGCGGCGGGCAAGCAGACCATTCACCTGATGTGCAAGGAGCAGCATGTGGCCCTGTACCAGAAGCTGGGCTACCGATACGTGAAACCGTCGCCGTCGGACCACGGCGGTATGGCCTGGCATGAGATGGTCATGGACCTTTGAGTGGACATGACATCGCAGTGCGCGCTACCCGCAGCTTTTCTACATGGCAGCGCAGCCCAGAGGGCTGCGCATGACCTTCATTCAACCCGGCGATGCCGAGCTGATTCCAGGCCTCAAGTGCCACTGACCAGCTGATGGGCCAGCTGGTTGTGGCGTTCCAGTACGCGCGGCAAGTCGACGGTGGCCAGCTGGCCGTCTTTCACCACGACGCGGCCGTTGATCACGCTGGTATGCACCTGGGTCGGGGTGCAGAACACCAGTGCCGCCAATGGGTCATGGTGGCCGCCGGCATACGCCACATGGCCCAGGTCGAAGGCGACGAAATCGGCGACCATGCCCGGGGCCAGGGCACCGATATCATTGCGGTTGAGCACCTTCGCGCCACCCAGGGTGGCAATCTCCAGTGCTTCGCGTGCGGTCATCGCGTCAGGGCCGAAGCCCACCCGTTGCAGCAACAGCGCCTGGCGCACTTCACCGATCATGCTGGCGCCGTCGTTGGAGGCAGAGCCATCGACCCCCAGGCCTACCGGTACGCCGTGGTCGCGCATCTTGCGTACCGGGGCGATGCCTGAGGCCAGCCGCATGTTCGAGCATGGACAGTGGGCGACGCCGGTGCCGGTGCGGGCGAACAGCTCGATGCCGTGCTGGTCGAGCTGCACGCAGTGGGCATGCCATACATCATGGCCGACCCAGCCAAGGTCTTCGGCGTACTCGGCAGGGGTCATGCCGAACTTCTCGCGGCTGTAGGCGATGTCGTTGACGTTCTCGGCCAGGTGGGTGTGCAGCGACACCCCATACTGGCGCGCCAGCACGGCAGCTTCGCGCATCAGGTCGCGGCTGACCGAGAACGGCGAGCATGGCGCGACCACGATGCGGCGCATCGAGCCGTGGCTGGCATCGTGGTAGTCCTCGATCAGGCGTTGCGATTCCTTGAGGATGTCGGCTTCCTTTTCCACCACCGCGTCAGGTGGCAGGCCGCCTTGGCTCTGGCCCACGCTCATGCTGCCGCGCGCGGCGTGGAAGCGCATGCCGATCTCGGCAGCGGCGTGGATGCTGTCGTCGAGCTTGCAGCCGTTGGGGTAGATATACAGGTGATCGCTGGAGGTGGTGCAGCCGGACAGGATCAGCTCGGCCATGGCGGTCTGGGTCGACACCGCGATCATCTCGGGGGTCAGGCGCGCCCAGATCGGGTACAGGTTGGTCAACCAGTTGAACAGCTCGCCATCCTGAGCTGCCGGTACCACGCGGGTGAGGCTCTGGTACATGTGGTGGTGGGTATTGACCAAGCCTGGGATGACCACCTTGCCGGCCATGTCCAGAATCACGTCGGCGTGCTGCGGGAGGGTATCGCTGGGGCCGACTTGCTTGATCAGGTTGCCTTCGATGAACAGGCCGCCGTTCTTGATTTCGCGGCGTTCGCCGTCCATGGTGACCAGCAGTGCGGCGTTTTTGACGAGGAGCGTTTTTGCAGGATTTGTAGATGACATGGTGCAAGCCTGCGCAATACGCATCGGCGATTACCGATGTCATAGGCGCTCGGTATTGTAAGCAAGCTTTTTACTGATTGTATACAGCTCGAAGTGCGAGTGCCGGCCTCTTGGCGGCTAGAGCCGCGAAGAGGCCGGCACGGGTTGCAGCCATGAAAGATCACACCGCCTCGCGGCTGCTCACACCCTCCAGCAATCGGGCAATCCCCAGCGGGTTGGCGTTTTTCAACGCATCCGGCAGCAGTGCGTCCGGATAGTTCTGGAAGCACACCGGGCGCAGGAAGCGGTCGATGGCCAAGGTGCCGACCGAAGTGCCGCGGGCGTCGGAGGTGGCCGGGTAGGGCCCGCCATGCACCATGGCATCGGAAACCTCCACGCCGGTCGGGTAGCCATTGAGCAGCAAGCGCCCGGCCTTGCGTTCCAGCAACGGCACCAATGAGGCAAAGGTGCGCAAGTCGTCAGTTTCGGCGATCAGGGTGGCAGTCAGCTGACCTTGCAGGTGACGCAATGCTTCGGCCAGTTGCTGGGCATCGGCCACTTCAACCACCACGGTGCAAGGGCCGAACACTTCTTCCTGCAACAGCGGGTCGCCATTGAGCAGCAGGCTCACGTCGGCCTTGAACAACTGCGGCTGAGCCTGGTTACCCGTTTGCGGTTGGCCGGTCAGATGCTGGATATCCGGGTGCGCCAGCAGGTGCTGCACAGCATTCTGGTAGCTGCGCAGGGTGCCAGCGTTGAGCATGGTCTGCGGGCCTTGGTCTGCCATGCGTGCCACAAGCGTTTGCAGGAAATGCTCGAAGTGTGGCGAGCGGATACCCACCACCAGGCCCGGGTTGGTGCAGAACTGCCCGCAGCCCAGCACCACCGAGGCGGCCAGCTCGGTCGCCACCTGTTCACCGCGAGCCTGCAGAGTTTGCGGCAGCACGATCACCGGGTTGATACTGCTCATTTCGGCGAACACGGGGATCGGCTGCGAGCGCGCTGCGGCCATGTCGCACAGGGCGCGGCCACCTCGCAGCGAGCCGGTAAAGCCGACTGCCTGGATGGCTGGGTGCTTGACCAGCGCTTCGCCCACACCGGCACCGTAGATCATGTTGAAAACGCCTGCCGGCATGCCGCTGCCGGTCACTGCACGGTCGATGGCCGCGGCCACATGGGCCGCAGTGAGCATGTGTCCGCTGTGTGCCTTGAACACCACCGGGCAGCCGGCGGCCAGCGCCGAAGCGGTGTCACCGCCAGCGGTGGAGAAGGCCAGAGGGAAGTTGCTGGCGCCGAACACGGCCACCGGGCCCACGCCGATGCGGTACTGGCGCAGGTCCGGGCGCGGCAGCGGGGTGCGCTGGGGCAGGGCGCGGTCGATGCGTGCAGCGTAAAAGTCGCCACGCCGTACCACCTCGGCAAACAGGCGCAGCTGGTTGCTGGTGCGGCTGCGTTCGCCGCGGATGCGTGCTTCAGGCAGTGCGGTTTCGCGCATCACATCCTGGATGAAGTCATCACCCAACGCGTCCAGTTCGCTGGCGATCGCGTCAAGAAAGGCGGCGCGCTGGTCGGGGAGGGTGCTGCGGTAGCTCGGGTAAGCCACCTCGGCGGCCTGCGCGGCGGCCTCCACCTCGTCGCCGGTCGCCTGGTGGAAGGCGTATGGCAGTGTTTCACCGGTGTGGGCGTCGAGGCTGTGCAGCAGCACGTCACCGTGGCCGCTGAGCTGGCCGGCGATGTGGTTCAGGCGGTGTTCGATGGACATTTCGTTTCCCGTTGGCAATGACAATCGTTGGTCAGGACTGTAGGGGGCGAACGGGGGGCTGAATAATGATTAATACGGATCGGGTGATAACGAGCCGTTATCACCCGGGTTCTCGCGATGCCCTGCAGGAGCGGTCATGCAAGGCGTCAGGGCTCACTCGGCCATCTGCAACTCTGGCAGCTTCACGCGCAACGCCCGGGTCAGCCCCAGTAGCACCAACAGGCCCAACGCCATCCAGCACAGGCCGATGGCGAACGACAGGCTGGTCAGGCTGCTCCACAGCCACAGCGTGCTGAGAAAGCCCAGGCCGGGAATGGCGCCGTACAGCAGGTAGTTGCGGTAACCGCGTAGTTTCTGGTCAACCAGGTAGTGCTTGACCACCGCCAGGTTCACCGCCGAAAAGGCGAACAGTGCGCCAAAGCTGATCATGTTCGCCACGGTATCCAGGGTGATCACCAGGGCGATCAGCGACAGCAGGCTGACCACCAGGATGGCAGTGGCCGGCACGCGCTTTTTCGTCACCAGCTGGCCGAATGCCCGCGGCAAGGCGCCGTCGCGGCCCATGGCGAACAGTACGCGCGACACGCTGGCCTGGGACACCATGGCCGAGGCGAAGCAGCCCGCCACGTAGGTAGCGGTGAAGGCGGTTACCAGCAGCTCGCCGCCCACCCGGCGCATCACGTCGACCGACGCCGAATCCGGGTCGGCGAAGCTGCCCCAGTCGGGGAATACCATCTGTGCGCAATAAGACACCACCAGAAACAGCAGGCCGCCGATCAACGACACCGCCAGAATCGCCACGGGAATGCGGTAGGTCGGGTTACTGGTTTCCTCAGCCATGGTCGACACCGCATCGAAGCCGAGGAACGACAGGCACAGCACGGCGGCGCCGGTCATGATCAACGGCACACTGAAGCCTTCGTGGTGCAAGGGGGCCAGCAGCGACACCGGCTCCGCCTGTCCGCTGAGCTTGAGAATGGACAAAGCGACGAAGACGATGATGAACACCAGTTGCACCACCACCAGGATCCAGTTGACCCGAGTGATCGACTCGATGCCGATCAGGTTGAGGAAGGTGACCAGGGCAATGGAACCCGCTACCCACACCCAGGCATGGATGGTCGGGAAGTATTCCGACATGTAGATGCCGATCAGCAGGTAGCTGAGCAGCGGCAGAAAGATGTAGTCGAGCAGCAGTGTCCAACCGGTGATGAAGCCGATATGGCTGCCGAAGGCCTTGCGCGTGTAGGTGTAGACCGAGCCGGAGTAGGGGTGGGCCTGGACCATGCGGCCGTAACTGTAGGCGGTCAGCAGCATGGCGGCGAGCGTGAGCAGGTAGGCGGTGGGCAGGTGCCCTTTGGTCATCTGGGTGACCAGCCCGTAGGTGGTGAATACGGCCAGGGGCACCATGTAGGCCAGGCCAAACAGCACCAGGGCGGTCATGCTCATGGACTTGCGGAAGCGGCCGGTGCTGGTGCCGGGTTGCGAGGTTGCATGCGGGGCGGGGCTATGGGCTGTACTTGTTGTTGTATGCATTGCTAACTCCTGAAAAGGGATGCAGGACACCGCGGCAGGCGAGCAGGCTCGCGACCGTCAGGTGTAGTGCAAGGAGGTCGAGCGGAAAGCTCGCAGCGCTGGGGCGGGTTGATGCTCCCACACCCTGCAGGCACCCGGAATCACCCTTTGGGGTGAGCGGACACAGCCCTTGCCCGGCTCACCCCAAAGGGTGATTCCGGTGCCTGCAGCGCCGTGGGAGTATCTGCTCAACGACGCACCGCACTGGCGGCGGTGCCACTGAGAAGAAACGGCAGGCTTACAGTGACCAATCAATTGCTTTCAGCTCAATGGTTCGAGCACCAGGCCAAGGTCACCGAGGCTATCGGCCGGCCGGGCTTTGCCGCCAGCCTGTTTGCTGCACTGGGTGTGATACGGCCGATCCAGGCGACCACGGTTTACCTGTACCCGCACGACGGCATGCCCTGTGCGCTGTTCGAGCAGGATGACAAGGCGCCCTGGCAACCCGAGGGCAATGTCAGCCGCTACCTGTCGGGCTTCTACCTGCTCGACCCGTTCTACGGTGCTTGCGTGGAACAGGTCGAATCCGGCTGCTACGGCCTGTTCGAAGTGGCACCCGATCACTTCGAGGTCAGCGAATACTACCAATCGTTCTACCGCCACTCGCACCTGGAGGATGAACTCAATTACATCCTGCAGGTGGCGCCCGGGCAAAGCCTGGCGGTGTCGCTGGCTTTCACCGACAAGCTGGATGGGCAAAGCCGCACGCTGTTCGGGCTCATCACGCCTTGGGTACTGGCGGTACTCGGCAAGCATTTTGCCGGGCTGGACAGCCGCGCAGGGCGCTTCGAGAACATCCTCGAGCAACGTATCCATGCCGCGCTGAACAATTTTGGCAGCTCGCTGCTGACCGAGCGTGAATGCCGTATCGCCCAGTTGATCCTGCGTGGCCACTCGACCAAGTCGCTGGCCGAGCGGCTGGGGGTGTCGGAAGACACCATCAAGTCGCACCGCAAGAACGTCTACGCCAAGCTCGACATCGGCACCCAGTCCGAACTGTTCTCCCTGTTCATCGATGCACTGGCCAATGCCCAGGGCGTGCTGGGCAAGGACCCGCTGGAAAGCTACATGGGCAAGCTGCGCTGAACGCCAGCTGCCCTGCAACCCCACCGCAAAGGAAAACCAACAATGAACGCGCCTTTCGCCCCGCAACGCCAGACCCGTGACTACCAGGCAGCCGATGCCGCCCACCACATTCATGCCTTCCTCGACCAGAAGGCGCTGAACGCCGAAGGGCCGCGGGTGATCGTCGGGGGCGAACGCCTGCACCTGTGGGACAGCGAGGGCAAGCGCTACCTGGATGGCATGTCTGGCCTGTGGTGCACCCAGCTCGGTTATGGCCGTCGTGACCTGACGGCCGCCGCGGCTACGCAGATGGATCAGCTGGCCTACTACAACATGTTCTTCCACACCACCCACCCGGCGGTGATCGAACTGTCCGAGTTGCTGTTCAGCCTGCTGCCGGGGCACTACAGCCACGCGATCTACACCAACTCGGGCTCCGAGGCCAACGAGGTACTGATCCGCACCGTGCGCCGCTACTGGCAGGTGGTTGGCCAGCCAGGCAAGAAGGTCATGATCGGCCGCTGGAACGGCTACCACGGCTCGACCCTGGCGGCCACGGCGCTGGGCGGGATGAAGTTCATGCACGACATGGGCGGGTTGATTCCGGATGTGGCACACATCGACGAACCCTACTGGTACGCCGAGGGCGGTGAACTGACCCCGGCCGAGTTCGGCCGCCGCTGCGCCCTGCAGCTGGAGGAAAAGATCCTCGAACTGGGTGCCGAAAACGTTGCCGGCTTCATTGCCGAACCCTTCCAGGGGGCAGGCGGCATGATCTTCCCGCCGGAAAGCTACTGGCCGGAAATCCAGCGTATCTGCCGCCAGTACGACGTGCTGTTGTGCGCCGATGAGGTGATCGGTGGCTTTGGCCGCACCGGCGAATGGTTCGCCCATGAATACTTCGGCTTCGAGCCCGACACCCTGTCGATTGCCAAGGGCCTGACCAGTGGCTATGTGCCCATGGGTGGCCTGGTGCTTGGCAAGCGCATTGCCGAGGCGTTGGTGGAACGCGGCGGGGTATTTGCCCACGGCCTGACCTATTCCGGCCACCCGGTGGCGGCGGCAGTGGCCATCGCCAACCTGAAGGCGCTGCGTGACGAAGGCATCGTGCGCCAGGTGAAGGACGACACGGGGCCGTACCTGCAGCGCATTCTGCGGGAAGTGTTTGCCGACCACCCATTGATCGGCCAGGTGCAAGGGGCCGGACTGGTGGCGGCGCTGCAGTTCGCCGAGCACAAGCCGACGCGCAAGCGCTTTGCCAACGAGAACGACCTGGCCTGGCAGTGCCGCACCTTTGGTTTCGAGGAAGGGGTGATCATTCGCTCGACTCTGGGCCGGATGATCATGGCCCCGGCCTTGATCGCCAACCACAGCGAGCTGGATGAGCTGGTGGAGAAGACCCGGATAGCCGTAGACCGCACGGCGCGGCTGGTCGGCAAGCTCTAAGCCGTTGCCAAGGGCAACCGGTTTCCCCTGTGGGAGCGGGCATGCCCGCGAACACCGGCGAAGCCGGTGCCATCCTCCGTGTCGCCTGAATCGCGGGCACGCCCGCTCCCACAGAGGAGGCGCGGCGCGCTTGCGGACTGTGTGGTACCTGTCACTTCCGCAAAAAATGATCGCCACCGCGGTCGCCTGGAGTACAAATGTACACCCTCGAATTCTGGCAACAACGCGCCTCGGACCTGTACCTGCCATCCAAAGCGCTGATCAGTGGCAAACCCGTCAACGCACGGGATGGCGCTACCTTCGCAGCCATCAACCCCGCCACCAACAACGTAATGGCACAGGTTGCCGCCTGCGGCCATGCCGAGGTCGACCTGGCCGTCGCCAGCGCCCGTCGAGCCTTCGAGCAAGGCCCCTGGCCGCGCATGGCGCCGGGCGAGCGCAAGAAAGTGCTGCTGCGCCTGGCCGAGCTGATCATGGCCCATCGTGAAGAACTGGCGTTGCTGGACTCGCTGAACATGGGCAAGCCGGTGATGGACGCCTACAACATAGACGTGCCGGGCTCGGCACATGTGTTCGGCTGGTACGGTGAAGCGCTGGACAAGCTGTACGACCAGGTGGCGCCCACGGCGCCCACGGCGCTGGCCACCATCACCCGCGAAGCACTGGGTGTGGTCGCGGCTGTGGTGCCGTGGAATTTTCCCCTCGACATGGCCGCCTGGAAGCTGGCCCCGGCGCTGGCTGCCGGTAACAGTGTGGTACTCAAGCCCGCCGAGCAATCACCGTTTTCGGCCCTGCGCCTGGCCCAACTGGCGCTGGAAGCAGGGTTGCCGGAAGGCGTACTGAACGTGGTGCCGGGCCTGGGCGAGCAGGCCGGGCAGGCGCTGGGCCTGCACCCGGATGTGGACTGCCTGGTCTTCACCGGCTCCACCCAGGTGGGCAAGTACTTCATGCAGTACTCGGCGCAGTCCAACCTCAAGCAGGTGTGGCTGGAGTGCGGCGGCAAGAGCCCAAACCTGGTGTTCGACAACTGCCAGGACCTGGACCTGGCTGCGGAAAAGGCCGCCTTCGGCATTTTCTTCAACCAGGGCGAGGTGTGTTCGGCCAACTCGCGGCTGTACGTGCAGCGTGCCATCCACGATGAGTTCATCGAGCGCCTGCAGGCCAAGGCTCGCCAGTGGCTGCCCGGTAACCCGCTGGATCCGGCGAGCCGCGCCGGGGCCATTGTCGATGCCGAGCAGACCGGCCGTATCGAGGCTGCCATCGTGCGCGCCGGGCAAGAGGGCGCACGGTTGGTGTGTGGCGGTCGGCGCCTGACCATCGAAGGGTCGGACAACTACATCGAGCCCACCATTTTTGCCGGTGTCGAGGGCCGCATGGGCCTGGCGCGGGAGGAGGTGTTCGGCCCGGTACTGGCGGTCAGCGCCTTCGACACGGAAGAAGAAGCCGTGCGCCTGGCCAACGACAGCATCTATGGCCTGGCAGCCTCGGTGTGGAGCGACGACTTCAACCAGGTGCACCGGGTAGCGCGGGCGTTGAAAGCCGGTACCGTATCGGTGAACACGGTCGATGCGCTGGATGTGACGGTGCCGTTCGGTGGGGGCAAGCAGTCGGGGTTTGGCCGCGATCTGTCACTGCATTCGTTCGACAAGTATTCGCAACTCAAGACCACCTGGTACCAGTTGCGCGGCTGATGTATTGATCATTGACCGCGTCGTCTGCTTCGCGGGCATGCCCGCTCCCACAGGTTCAGCACAAGTCTGAGGGTTGTGCTGGACCTGCGGGAGCGGGCGCGCCCGCGAAGAGGCCGTATCTGGCGCCGCAGCGGGACCCGGTTAGAAGTCCACGCTAGCCGAAAGCTGATAGGTCCGCGGCGCCCCCAACCCCAGGGTCTGGGTCAGTGGCACACCCCAGTAGTCCTTGTCCCCCAGGTTGGCGATGTTCGCTCGCAAGGTGACCGGCTTGTTGGCGACCTGGGTCACAAAGCGGGCGCCAACGTCGAAGATCGTGTAACCCGGAATCGACAGGCTGTTCTCGGCATTGATGTATTGCTTGGACTGTGAGGTCACGTTGCCGGTCAGGGTCAGCCCATCCAGGCCGGGGATGTCCCACTCCATGCCCAGCTTGCCCTGCACCTTGGGGTAGGCCGTGGCGGTCTTGCCATCGTTGGCACCGCCTGCGGTCTTGGTCAGCTTGGGGTCGACATAAGCCACGCCCCCCATCAGGCGCACGTCGGGCAGAGGGGCACCGAAGAAGCTCCATTCCACGCCCCGATTACGCTGCTCGCCACCGAACGAAAAGATGTTGGTGACCGGGTCGGTGTAGCTGCCCGGGCGCTTGATTTCATACAGCGCCAAGGTGTGGCTGAAGGTGCCCAGGTCGAGCTTGAGGCCGATTTCCTTCTGTTTTGATTTGTACGGCGCGAACACGTCGCCATAGTTGGCAGCGGTGATCGGTGCGGCCGCGCCTTTGCTCAGGCCTTCGATGTAGTTGGCGTACAGCGACAGCTCATCGGTCAGCTTGAACAGGATGGCCCCGGCGGGGGTGGTGGCGTGGGTGTCATAGCCTGGTTTGTTGCGGGCACCGGTATTGGTGTTGTAAGTGTCGGTGACCACTTCCTGGCGACGTACGCCGAGGGTCAGTTGCACCCTGTCATCCAGCACCGACAGGGTGTCGGCGATGCCATAACTTTTCAGGTCGTTTTCCGTGTGGGCAATCAGTGGCCAGGCCTCCGATACCTTCGGGCCCCAGACAGGGTTGTAGATATTGGTCGTCCAGTTCGAGCCGGCGGCGCGGCGGCCGAAGTCCTTTTGCGTGTCGCTGTACTGGGTGGCGTTGACCGACCATTGGTGGTTGATGCCGAAGGTGTCGAAATGGCCACGCAGCCCCACCTCGGCAGAAGTCTTGTGGATCTCCATCTGCAACTGGCCCATCGCGGTGGTGAAATCACCGGCGCTGTTGTTCACCGTGGCTGTGAGTGCGCCGCTGTAGCGATAGTCCGTCTTGCTGGTGCCGACCGCGCCATAGGCCAGCAACTGGTCGTTCAGCTCGTACTCACCGCGCAGGATGACGCCCTTGTCCTTGGTTTCCACATAAGCCCAGTCGGGGTTGAGCAGTGTGTCGTTTTTTGGCGGTTTGGGGACTGGCACCCCAGCGGCCAGGCCCATGCCGCGGTTCTGGCCGCTGATGTGGTCGTCGGTATCGAACAGGTCGAGCGACAGCTTGCCACGTTCGCCACGCCAGTCCAGGGCCAGAGAAGACAGCACATTGCGCTGGCGTTGATCGTCGATGGCAGTGTCGCCGTCGCGGTACATGCCGTTGAAGCGCACGCCAAACTGGTTGCCCTCACCGAAGCGCCGGCCAACGTCGACATGGCCGCCAAGCTGGGCATCGGAAGCGTAGGTGGCGGTCAGCCGGGTCAGCGGCGTGTCGCCAGCGCGCTTGGGAATCAGGTTGACAACACCGCCCACCGAACCGCCGGGCGGCATGCCGTTAAGCAGCGCCGACGGGCCTTTGTGTACTTCGATGCGTTCGTACATTTCGGGTGAGGCGCGGTAGTAGGGGGCCATGCCGAACAGGCCATCGACAGTCATGTCACTGACGCTGGTCTGGAAGCCGCGGATCGAGTAGTTCTCGCTGTAGGTGCCGGTCAGGCCGTTGCTGAACACTGACGGGTCGGTGGCGGCGATAACGTCGGTGATGTCCCGGGCCTGCAGATCCTGAATGTAGGTGTCGGTGTAACTGACGGTGCTGAACGGCGTTTCCATGAAGTCTTTGTTGCCCAGCAGGCCCACCCGCCCGCCGGTGGCCACCTGGCCGCCGGCATACACCGGTGGCAGTGGATCGGCAGCGCTGGCTTGGGCGTCGATCAGGGTGGCGGGCAATTCCGGAGCGGCGGGTTTTTCTTCAGCGGCCTCGTGGGGGTTGGCTGCGTCGGCGTGTGCGGCGATTGGCGCCAGTGTGCAGCTACCAAGGGCCAGGCCAATGAATACGGCATGTGCCAGCGGGGTGCGCGGCAGCGCAGGCAATGCCAAGGTAGGGGACGAGAGTGTGTGCAAGGTACGGATGGACACGCGATGGCTCCAGAGGGACAAATGGCGGGTTGTGTTTTTGCATTTAAAAAGCGAAGACGTAAGGCAAATGAGAATCACGCGCTCACGCAGTGACAGGCATTTGCAAAAAGGCAGTGCCTAGTCCTGATAGCCCCTGATCACGTCATCCGCGATCAAAGCCAGTGAGGTCGGGCTGGCGGCCGTGACGTACCAGGCCTGCGGGTCGACGAACACCACGCGGCCGTGCTTCCAGGCGTTGGTCTGGCGCAGCAGGGGGTTGTCCAAGGTGTCTGCCGTCATCATTGGGCGGTGCTCCATGACGGCGGTGCGATCCACCACATAGAGGATGTCAGGGTTGGCCTGCTGGATGAACTCACTGGAAATCGGCTGGCCATGTAGGCCGGTATCCAGGGTAGTGGTGGCCGGCTTGACGCCCAGGTCATTGAAGATGAAGCCGTAGCGCGACTGCACGCCGAAGGCGCTGAAGGCGCCGTTGTTGTGCAGCACCACCAGGGCCCGCTCCGGGCGGTCGCGGGTGACGCTGCGCGCCTGGGCCAGCTTGGCCTCCAGTGCGTCAGCCTTGCGCTGGGCCAAGCCTTGCTTGCCGAACACCTGCCCAAGGCTGAGCAGGTGCTGCCTGACCATGGCGACATGCCCGGTTTCGCTGTCGCGATAGTCCACATCGAAGTGCAGGGTCGGCGCCATTTCGCTCAGTTCGTCATAGTGGTTGGCCTGCAGCGAGGTGATCAGGATCAGGTCAGGCCGCGCCGCATGCACCCGCTCCAGGTTGGGCTGCACGATCGAGCCGACATCTGCTGTTTGCCCGGCATCCTTATAGCGTGCAAGAAAGTCCGGCACGAAGTCCTTGGGCATGCCCGCCACGGGTACGCCCAACTGGTCGAGGAAGTCCACTTCGTTCATGTCCAGAGCCACCGTGCGCTGTGGCAGTTGACTGATCACTGTGGTGCCCAGTTTGTGCTGTACGGTTAACGGCGTGTAGTCGCCATGGCGCGTGGTGTTCGCCGGTGCCGCTGTGGCTGCCGTGGGCTCGTTGCAGCCGTGCAGGGCGAGGGTGGCGGCTAGCAGTAGCGCCAATGGCCAGCCGTTGGCGGGGTGGTTGCGGTTCATTGCTGTTCTCCGGGTGGGTTGAAGTAGTTGCACAGGCGGCCGCGCGCGCTGTGGGTGATGTCGAAATCCAGCCCGTACAGCGCGTGCAGCTGTCGCTCGGTCACAACCTGCTCGACGCTGCCGCTGCAATGCACACGGCCACCCTGCATGGCGACGATGCAGTCGGAGTAGGCGGCTGCAAAGTTGATGTCGTGCACCACCAAAATCACCGTGCGGCCGAACTCGTCGCACAGCCGACGCAGGGCGCGCATGATCTGCACGGCGTGGCGCATGTCGAGGTTGTTCAACGGCTCGTCCAGCAGCAGATAGTCGGTCTGTTGGGCGATGGTCATGGCCAGAAAGGCCATTTGCCGCTGGCCGCCGCTGAGTTCATCGAGGTAGGCCTGGCGCAGCGGCTCCAGGGACAGAAAGGCAATGGCCTGGTCGATGGCCCGACGGTCTGCAGCGGTGAGCGCACCACGGCTGTAGGGGAAGCGGCCGAACGCGACCAGTTCGTCGACGGTCAGGCGCAGGTTGAAGTCGACCGACTGGCGCAGGGTGGCCACGCGCCGGGCATAGTCGCCGATGGCGATGCTGTCGATGCTTTGCCCGTCCAGGCGTATGTCACCGCTGGCAGGCGCCAGCAGCCGGGCCAGCATCATCAGCAGGGTGGTCTTGCCGGCGCCATTGGGGCCGATCAGCGAGGTCAGCTGCCCGCGCGGGAAGCTGGCGCTTACCCCGCTCAACACCTCTTTGCTGCCATAGGTTTTGTGCAGGTCGTGGACTGTAATCATGCGGCTCCCCGGTTGCGCACCATCAGGGCGAGGAAGTAGGTGCCACACACCAGGTTCACGAGGATGCCGACGGTGGTCCTGTAGTTGAAGACATGCTCGACCAGCAACTGGGCGGCAATGAACACGGCAATGGCCACGGCGCTGCCGAGGGCCAGGGTGACCCGGTGGCGGAAGGTGCCGGCCATCGCATAGGTGATGTTGGCGACGAACACGCCCATGAATGCCGTGGGCCCCAACAGGCTGGTCGACACCGCGACCAACGCTGCGATCAGCGCCAGCAGCAGGCGCACGTTGCGCCGGTAGTCCACGCCCAGTGAAATGGCCTGGTCGCGCCCGAGTGCCAGCACGTCCAGCACCGGTACGGCCCGGGCCAGCAGCACACACACGCCCGCCACCAGCACGGCCGAATACAGCAGCAACTGTGGCGATGCCCGGTTGAACGAAGCCTGGGTGTAGCCCAGCAGCATCGAGAACTCGCCGGGGCTGACTTTCAGCTGGACGAACTGGGTGAACGTGGCCATGACCATGGTCAGCACCAGGCCGACCAGCAGCAGGAAGTACACGTTGTTTTTGCCGTCACGAAACAGCCAGCGGTGCAGGGCCCAGGAGTAGCCGAGCATCAGTAGCATCGAGAGCAGGAAATTGCCGTCACTGCCGAGCACGATCAGCCCCTGCACGCCCATGCCCAGCACCAGCAGCGCCTGCAGCAGCAGGTACACGGCTTCGTAGCCCATGATCGCCGGGGTGAGGATGCGATTGCCGGAAAGGGTCTGGAAGGCGATGGCGGAGCAGGCCACGCACACGCCACCGATCACCATGGCCGCCAGGCGCACAAGGCGCTTGGGGATGAGGTAGGCGAAATCCGCCCCGGCGTTGACGAACACGAACAGCGTGGCCAGAGCGACCACGGCCAGCCACAAGCAGTGTCGGCCTTTCATCGCTGCCTCCAGATGATCAGCCCGAGGAAGATCAGCCCGCCCAGGCCGCCTGCAGTCAGGCCGATGGGCACTTCGAACGGGTAGATCAGCAACCGCCCGAGCAGGTCGCAGACCAGCAGCAAGGCCGCACCGCCCAGCGCCACCAGTGGCAGGGTGCGGCGCAGGTTGTCGCCATGGCGCAGGGCGACCAGGTTGGGCACCACCAGGCCGACGAAGGGGATGGCGCCGACGATGATCACGCTGGCCGACACCGTCACTGCTACCAGCAGCAGGCCCACCGTCACGTTGGCGGTGTAGTTCAGGCCCAGGCTGGTGGCCATGCCTTCGCCCATGCCCAGCACGGTGAAGCGCTGTGCGTACAGGTAGGTGAGCAACACGATCGGTACAATCAGGTAGAGAATTTCGTAGCGGCCCTGCACCACCTTGGAAAAATCACCCAGTAACCAGCCCTGCATGCTTTGCAGCAGGTTGAAGCGGTAGGCGTAGAACTCGGCCAGCGCACTCAGCACGCCGCCGTACATCAGGCCGATGACCGGCACCAGCACCGCGTTGCGGGCGCGTATGCGGCGGATGAGGGCGACAAACAGCAGGCTGGAGGCAAAGCACACGGCCAGTGCGAACAGCATGCGCGGCAGTGCCCCGGCCGCGGGCGCCAGGCCCAGCGACAGCAGGATGCCCAGGCGCGCGGCATCGAGCCCGCCGGTGGTGCCGGGTTCAACGAAACGGTTGCGCACGATCTGCTGCAGGATCACACCGCATACCGCCAGCCCGACACCCACCAGTATCAATGCGGCCAGCCGTGGCAGGCGGCTTGCGGTCAGGGTCAACCAGGCGTCGCCTTGCAGGGTAAGCAGCTGAGACCAGGCCAGCTCACGAACGCCGACAGCCAGTGAGGCCGCGCACAACACCAGGAACAGGATGAGGCATGCAACACGCATCAGTCGTGTTCCACCCTCGGTGCCCCGATGCGCCAGCCGTTGGCGGCGTGGCGCTGTTCGAGCATGCGTGCATAGTGCCCGCCATTGGCGCGCAGTGTGGCCGGTGTGCCTTGCTCGACAACCTGCCCGGCGTCCAGCACCACGATATGGTCGGCCATGGCCACGGTGCTGAGCTGGTGTGCGATGACCACCAAGGTGCAACGCCCATGCAGGCTGTGTAGCGTCTGGGCAATCACGGCCTGGTTCTCGGCATCAAGGGCGGCGGTGGCTTCGTCCACCAGCAGTACTGGTGCTTGCCTGATCAGCGCACGGGCAATGGTCACACGCTGGCGTTCGCCACCGGAAAGCTGCGCACCACCTTCGCCCACGGACGTATCGAGGCCCCCGCGCAGCCGTTCGAGGGTGTGTCCCAAGCCGGCCATGTGCGCCGCTTGCAGTACCTCGGCGTCGCTGGCATCGGGTTTGCCGATACGGATGTTGTCGGCGATGCTGCCCTGGAACAGCCAGGTGTCCTGCAGTACTTGGCTGACTGTGTCGGTCAGGCTGGCGCGGGCCATTTGCCGCACGTCGACGCCGCCAATGCGCACACTGCCTTCGGTGGTATCGAAGAACCGTGCAATCAGGCGCATCAGTGATGTCTTGCCTGAGCCCGAGGCGCCGATGACGGCGGTCATGCTGCCTGCCGGGATGTGCAGGTTCACGTTTTGCAGCACGTCGGGCCCGGTGGGATTGTAGCGCAAGCTCACCCCTTGCAGGTTGATTGCGCCGTCCACCGGCCGGTGGGGCGAGGCGGGTTCTGGCAACGGCTTGGCTGCCAGGATCCGTTCGATTTCCTGCAGCTGGCCATGGGCCCCGCGCAGGAAATCGACATGGCTGGCCACGTCCTGCAGCGGGTCGATGAAGCGGCACACCAGCACCAGTGCCACGATCACCGCAACTGCGTCCTGCGCTTGGCCACCCGCCTGATCGCCGAACCACAGGCCGGCGGCCACCAACAGCGCGGCAAATGTTGCCTGCACGGCCCAACTGTTGAGCAGTACTGACAGCGAAGCACGAATGATCAGGCCCATGCCGCTGCTGCGCTGGCGCTCCAGGCTTTGCGCCAGCAACCGTGTGCCCCCACCCTCCCCATTGAAGGCCCGCAGCACCGACTGTGCCTGGGCGAACTCCACCATACGCTGGCTGGCGGCGGCGAAGTGCTGGTGAAAGGCGTGATCGGCCCGGCGCCCCAGGCGTGCGCTGAACAGCAGCACTGCAGCCAGCGCCGGCAGCGCTAGCAGGGCGACAAGCCCCAGCGGCGGGTGCAGGATGAACAGCGCTACCAACAGCACCAGCGGCGTGACGCTGCCACTGATCAAGGGCGTGAGCACATGGGCCGGCAGTTGGGCCACGGCCATCGTGCCCTGGGTGATCACATGCCCGAGCCGCGCGGTGTTGTCAGGGGTGAACCAACCCAGTGGCAGCTGTGCTACCTGGGCGCCAATGTGCTGGCGGCCGCCTTGCAGCACCGCTACCGCCAAGCTTATGCCGGCCTTTTCCACTTGGCGTCGCCAGGCCCAGCACAGCGTCATGCCGACGGCCAGCACGGCCAACCAGGCACTGGCAGCGTGTATTTCGCTGTTCAGCAGGTGCAGCATGAGCGGCGCCAGGGTACTGATGGTCAGGCCACTGAATACCCCGTACAGTACGGTCATCAGCAGGTAACGGCGCCAGGCCGGGGCGCATTCGCCCAGCAGTCGAACGAAGGTTTTCAGCATGCTGGCGGCGCCTTTTTCACGGTGTCCTGATAACCACCCTGCGCCCACAGCCGTGCATAAAGGCCTTGGCGGGTGAGCAATTCGCTGTGACGCCCTTGTTCACACAGGGCGCCTTGGTCCAGCACCAGGATCTGGTCGGCATGCATCACCGTGTCCAGCCGGTGGGCGATGACCAGTAGGGTGCGACCCCGGGCGAAACGCGACAGGGCATCCTGGATCGCCGCCTCGCTCTCGGCGTCGGCGGCTGCGGTGGCCTCGTCCAGTACCAGCACGGGCGGGTCTAGCAGCAGGGCGCGAGCAATGCTCAGGCGCTGCTGTTCGCCCCCGGACAATTGCGCGTCTTCGCCCACCACCGAGTCATAGCCACGCGGCAGTTGCAGGATGCGTGTGTGAATGTTGGCCAGGCGCGCAGCCGCTTCGACTTGTTCGCGGGTTGCAGCCGGTTTGCCCAGGGCGATGTTGTCGGCCACGCTTGCATGGATCAGCCGCACCTCCTGCAGCACGAAACCTATGCGTCGGTACAGTTCGCGGCTCTCGATCTGCCGCAGGTCGACGCCACCCAGGGTGATGCGCCCGGCGTCTGGGTCGAAAAACCGTAGCAGCAGGCGCGCCAGGGTCGACTTGCCGGCGCCAGAGGGGCCGACGATGGCGGTCGTGGTGCCGGGGGCCAAGGTGAAGCTGACGTCATCGAGCACGTTGTTGCCGGGGGCGTAGGCATGGCTCAGTTGCTCCACGCGCAGTTCGCTGCCGTTGGGCAGGCTGCCAACCGCAGGGGCCGGCAGCACCGGGGTGTCCAGCAGGACCTGCACCCGCTGGGCCGCCCCCACCGCGTTGTTGAGGTCGTGGGTGATGTAGTGCAACAACTGTAGCGGCGCGCACAACCCAGGTGTGACCAAGGCAAAGGGCAGTATCTGTAGCGGCTCTATCCAGCCCAGGGCCACGAACGCCATGCCTGCCAGCAGCACCACACCCACTACCGTCACCGGCGCGATCAAGGCATTGGCCCGTGCCATCGCCGCAACCAGTGGGCGGGTGAAACCGATGAAGGTGTTGGCAAAGGCATCGACCGCTGCACGGTAGCGGTCCTGCGCGTTGCCGCGCCCGCCGAATGCTTTGACCAGCGGCATGCCATTGACGAACTCGACCACCGCGTTGTCGATGCGCGCCATGCCCGCAACCACATCACCCATATGCGCTGCGCTGGCCTTGATGGCACGGTGCAGAAACAGGAAGAACGCCGGGAAGGGCAGCAGCACGACCACGGCAAGGCGCCAGTCCATGGCGAACAGGTAGGCCACGGAAATCAGCACGGCGCCCACGGCGCGGCCCAGTGTGGTGAAAAAGTGCGCGGTCAGGCTGTGCAGTGTGCCGATGTCGTCCTGCATGGCCCGTTTCACTTCGCTTGATGCCCGCTCGCTGAACCAGCCGAGCGGCACTTGCATCAGGCGCTGGCCGATCGCCACGCGCAGGTGATGGGTGATGTGGTTGTCGGCTTGGTGCGCCAGCATTTCGGCTGCGGTGATCAGGGTCATGCCAGTGAACAGGCTGGCGATGCTGGCTGCGATGGCCCGGCCAATGGCGCCCGATGTGGCGGTTTCGCTCAACGCCAGGTGTGCGATGTGCGCAATGCCTGCCAGCGGTACCAAAGCCAGCATCGAACCCGCCGCAGCCAGCACCGCAGACAGCGCCAGCCGCCCGCGAATGGGGGAAAGCACACGGCTGAGCGGGCTGCGGGCTTTGTTTGTTGAAGGGGCGGCATCGTCAAGGGGCGTTGATGAATCGGACATGAAGCGGGCCTGGAAAGCTGCAAATTAATTAGTTGCATGACTATAAACTAATTTGCGAAAACCCGACAAGGCAGCTACAAGACTGTCTTCACAAAGCCTGGAGGAACTGATGCAACCACCACAACGCACCCCCGGACGCGGTCGCCCTCGCACCATCACCCGTGAACGGATTGCCGACGTGAGCATCGCCATCGGCTTGCCCAACCTCACGTTCGTTGGCGTGGCCGCTGCGTTGGGCGTAAGCCACATGGCGCTGTACAAGCATGTGCCGAACATCGAAGCACTCAAGTGCCTGGTGGCCGAAGAGATCTTTCAGCGCTGGCAGATCCCTAGGGCAGACGGGAATTGTGTAGAAGGGTTGCAGTCCTACCTGACGCGCTTTGCCACGTCGGTACAGGCATTCGTCAAGGCCCACCCGGGTCTGACGCCCTATGTGATCCGCAGGCTGGCAGCGACAGAAGCGATGATCGACAAGATCAATGACCACCAGGCGCACATCGCCCAGGCCTACGGCCTGAGCCTGGAACAGGCGCGCTGGTTGTTGTCGACGGTGGCGTTCCATGGCTTTGCCGTGGCCGATACGGTGTACACGGTGTCGGGGCGCGAGCCGCTGCTGGAGGCCGACCGGGCTGGCGAAGAATCGGAGATGGAAGTGGAGTTGCTTGAGGGCATGCAGGCGCTGATTATCGGGGCGTTGGTCATGCTGGAACAGCGGGTTTGAGCCTCATGTAACGGCTGTGCGCCTTTTACTGCCCAGGTTAACTTTTTTGCCATCCCGGCAGAAAGCCCACGTACGCTCTACACTGCTGCCAAGATGGACCAGGGCAGCTTGCCACCATTTGGCCCGTCACGCTGCCTGCGAATGGCCCTGGCCTGCATGATCGTTCTGGCTGCTCCTTCAAACTGCCACACATGGAGTACCTGGAATGGGCTGCGTGTCGAATGGCCGTGTTGCCGGTAAAGCCGGGCGTGGCATCTCGCTGCAATGGCTGGTAGCGCTGGCCGTCGTGCTGGGCATGCTGCTGCTCGGCGCCGCCCTGGCCTGGCAGGGTTACCGCGGTATTCGCCAAACCCTCGTGGCCGCCGCTGGCGATGCCGCCCAGCAGGTTGCCAAGACGATCGACGAGCGCGCCAGGCGCCTGATCGAGCCGGCGCAAAGCAGCATTCGCCTGCTGGCCCACAACACGACGGTGCACACCCAGGCACAGCGCCTGGATCGGCTGCCACAGCTGGTGGAAATGCTGGACGCCAACCGCATGCTCAGCGCCGCCTATCTGGGTTACCCCAGCGGCGAGTTCCTGTTGGTGCGTCGCCTGCGTGACCCACAGCTGATGCAGCGTTTCGCCGCTCCACCGGGCACGGCTTTTCTGGTGCAGAGCGTCAGCCATGGCGACGGCGCCAAGGTGCAGGGCGAGTGGCGCTTTTATGATCGGGCGCTGAACTTGTTGCAGGCCCAGGCCAAACCTGACTATCGCTACGATCCACGCCTGCGCCCCTGGTTCGCTGAAGCCACGGTACAACCCTCTACTGTGCTGACGCGCCCCTATGTGTTCTTCACCACCCGCGAGGTCGGCTTGACCATGGCCCAACGTAGCGTCGACGGTGGAGCCGTGATCGGCCTGGACGTCTCGGTCAACGACCTGGCCAGCGAGACTCGGGACCTGCGCATGACCCCGGGTACCGAGATCGTGGTGGTCGATGACCAGGGCAACGTTGTGGCCTATCCGGACCCGCAGCGGGCAATCGTGCACGAAGGGCAAGGCGTGCGCCTGTCGCGTGTCGCCGAGCTGGGCGCTCCCAGCCTGGCACGGCTATACGCTGACCTGCCGAAGGGCAACCAGCCTCAGCCTTATCAGGTGGACGGCCAGACCTGGTATGGCATTCGTGTGCAGCTGACTACCCTGGCCGGGCACGACTTGCACGTGCTGATTGCCGTACCAGGCCACGAGTTGCTGGTGGGGGCACGCAAAGTCTTGTTCGAGCAGTTGCTCTGGACCGTGGCACTGATGGCCGTGTTGCTGGTGCTCGGCGGTGTGCTTGGCCGGCGCATTGGCCGCCCGCTGCGGCTGTTGCGCGAGCAGGTTCAAGGTTTGGCCAGTTTTGATTTCAGCCGTGAAGTGGGTGTGCACTCGCGGGTTTCCGAGGTGCGCGAGTTGAGCCGCGTGCTGAGCCGCATGTCCGGCACTATTCGCCACTTTCAGGCGATTACCCTTGCGCTCAGCCGCGAGCGAGACCTGGAGCGCATGCTCGATGGCGTGCTGAGCCATCTGGTAGAGGCTGCCGGGGGCGACGCCGGCGTGGTTTACCTGTACGACGCTGAACAAGCCTTGCTGCGTCTGGCCGCCTCGTGCCGCGGTGAACACTACCCAAGCGAGCTGGCAGTGGATGAGGGCGCCCGGCAGCATTTGGCTGTAACAGTGAACCAGGCCCTCGGCCTGCACGGGCGCAGCCTGGCCGTGGTGCTGAATGACCGTAGCCGGGCACTGTTGGGCATCCTGGTCCTGCAAATGGACGAAGAGCAGGCGCAGGAGCGGGTGGGCGAGGCATTTCGGCGCTTTGTCGAGGAGTTGTCCGGCGTGGTTGCAGTGGCCATCGAAACCCGCCAGTTGGTCGAAGCCCAGCAACGCCTGCTGGACGCCATGATCAAGCTGCTGGCAGACGCCATCGATGCCAAGAGCCCCTATACCGGTGGCCACTGCGAGCGGGTGCCTCAGCTGGCGCAGATGCTGTTGGATCAAGCAGTGGCAGCCGACAGCGGTCCGTTCGCCAGCTTCAGCATGACCGAGGCAGAGCGGTACGAGTTCCGTGTGGCAGCGTGGCTGCACGATTGTGGCAAGGTCACCAGCCCCGAGTACGTGGTGGACAAGGCGACCAAGCTGGAGACCCTGTACAACCGCATCCACGAAGTACGCATGCGTTTCGAAGTGCTGTGGCGCGATACGGAGCTGGCCTACTGGCAAGGCCTGGCCAGCGGCGCCGACCAGCAGGTGCTGAAAGCCGCACTGCAGCGAAGCCAGGCCGAGCTGCAGGACGACTTCGCTTTCGTCGCCCAGGCCAACATCGGCGGCGAGTTCATGCAGGACGCCGATATCCAGCGTTTGCAGGTGATCGGCAAGCGCCGCTGGCTGCGCCATTTCGATAACCGCCTGGGCATCTCCCGTGATGAGGCGGAACGCTTTGTCGGCGTGCCGCAGCCTGCACTACCGACAGAGGAGCCATTGCTGGCTGATCGCCCCGAGCACTGCGTGCCCTGGGGCACCCGCACACCGCCCGTGGTCAAGGACGACCCGCGTAATATCTGGGGGTTCGACATGCATCTGCCAGGCCACGCCAGCAACTACGGCGAGCTGTACAACCTGTCGGTCCGCCGTGGCACGCTGACTGACGAAGAACGCTTCAAGATCAACGAACACATCGTGCAGACCATCATCATGCTCAGTGCACTGCCGCTCCCGCGCCAGCTCAAGCGGGTACCCGACATCGCCGGCAACCACCACGAAAAGATGAACGGCAGCGGCTATCCGCGTGGTCTGGGCGGGCAGGACCTGGGCATCGCCGAGCGGGTGATGGCGATTGCCGACATCTTTGAAGCACTGACGGCTGCAGACCGGCCATACAAACCCCCGAAGACGCTGTCCGAATCGGTGAAGATCCTGGTGGCCATGGCCCGCGAGGGGCACGTCGACGGGCAACTGCTACAACTGTTCCTCAGCAGCGGGGTATACCGCCAATATGCCGAGCGCTTCCTGCGCACCGAGCAGATCGACGAGGTGGATGTGGCCTACTGGCTGGCGCAACTTCAGGAGCGCAGCGCCGCGAGGCCTGTGAGCTGAGGGGCGACAGCGCTGAAAAATCAGACCGCGTGGCGCTCGATTCAAGCGCCACGGCCTTTCCCGGTGCCCCCTGCAGACCGCCGCTCCCCCGGGTATCGTAGATCCGTTCACTCATACTCCTGCACCCCGGCAATGTGCCGCCCGGCGACATAGCCAAAGGTCAGCGCCGGCCCCAGGTTGATGCCGCCCGACGGGTACCAGCCACCAAACACGCTGGCCATGTCGGTACCTGCTGCATACAGGCCTGCAATCGGTTGCCCGGCCTCATCCAGTACACGGGCATTGCCGTCGGTGCGCAACCCGGCAAAGGTGCCAAAACAGCCGGGCTTTACTTTCACCGCATAGAACGGCCCGTGCTCGATGGGCGCCACGCAAGGGTTAGGGCCCTTGTGCTGTGGGTCACCCTGCTTGCGGTTGAACGGCGTGGAACCGCGGCCAAACGCCGGGTCCTGGCCGTTACGGGCATGGCTATTGAAGTCAGTGACCGTGGCGCGCAGCCCGGACGGGTCAATGTCGCAGGCCTGGGCGAGCTGCTCGAGCGTGGCGCCGCGTTTCAGGTAGCCGCTGCGCACATGCGGTCCTACCGGCAGCGGTGCCGGGCGGGCATGCCCCAGGCCATAGCGGCGCAGGAAGCGATGATCGCAAACCAGCCACGAGCACACCTCCTGGCCCTGCGGCACTGCAGCGACCATGGCCGACACATAGTCGTAATAGCCATGCGCTTCGTTGACGAAACGCTTGCCGTTGGCCAGCACGCCGATAACGCCCGGTTTGCCGCGCTCGATAATGTGTGGGAAGTGGCCGACGCTGCCGTCGCGATACGGCACCTGTGAAACCGGTGCCCAGGCCACGGGCGACTTCAGGTCGGTAGCAACCACACCGCCGGCGGATTCGCCCAGCCGCAGGCCATCGCCAGAACACCCCTTGGGCGGCAGCGCCAGGTTGTCGTGGCCGCTGGCATCGCGCGGGAACAGTTGCTGGCGCCGGGCGTTGTCATTGGGGAAGCCACCTGCCGCCAGCACCACGGCCTTGGCGCGGATCAGCTGCTCGCCCTGTGGCGTCGCGACCCACGCCCCGCGTACCTGGCCACCCTCGATCAGCAGGCGCTTGGCCGGTGCCGACGCTTGCAGGTGCACACCCAGGTCCTGTGCCGATTTAGCCAGGCGCGCCACCAACGCCACACCGTTGACCAGGTGCATGGCCCGACCATGGCGGGCCAGGTGGTACAGGTGGCGGCCAAAGCGCCTGCACACGTGCAGCAGGGCTTTGGGCGAGCGGGTCATGTTGAGGAAGGCGGCAAGGTCGGCTCCGGCCATGATCGGCATGCCCATGAACGAGGTTTCGCGCATGGTCTTGCGCAAGCGTGGCAGCAGGGCGCCAACCTCGCGGGCATCGTAGGGCGCGGCGATCACCTGGTGGCCGCCAAGGGCTGCCCCCGGCGTATCGCCATGCATGTCCGGGATGCCGTTGCCGTCGGCAAACTGCAACGCCGTGTACTTCTCGAAAAACGCCACCATGTGCGGGCACGCCTCAAGGAAGGCATCGACGCGCTCGGCATTGTAGTTTGCCCCCAGCTCATGGCGCAGATAAGTCCGCGGCTGCTCGATGTCTTCCTCAATGCCGGCCCTGCGCGCCAGCGGGTTGCGTGGCACCCAGGCCCAGCCGCCGGACCAGGCGGTGGCACCGCCAAACACCGGTTCTTTCTCCGCCACGATCACCTTCTGCCCATGCCAGGCAGCCGTGACGGCCGCCGCCAGCCCGGCGGCGCCAGAACCTATGACCAGTACATCGCATTCGGTTTCGAGAGGAGCGGAAGGCATTGCAAGTTTCCTGTGCTTTTATTAGAACAATGTTCCACATTCTTATCAGCAGCGGATGGTCGTGCAAGGTCAGGTTGGTCATGTCAGGCAAGAACTGGGCGATCATCGGACATTCGAGGTGGCCCGAGCTGCGCTGGCTAGCGACGATGTGGAATTATCTTCTAGAATCCGCAAAAAAATCAGGGACCTGTGACATGGCTGGTAGTCAGATCGAACGCGCCTTCAGTCTTGTAGAAAGCCTTACCGGTGAACCCCAAGGGCTGCCGTTACAAACCCTGGCCGAGCGCCTGGACATTCCCAAAAGCGCTGCCCACCGCATGCTCACTGAGCTGGTGCGGCTGGGCTACGTGCGCCAGAACCGGGAAAACAGCCGCTATCAGCTGTCGGCCAAGCTGGTAGCGCTGGGCTTTCGTTACCTGGCCAACAGCGGTGCCGACATCATCCAGCCGATTCTTGACCGCCTGGCCCAGGACAGCGGTGAACTGGTGCGCCTTGGGGTGATCGACGGTGCCCGGCAAATCTGGATCGCCAAATCCCAGGGTGCCCGCTCCGGGCTGCGCTACGACCCGGATATGGGGCGCGACGCGCCGCTGTTCTATACCGCCTCCGGGCATGCCTGGCTGGCCAGCCTGGACGATGAGCTGGCGCTGCAGATGGTGTTGCGCCAAGGTATTGCCGACCCCGACCAGTTCGGCCCGAACGCGCCACGCTCCACCGACGAGCTGCTCGCCTACCTGCACCGCGCCCGCGAGCGTGGATATGCCTGGGTCGAGGAAACCTCCGCCATCGGCACCTCAGCCCTGGCCGCAGTGGTACGCCGCCCGCAAAGTGACGAGGTGATCGGCGTGCTGAGCATCGCCGGGCCCAGCGCGCGGCTGGCACAGAGCCGCCTTACAGCGCTGGCACCGCTATTGCTGACGGCGGCAGAAGAGTTGTCGGCGGCCAGTCCCGCCAGCGAGCTGTTTGCCTGAGAGGATATTCCGGTCGATTACCGCACAGTCTGTTGCGCCTGTTCTTCTGAAAAGCTGAACTTGGTTCTAAATTGTTGAGTGTGAATTGTGGAACTTCGTTTCAGAATTTCATGACAACAATGACAAGAGGACAGGCTGTTGAACGCACCCCTTCGTATTGCCTTGATTGGCGCCGGCATCATGGGCCGGCAGCATTACCAGCACTTGCGCAATGTGCCGCAAGCCCAACTGTGTGCGGTGGCCGACCCCGGCCCGCAGGCCGAGGCCTTCGCTGCCGAGTGCGGTGTGCCCTGCTTTGCCGACCACCGGCAGATGCTGGAGCAGATGCGCCCCGAGGCAGTGATCGTCGCCAACCCCAACAACCTGCATGTCGCCACCGCCCTGGATTGTGTCGAGGCCGGGGTGCCGGTGCTGGTGGAAAAACCGGTGGGCGTGAACCTGGATGAAGTGCGTGCACTGGTGGAAGCCTCACGCCGCCGAGGTGTGCCGGTGCTTGTAGGGCACCATCGCCGACACAATCCGCTGATCGCCAAGGCGCACCAGGTGATCAACGAAGGCAAGCTGGGCCGTTTGATCAACGTCACCGCGCTGTGGCAGCTGCAAAAGCCCGACAGCTATTTCGAAACGCCCTGGCGCCGCGAGCCAGGCGCCGGCTTCTTGCTGACCAACCTGATCCACGACCTTGACCTGTTGCGTTACCTGTGCGGCGAGGTGGTGCAGGTGCAGGCCTTCACCCGCAACGATGTCCGCGGTTTTGCCAACGAAGACAGCGCCG
Organism: Pseudomonas sp. YQ_6; assembly: GCF_043103245.1. Lineage (NCBI taxonomy): Bacteria > Pseudomonadati > Pseudomonadota > Gammaproteobacteria > Pseudomonadales > Pseudomonadaceae > Pseudomonas > Pseudomonas sp. YQ_6. The sequence continues at coordinate 174,507 of NZ_JBICJR010000017.1, forward strand.
CGGTGCTGCTGCAGTTTGCCAACGGTGCCTTGGGCAGCCTGACCGGGTCCGATGCGGTGGCTGCACCGTGGAGCTGGGAGCTGGACGCCGGCGAAAGCCCCGTGTACCCGCGCCAGGACGGCCAGCCGTGCTATCTGCTGGCCGGTACCCAAGGAGCACTGAGCATTCCCCAGCTCAAGCGCTGGCATTACGCCGAGGCAGGCTCAGGCTGGCATACGCCCCTGTTGCAACGCTCGGAAAGCATCCCCGCCGGCGAGGCATTGACCCTGCAATTGCAGCATTTTGTGCGGGTTGCCCGGGGTGAACAGGCGCCGCTGATCGACGCTGCCGACGGGGGGCGCACACTGGCGCTGATCGAAGCGATACGACAGGCAGCCCAAAGCGGTCGGGCTTGCGCGCCCGCGCACATTGGCTGATACAACCTTACTATTGCTGGTGACGATAAATGACTGATCGAATTTTTTCCCTCGCGGCCCTGACGGTGCTCGAGCTGTCTCCACCGGACATGGTCGAGGCCGCCGCCCGAGCGGGTTACAGCCATGTCGGCCTACGGCTGGTGCCAGCCACCGAACAGGAGCGGCATTTCCCGTTGGTCGCCGATGCCGAACTGCGCCGGCAAACCCAGGCGCGCTTGCGCGACACGGGCGTCAAGGTGCTCGACCTGGAGATCCTGCGTCTTGAACCGGCAACCTGTGTGGCCGATTTCGAAGCGATCCTGGCGGTGGGCGCCGGGTTGGGTGGCACTGAATTGCTGGTAGCGGGCAACGACCCCGACGAAGCGCGCCTGACCGAACGCTTTGCCGCATTGTGCGAGCTGGCGGCGCAATACGGCATTCACCCTCACCTGGAGTTCATGCCCTGGACCGACGTACGTGACCTGCGCCAGGCCATGCGGGTGGTGGCCAACGCCGACCATGCCAATGGCTGCGTGCTGGTGGATGCCTTCCATTTCAACCGCTCCGGCTCTTCGCTGGACGACCTGGCGCAACTGAAGCCGCAGCGCATGCGCTATGCCCAACTGTGTGACGTTGCTGGCCCGGTACCGGCCGACATGGACGAGATCCTGCGCCAGGCGCGTAACGAGCGACGCTTCCCGGGTGATGGCGATGCCGACCTGGTTGGCCTGTTGCGCGCCTTGCCGCCGAGCGTGCCGCTGAGCCTGGAAATCCCCACGCGGCAATTGCTGGAGCAGGGCATCAGTGGCGAACAGCGTGCGCGCATGGCGCTGGAGAAAGCCAAGGCGGTGTTGGCCACGGTCTGATCGAGCGAACGTGGCGCATGGCACCGGCTACGCCACGTTCGCGAGTGAACCTACACCGAACGCTTCATTGCCGTTGTCCGCTTCTCAAGAAACTTCAAGCCAAAAAAAGGGCCCGCAAGGGCCCCGTAGAGGTAAGTGGCTAGCGCTCTCAGGCGCTCTCGACCTTGCGCGGTGCCATGAAATACATCCACACCAACGCCAGGAAGTACATGGCGGGGATCATGGTAAACAGCACGGCATAGTTGTTGTTGGTAGCGGTCAGCACGCTGCCGACAATCTGCGTCATGAACATCCCGCCAATTGCCGCACACATGCTGCCGAAGCCGAATACGGTGCTCACCAGATGTTTGGGTGTGTAGTCCATCACCAGGCTCCAGATATTCGCCGTCCACGCCTGGTGCGCGCCTACCGCGATCGAGATGGCCGCCACCGCGACCCACAGTCCACTGGCGTTGGCGGCAAAGATGACGCTGAGCATGGTGCAGGCAAAGATCAGCATGGACACCAAGCGCGCTGTCGTGGCACGCACGCCACGGCCGATCAGCCACGACGACAGGATGCCACCCCCGATACTGCCGAAGTCTGCCGTCAACCAGATGATGATCAACGGGATGCCCATCTGGGTGACGTTGATGCCCAGGCTGTATTGCTGGTTCAGGAACGGCGGCAGCCAGTACAGATAGAACCAGAACACCGGTGCGGTAATCGCATAGGCCACTGCAAAAGCCCAGGTGCCACGCAGGCGCAGGATACGGCTGAACGGCACACGGGTCGGCTCGGGCTCGTCATCCTGCTGGATGTACTGCACTTCGCTCTGACGCACGCGGGGGTGGTCTTCAGGGTTGTAGTACTTCAGCACCCAAAACACGACCCACACCAGGCCCAGGCTACCCATGGCGATGAACGCAGCCTGCCAGCCCCATACAGCCAGGATCAGCGGCAACAGCGCGGGGGTGACCATGGCGCCAACATTGGTACCGGCGTTGAACAGCCCCGTTGCAATGGCCCGCTCACCCGCCGGGAACCACAGGCGCACGGTCTTGACGCAGGCCGGGTAGTTGGCGGCCTCGGTCAGGCCGAGGATGAAGCGGCAGACCATGAAACCTGCCGCCGAGGTGGCCAGGCCGTGGGCACCCGTGGCCAGGCTCCACAGCAGTACAGCGAAGAAGAAGGCCCGTTTGACTCCGACCTTGTCGATCAGTCGGCCTTGCAGCAGAAAGCCGATGGCATAGCCGACCTGGAACCAGAAATTGATGTTGGCGTAGTCCATCGCCGTCCAGCTCATTTCCTTGGCCAGCACAGGCTGCATGATGCCGAGGGCGGCGCGGTCGATGTAGTTCAGGGTGGTGGCGAAGAACACCAGGGCGAGCATGCCCCAACGGGTCTTGCCGACGCCGAAGGCGCCGCGGAGCTTGTCGCCGATCGAGCCCTGGGACATCCGGGGCGCGGCGGGAGGGATCTTGGAGTGGTTCATAGACTGCTCGTTTCTTGAAATTGTATTCAGCTGCGGTGCTACGGGTACGTGACCGTTCCCAGGCAGGGGGGCACGCAAGGCCGGTGCATGGTGAGCAGTGAAGACGGCAGCGTCAATTCAAGAGACGGGCTACTGTTCGGTTATCGAACGGTTGCGTTGGCCGGCGGGCGCGGCAGGTATTCACGTCACTGAAGGGTAGAAGGCTTTGGCCTTGGTTGCCTGATGGGCGCAAAACCGACATCAATGATGTGCACAGCCCCCGCTCAACGCCCTACCGGCCAGATACCCGAAGGTCATCCCTGGCCCAAGGGTAATGCCGCCGCTCGGGTAGTACCCACCCATCACGCTGTGCATGTCGTTACCCACTGCAAACAACCCGGGTATCGGCTGCCCTGCGTGGTCCAGTACGCGGGCTGAGGCGTCTGTGTCCAGGCCGGCGAAGGTGCCAAGGCTGCCTGGCAGCAGTTTCACCGCATGGAACGGCCCCTTCAGCAACGGCCGAAGCGACGGGTTAGGTGCCTGCTGCGGGTCGCCTTGGGCCCGGTTGTAGGCCGACGCGCCACGTAGAAAGGTAGGGTCTTCACCTTGTGCCGCATGATGGTTGAAGCCCTCCACCGTGCGTTGCAACTGCTCGGCGTCGATCCCGCAGCGCTGCGCCAGTTGCGCCAGGGTAGCGCCGCTGTGCAAATAGCCACTGCGCTGATAGAAGCGGGTAGGGAAGGGAAAGGGCTTGGCCCAACCGATGCCATAGCGCCGTTGCGCAGCATGGTCGCAGATCAGCCAGGCCTCCGGCTGCTCAGCCTGCGGCGTGGCGGCGAACAGCGCGTTCATGAAGTCGTGGTAGCAATCGGCCTCGTTGACGAAGCGCCGACCATCGCGGCGCACGGCGATGAAACCGGGCTTGGCACGGTCGATCAGGTGTGGGAAATGGCCGAAATGGCCATTGCGGCGCGGTACCTGCGATACCGGCGCCCAGGCGCCCCCGTGGGCGCCTGCCGCAGACATCCGCCCACCCGCCTGTTCGCCCAGGCGCAAACCATCACCGCTATTCTCCCTGGGCGCAGCGGAGTAATGCTGGTCACCGTCCGGCGCGTGCGGCATCAGCTGCGAGATACGCTGGCGATCATGTGGGAAGCCACCGCAGGCCAGCACCACACCGCGCCGTGCGTAGATCGCTTGGCCATCGGCAAACAGCGCGCCGTTGACCCTTTCTTCGCACAACAACAGACGGCTGGCCGGTTTCTCGGTCAGCAATGTCACGCCACGATCAAGGGCGCTGCGCAGCAGGCGCGCCACCAGCGCGTTGCCATTGACCAGATGCAGGCCGAGACGGTGCAGCAGCAGGTCGCGGCCATGGCGCAACAGGCGCTTGCCAACATGCAGCGCTGCCTTTGGCGAGCGTGTGGCGTTGAAGAAGGCAGCCATGTCGGCGCCCCCGGCAATGCCCATGCCGGCCAGGCTGACGATGTCCAGCGGCGGGCGCAACTTGTGCAGCCAAGGCCCCAGCCGGCGCCCGTCGTAAGGTAATGCACACAGCGAGCGACCGCCGCGTGCACTGCCATCGCCTTCACGCATGTCGGGCATACGGCTACCGCACTGGAACTGCACGGCAGTGTGTTGCTGGAAGAACGCCACCATTTCCGGACCATGGCGCAGGAAGGCACGTTGACGCGGGTCCAGCTCGCGGGTGTGGGTTTGCGCACGCAGATAGCGCTCCGGGGCATCGTCGGCTTCGACGATGCCTTCGGCGATGGCCAGCGGGTTGCGCGGTATCCACAACCAGCCCCCCGACCAGGCGCTGGTGCCGCCCAGTTGGCTGGCTTTTTCCGCGACGACCACTGTCAGGCCATGATGCGCGGCGGTTACGGCGGCAGCCAGGCCAGAGGCGCCGGAGCCGATGACGAGTACGTCACATTCAAGGGGGGGCATGGAAGGGGTCCGCTCGGATGTTGGAAGAGGTGGCGTGTGGCTTACTGCAGCGGTGAGAAACCGGTAGGGCGCAGCAGCCGCGATTGAAGGCGCAGTACTGCGCCCAGCTCGCGGTTGCGTCGCGAGAATTCCGCCCAGCGCGAGTCTGCCGCCATGGCTGCGCGGCGTGCCATGCGGTCGTCGAGGCTGGCATAGCCCCAGATGTGCACCACTTGGTTGACGTCGCCGAACTCGCTGGTGAAAAAGCCCACCAGGTTGCCCAGGTGTTCGCTCTGCACCTCGAGTGCGTGGCTTTGGTAAAGGGCCAGCCAGTCGGCCATTTTCAATGGGTCGAGGGTGTAGGTTCTCAGTTCGTAGTACATGCCGGGTTCTCCGTAGGGGTAGCCGGCGCCTGCAGGCGCGCGGTGATGTGGTTGGCAGCAAGCCAGCCGAAGGTGAGGGCAGGGCCCAGGGTGATGCCGGGGCCGGGGTAGGTGCCCTTCATCAGTGAGTTCATGTCGTTGCCGACCGCATACAGCCCGGGAATGGGCAAACCGCTGCGGTTCAGCACGTTGGCATCGGCGTTGGTCACCAGGCCACGAGCTGAACCGAGGTCGCCGGTGTGAATGCGGATGGCATAGAACGGCCCCTTGGTCAGGGGTGCCAGGCATGGGTTGGGCGTATGTTGCGGGTCGCCCATGTAGCGGTTGTAACTGTTGCCGCCTTTGCCAAATGCGCGGTCGATGCCATTGCTGGCATCGCTGTTGAACTGTGCAAGTGTTTGCGAAAACACCTGTGGATCGACGCCGATGGCCAGGGCCAGTGCCTGCGTTGTGGTGGCTTGATACAGGTAGCCTGCGTCGATCAACGCCTGGTTGTTGACGGGCTTGGGCCGCGCCAGGCCAAGCCCGTACCGGTTCATTGCCTCGGCATCGCAGACCAGCCAGCAGCTGGCAATGCCGTTGGCGAACATGGTGTGCACGAAGTGGTGGTAGGAGTCGGACTCGTTGACGAAGCGCCGCCCGGCTTGGTCTACCGCAATCACGCCCGGCTTGGCGCGGTCGGTGACCAAGTGCGGGAAGCGCTCACGTTCACCATCGGCATGACGCAGTTCGGAAACCGGTGCCCAGAAAAAGTTGGCCGCCAGGCTCTCGCCCTCGGCTGCTGCCACGGCCTGGGCAAGGCGCAGGGCGGCTCCGTCGTTGGCCGGTGGTGACATGGTCAGGTGCGGCGCCTTTTGAGCAGGGCGGTAGCCGGCGGCCATTGCGCCTGCTGCGAATCCGCCCATGGCGCACACCACGCCACCACGGGCCATTACCCGCTCACGGCGGCCCTCGCGCTGTACGACCACGCCCGTGATCACGCCGTGCTCGGCGATCAGCTCCACGGCTTCGCTGCGCAACCACAACTGTGTGCCGTGGGCGAAGGCGCTGGTGGCCAGGCGGGCGATCAATGCGTTGCCAGTGGTAAGCCGGGTGCCGCGTGGGTGCTGCAGGCGGTCGCGCGCGTAACGCGCCATCAGCTTCAGGCAATGCCACATCGATCTGGGTGAGCGGCGAATGCTGAGGAAATGCTGGATATCCACCCGGTTGACCATCATGCCGCCGAACAGCAGCATGCCGGGCGGTGGCATCTGCAGGTCCTTGAAGCGTGTGCCCAGGTGCTTGCCGTCGTATTCGACCATTTCCAGCGCCCGGCCGAACTGAGTGGCGCCGGGTGCATCCGGGTAATAGTCGGGCGAGAGTGGGCGCAGGGCATAACGCAGTTCGGTGTTTTGCTCCAGCCAGCGCAGCGCTTGGTGGCCATGCTCGATGAAGGCATCGCACAAGGCGGGGTCGTAGCCGTCGCCGATGACCTGCTTGAGATAGGTGCGCATTGCCTCGGGGGAGTCCTTGGCGCCGGCGTCACGGGCTTGGTCGGTGCCGTACAGCCACACCGCGCCGCCAGAAATCGCCGAGGTGCCGCCAAAGCGTTCGGCCTTTTCCACCACCAGCACCTTTAGCCCACGGCGGGCCGCGGTGGCGGCAGCGGCAAAACCACCGGCACCGCTGCCCAGCACAACCAGGTCGAAGCTGTTATGTGTGTGCTCCAGAGTCGTCATGGCCTCAGATCTCCAACGGCGTGACGCCCATGAAGGCGCCAAGGTGGCCCAGTTGGGCAAAGGCCATTTCCGGGCCAGTCTGGATCCTGCAGCCTACTTGCCGCGCGCGGTTCAGCAGCGGGGTTATCTCGGGTGAGGTGACCACGTCGGCGACCAGGGTGTCTGGCAGCAGGGTCGCCAGCAGGGCGGCGGACAGCGGCAGTTCTGCGCGGGGGCCCATGCCGACTGGTGACGCGTTGGCCACCAGGTCGAAGTCTTCCAGCCCACTGAACTGTGTGCTGACCGTGAGTTTGGGGAAGGCGTTGCCGAGCAGTTCGCATACAGCACCCATGCGTGCTGTGCTGGGGTCGCTGAGGGTAATACTGGCGATCCCTGACTCAGCCAGTGAATAGGCAATGGCACTGCCAACACCGCCGCAACCGATCACCAGTGCCCGTTTGCCCGCCGGCTTGAAGCCATGCTTGTGCGCAGCGCCGAGGAAACCGGCGCCGTCCACGTTGTCGCCCAGCAGGCGTCCGTCGCGCTCGCGACGTATCACATTGACCGAACCCAGGGCAGCCGCGCGCTCGCTCAGGCCGTCGACGCGGTTGGCCAGCGCCTGCTTGTAAGGCACGGTGACCACGCAACCGCGCAGGTTCTGCCAGCCACGCAGGGTACCCGCAAAGCTGTCCAGCGCCGCCTCGTGCAGGTCGATGGGCAGCATGGCGAGGTTGCAGTTGTTGTGGTTGAACCAGGTGTTGAAGTTTTGCGGGGACTTCACCTGGGCGATGGGCGAACCGACGATGGCGACCAGTTCAGTGGAACCTCGAATCATGCTGACTTCCTTATTGGCGTTGTTATGGCGCCAAGGGTGAGGCAGGGGAACGCGGGCAACAATGCGCCAAGCGGCCACTTAGTGCGATAATCGCAGTCATGATCCGGTTATCGCAGTAATCGGCTGTTTTTGTGCCTCTGGTAGCGAGTCGAATGCATGAACACACCCGCCATCCATCCCCGTGACCTGATCGCAGGCTTGCAGAAAGGCCTGGCGCTGATGCAGCTGTTCAGCGCCGAGCAGCCGCGTCTGAGTGTGCCGCAGGCGGCCAGGTTATCTGGCCTTACGCCCAGTGCTGTGCGGCGGTTTCTGTTGACCTTGGTGCATGAGGGCTTTGCCGAAACTGACAGCCGTGAGTACTGGCTGACCCCCAAGGCCTTGCGTATCGGCCAGGCTTATGTGGACTCGGCGCAACTGCCGCGCATGCTGCGGCCGATTGTTGAACAGGTGGCGCGGCAGACCCAGGAGCACGTATCGGTGGGTACTCGCGATGGCGATGAGATCATCCATCTGGTGCGTAGCCGGTATAGCCATGTGGCGTCTTTGTCGATCAGGCCCGGCTCGCGAGTACCCATGTATTGCACGGCTAGCGGGCGGGTCTGGCTGGCCTGGCTGGAGGAGGGGGAGCGGGACGAATACTTTGCCCGTCACCCGCTGCGGGCGTTGACGCCTTACACACTGACAGACCGGGCGCAGCTGGACGCTGAACTGTTGCGCGTGAAGGGGCAGGGGTTCTGTATCGTTGATCAGGAATATGAAATCGGTATGCGGGTGCTGGGGGTGCCACTGCTGGGGCGGGCCGGTCAGTTGAAAGCCACGCTGACCATCACTACTCATGCATCGCGGTTGAGTATTGATGAGATACGGTTGCGGTATTTGCCGACCCTGTATGAGGCACAGGCGTTGCTTCGGCCAGTGCTGGATTGACGCAGACATGGCGCATGCCTGCGGGCATGGCGCCATGCGTGTGAGAACAGGTTACCCGCGAAGGGTGGCTTTGTTCGCTATCTGGGCCGCTGGACGGCCCAAACCTTTTGACTGACAGGCTTCAGCATCCGGCTCGTTGGCCGGTAGTGGCTTTCACTCAATGAGCCAACCCTGGTCCCCCTCGATCAAGGTCCCTCCATGACTGGTAGTGTCACCCTCCCTTGCTGCGGGGTGGCCCTCGATGATCGTGCAGGCAGCGCCGGTTTCGATAACGGCGCCACAACTGATGCGATCGCCCACACGAGCGACGGCCTTGCCATCCACGAATGTTGCATTTGCGCCGGTTTCCACAGTGCCTTCGCCATGGAGCGGGCAGCTATGACGATGGCCTACCAGTACGATGGGTATCATTGCGCTTCCTTTTGCCGGGTTGAATGGGGGCTTCCTCAAATGCTTCGGGCGGTGGTGGCGCTGCTCGGACGTTGAACAGGCGGCAGATGCCATACCAGCAGAGGGCGACGGTCAGGTTGTAGGGGAACAGCACGGCCCAGAACGGCAATTGCCAGTTCTTTTTGCCCTGCATTTCACCGGGCTCGCCGGTTCGCCAGGGGGCATAGTGGCGCCAGGCTTCTGCCGGGGTCAGGCAGATGGCGTGGAGTGGCTTGTGCCACCAGTTGGGCTCACCGGGCGGGGGGAGTTTGTCCGGGCCGTGGTCCATGAAGTGGCGGAGGTATTCCCACACTTCGGCCACATGCTTGACGCCGGGTTCGGTGGGTTCGTTGCTGTCGACCCAGAGGCAGTCTTTTTGATGCAGGCTGCCGTCTTCCCGGCGGGGGGCGAAGGCGAGGGCATAGCTGGTGCTGAATGATGAGCCGCCGTATTCGGTGCGTTTGAAGATGCCACCTCCGGTGTTAGCCCATTCGAATACGAGTACCTTGCTCAAACGTTGGTAGTAGATTTTTTGGGTTGATCGGTTGAGGCAGATGGTTGATAAGCCCTTTATAAAGAAAATTCGATAAGCTAGGAAAGGAGTGAACACGAAGGGGGTTATTAATAATAAAAGCATCAATAAAATGTCTTCGTTGTAAAGTTTCGAGATGTTAGGGGGTAGATAAGGGTAAGTGCCTATCAGCAGTGTGATCGTCATTGCGCAGTATAGTTTTCCCATAAACACGGAATCTGTTATCCATGGGTTTCTCAGGCACAAGGTATTCTTGGATACGTTTGCCAACTGCCCTCCAATTGCAGGGGCGTGTCCGGAGTATGACGTTGAATTGAATATCCAGATGGTTGCCATGATCAGCGCTCCAGACGAAAAATTGACAGGGTCTCAGCCATGGCCGGGAAGTCGCGGGTGCCTGGCACGTTGGTGTAGTGCACCGTCAGGATGGGGACGCGTGAACTGCAGACAGGGCCTGGAGGTAGCGCTGCTGACGGAGGTGTCGCTCATGTACGCTTCCTTTTTTGGGTTGAATGCGCTGGGGCCTCCTCAAATGCTTCGGGTGGCGGTGGCGCTGCTCGGACGTTGAACAGGCGGCAGATGCCATACCAGCAGAGGGCGACGGAGAGGTTGTAGGGAAACAGCACGGCCCAGAACGGCAATTGCCAGTTCTTTTTGCCCTGCATTTCACCGGGCTCGCCGGTTCGCCAGGGGGCATAGTGGCGCCAGGCTTCTGCCGGGGTCAGGCAGATGGCGTGCAGTGGCTTGTGCCACCAGTTGGGTTCACCGGGCGGGGGGAGTTTGTCCGGGCCGTGGTCCATGAAGTGGCGCAGGTATTCCCACACTTCGGCCACATGCTTGACGCCGGGTTCGGTGGGTTCGTTGCTGTCGACCCAGAGGCAGTCTTTTTGATGCAGGCTGCCGTCTTCCCGGCGGGGGGCGAAGGCGAGGGCATAGCTGGTGCTGAATGATGAGCCGCCGTATTCCGTACGCTTAAAAATACCACCGCCGGTATTGCTCCACTCAAAGACCAGTACCTTGCTTAAACGTTGATAGTAGATTTTTTGGGTCGCCCGATTGAAGCAGAAGCTTGATAAGCGTTTTATGAAATATATTCGATAAATGAGGAAAGGTAGGAAAGTGAAAGGCATAAGCAAGAATCCAGTCGCTAATAATGGAGCGGTTTCGTACATGCGCCATATATCCCTGGATAGTAAATATGGGTAAAAGCCGGCAATTGACAGAGCAGTTATCGCGCAATACAGCTTTCCCATGAAGACAGAGTCTGTGACCCATGGATTCCTTAAGCATAAAATGGTGTCGGATAAGCTTAACAGTTGCCCTGTGATAGAGGGCTTGTGTCCAGAGTCTGACATTGAGTTGAATATCCAGATGGTTGCCATGATCAGCGCTCCAGACGAAAAATTGACAGGGTCTCATTGTCTTCGTCCAAGCCTTGATTGGCGTTGTAGGTTAGATGAAGTGAGACATGATTTTGGTTGGCGAGGGTGTTTTCGAAATGTAGAACTAAGCCAGCATCTACGAGGTGGCCGGTCGGGCTGATTGGAAAAACGTCAATTCCGTGGTTGTCACGGACGGAGCTCAAACTTCCTGACCATTCACTTACGCCTAGCCTGAATGCAGGCAGCAGCACTGTGAACTCTACGGTTGGTTGGGGGGTGGCTACTTCGTTATGTGTGATAGCTGTCCAATTTGGCGGCGACCAGTGGTTATTCTGATGCCATCGGGTGTCGGCTTTAGTTATGCCCAGGGATAGGGCCTGCTCGGCGGATAGTAGCTTGGGCCCGTAATGTTCATTGTGCCAAGCCTTAATTTCTGTTTGCAGTGAGGTGAAAGCAGGAAGTTTCTTGTCAAAGTCCAAGTTGATGTCGGCGTGCGACTCTCCATCATTGATGCGATTGCCGAATATGCTACGTGCTGCCCACAGTTCTATTGGGCTGTGAAGGCGTTCATGTGCCTTGGCGTGTAGGTAGAGGCCTCCTGCGATGATGGCTACGCCTACTAGGACAAGGGCAGCGGCGGCCCATCCGGCAAAAGGTACTAGCGTTGTAGCGCCCGCAATGGCAAGTCCTGCTTCAAGAGTGACAGCAGAGCCAATGGCCATGGTTAATCCACCAGCAATTGTGTATCTGCCAGCCGTAGAGTTACCGTTATCGAATTGGCGCAATCCCTTTGACCAATCTGAGATCAGAGCAAATGCAATTGCCGGGTATCCGGCTAAACGCGCAAACAGATTGCTACTCAAAAACTTGATAACCCCATTGCCAAAGGCCATGCCCGGCGCTGTTGAGCTCAATCTCAGCATGACGGCCTTTTGCGTTGCCCGCACGCTGACCAATGTCGCCGCCGCTGCACCTATCACCCCGAACACAGATGAAGCGAACCCCAGGGTGTATTCCGGTGCATCGCTCTTTTGCAGGCTGTTGTAAGCCGTCTTGAGCGATAAGATGTTGAACCACAGCATCCCCGCGTTTAAACCACCACCACCGCCGGAGGTGAGCAACCCAAGGAAGTTGGGTTTCACGCGCGCAGTAGTGGTCAGCTCGATGGACACCGTGCGGCTACCCGAGATGCGCAACGCTTTCATCTCTTCAACCTGTGCCATGCCGCTCTTCAAATACCGCTGCACCTCCTGGCTAAAGGGATTTTCCGTAATGGCCTGCTCGGTGATTCGATAGCGTGCCGCCAACAACCCCAGTGCTTTCTCGGCATTGGCCTCACGCGCTGCCAGCAACACTTGCTGGCGCAGGCCATGG
>NZ_JBICJR010000018.1:0-15738 GCF_043103245.1 Pseudomonas sp. YQ_6
AGTAGGAACTACAGAGATTCGCAGGCGCGTCCTAGTGACGGGCCAGCACACAGAATTTCTTGACGACCATAGAGCATTGGAACCACCTGATCCCATCCCGAACTCAGCAGTGAAACGATGCATCGCCGATGGTAGTGTGGGGTTTCCCCATGTGAGAGTAGGTCATCGTCAAGATTCAAACCCAAAGCCCCTGTCTGCGATGCAGACAGGGGCTTTGTCTTTCACGGGTTTCAATATCGGTTAGAACTGATAGCTGACCGTAGCGCTTACATTGCGCTCTTCACCCATGTAGCAGTAGTTCAGGCTGGCACATGAGGTAATGTAGCTTTCATTGGTAAGGTTGTTGGCGTTTAAGCGCACATCCACACCCGTCAGACCGACCTTGCCCAAGTCATAGCCGATCGAGGCGTCGAACAGGGTGTAGGAAGGCACCTTCATGCTGTTTTCCGCATCCACCCAGCTGTACCCCACATATCGCACCCCACCGCCCAGCCGCAGGCCATCCAGTGCCCCCTGGCGGAAGTTATAGTCGGCCCACAGCGAGAGCATCTGTTTCGGCGCCTGAGTCGGCGAATTACCCTTGTTGTCCAAGTTGCCCGACACAAGGCTCGGCATTGACTTCGAATACTCGATATCGGTGAAGGTATAGCCACCCAGCAGTTTGAGGCTGTCGGTCAGTTGCACATGGGCTTCTAGCTCCAGCCCTTGCGAGCGGACTTCACCGACAGGGCGGTAGAAGTCTTCGTCAGGCTGTTTAGACGCCAAATTCTCCTGCTCGATGCGGAACACCGATGCGGTGAACAGGCTGTCGCTCCCAGGTGGCTGATATTTGATACCGGCTTCCCACTGAGTGCCCTCCGTCGGTGCCAGCGGCCGGCCTTGTTGGTCGGACACGGTGTTTGGGTTGAACGACTCCGAGTAGCTGATGTAGGGCGCAATGCCGTTCTCGAACAGGTAGAGCACTCCTGCCCGGGAGGTGAACCTGGAGCGTTGATCACTGACCTTGCTGTCGCTGTCACGGTTCTCTTCGGACACCCTCACCCAGTCCTGGCGCAGTCCCAAGGAAAAGCGCCACTGGTCCAGCTCCACCAGATCCTGCAGGTACACACCCGTTTGTTGCAAACGGCGCTGGTAGCGGTTCTCGCCCAGTACCTGAAGGTTGCCATTGCCGTACTGTGGATTGCCGGCATCCAGCGGGTCGACGGTGCCATAACGCCATGTCACGTCGGCTTTGCGCCGCTGGTAGTCAGCCCCCAAGAGCAAGGTGTGCTTGGCGGCCCCAGTAAAAAACTCTGCCTGCAGCATGTTATCAATGATGTATGAATGCAGGCGCTCGTCGCCGCCGGTATAGGCGCGGTTTAGCATATTGCTGTCCACATCTGCCCAGCCGGCGGAGTACACCTGGTCCATCGACACGTCGGAATCCTGATAGCGAAAGTTCTGCCGCGCGGTGAACACATCATTGAAGCGGTGCTCAAACTGGTAGCTGAAGGATTGCTGCGTGCGCTCATAGTTGTCGATGCTCGGCTCGCCTTCGAAGAAATGGTCTGAAAGGCGCAAACCGTTGCGTTTGTGCAGCATGCCGTCTGCAGGGTTGCCGCCGTGGTACCCACCGTCAGGGTCGTGCTGCAAATAGGCCTGCAGCGTGAGTGAGGTGTCTTCGGTGAAGTCGACACTGATAGCAGGGGCGATTGCGTAACGTTCTTCCTTGTTATGGTCGAACTGAGTTTCGGAAGCATCCGCCAAACCCGTCAGGCGATACGCAATGCGTTGGTCGTCATCCACAGGACCACTGAAGTCAAAGCCCACGCCGCGCTGGCCCTGAGTACCCACCGTGGCCTGAACCTGATGGTAAGGGGCAAAGAGTGGCTTCTTGGTGGTCAGGGCTACCAGGCCACCCGGCGAGCTTCGCCCGTACAGTACCGAAGACGGTCCCTTGAGAATGTCGATGCGCTCAAGGAAGTAGGGGTCTACCTGCATCGTGCTGTAGGTGCCGTTGTCTCCCATTGACTTGAGCCCATCGACGTAGATGTTGTCCACCGAACCGTCGTTGAAGCCGCGCATGGCTACATAGTCATAGCGATGAGTGGCACCGTACGGGTTGGTCAGTACTCCAGGCGTGTAGCGCATGGCTTGGGCAACGGTCTGAGAGCCCTGATCGTCCATTTGCTGGCGAGTAACTACCGAGACTGATTGGGATGTCTCCACCAAGGGCATGCTGGTCTTGGTCGCCACCTGGCTGTGCGTGGCGTTGTAACCCTCCATGCTGCCCAGTGCGTTGCCGAGGGAGAAACTACGGATGTCTGTGTCTGGCAATGCCAGGGCGGCGTTCTGACGCTGTGCCTGCAGCACATAGTTACTTCCCCCCTGGCTGACGGCTTCCAGTCCGCTGCCATTTAGCAACTGGCGCAGCGCCTGATCGGTTGTGTACTGCCCCTGCAGTCCGTTGGAGTGCAGGCCATCGGTCAGCTGAGGGGTGCTCGATAGGGTGATGCCGGCCTGACGAGCGATCTTGTTGAGCACGTCGGTCAGTTGGCCAGCTGGTATTGCATAGTGTTGGCTCACTTCGGCTGTGTCGGCCGCAACGGAAAGTTGCGGAACAGTTGCCAGGCCCAGGGCGGTACCAAACAGAACAGCCCGGATGGCATGGCGCAAGTGAGCTGATTGCAGGACTGGACGAAAATCATTCGGGCTGAATGTGTGGGTTAACACCGGGTTGATAGACATGAAGGGTCCGTTAAAGTGTCGAGGGCAGAAAGTGTTGCTTACTGTCCTAGCCGGACCTGGATTCAAAACCCGCCAGAAATCGATAACGCCTTATCAGGTCATGCTCTCTACATGCACCCACCAGCGTGTACGTCGACGAAGTTGTACGGGCAACGTCTGCGGTAGCAGCCGAAGCAGTTGTTCCGGGTCTTCAAGGCGGAACACCCCCGACAGGCGCAGGTCGGCAATATCATTGCTGCAGCTCAGGTAACCATGGCGATAGCGGCTGACCTGCGCGAGGAAGTTGGAGAGGCGCATGTCCTGGGTGACGATCAACCCTTCAGTCCAGGCCATAGCATCCATATCCATGTGGGCGAGCCTGTGCGCACCTTGAGCATCCAGGCGCCAATTCTGGCCACTTTCGATCCACTGAAGTTGGCCAGTACCAGGCCGGTGTATCGCCACTTTGCCGTGGCTGACGCTGACACGTGTGCAGTCGCTATCCTGATAGGCCACAAAGCGTCCTTCGAAGCCTTCAAGCAGCGCGTCGCGGGTTTGTACCAGCAGGGGATGCCGAGGGTTGCAGTTGATCATCAATTCCCCATGCTTCAGGCGGACCAGGCGCCGTTGATCATGGAAGGCCAGGTCCACGGCACTGCAGGTATTGAGTTGCATCATCGAGCCATCGGGCAGGGTGAAGACGCGTCGCTCGCCCGTGCCGGTGGCATAGTCTGACGCCCAGGCACTCACAGTATTGAGGTCTTTGGCCAGCCAGCTCGCCGACCCTGCCATGACAACGCCACCAAGCAGCTTCAGTGCCTGCCGACGGCGCAGGCGCTGCTGGCTGGTTTCCAGTGTCTGCAATGCCAGCCCGGCACCGGGGATAGCGCGCAGGTCGAGGTCCTGATGAAGGTGAACTACACGCTGCCAGGCCTGTTCGTTTTCGTGGTGGGTGCTGCGCCATTGCTCGCACTGTTGTTGCAAAGCCGGATCGTGTCCGCTTTCACGCAGCCGCAGCATCCACTGAATGGCCTGCCTGACCGTTTTTGTATCAGGGCGTGCGACGGTCATGGATTCAGCAGTCGTCTTCATAGCGCAGCACGTAGCAGTGATAGAGCGCATCGGCGATGTAGCGCTCAACGGTGCGCACGGAGATCCCCATCTGTTCGGCGATGGCCTGATGCTTCAGCCCCTCGCATTGAGCCAGCAGGAATGCGCGGCGTACCTTGGGTTTGAGACCGTCGAGCATGCGCGCAATACGCTCAAGCAATTCCAGCAGCAGCTCGCGGGTCTCGACTGAGGGGACCAGTGCTTCCGGCACATGGGCCAAGGCCTCCAGGTAAGCCCTGTGCAGTTCCTCGCGGCGCCAATGATCGATCACCAACCCACGCGCTACCGTGCGCAGGAAGGCCCTGGGAGCATTCAGCTGCAATTGTTCACGACGCTGTAGCAGGCGGACGAAGGTATCCTGGGCGAGGTCAGCCGCATCGGCTGCGTTGCCGAGCTTGCTACGCAGCCAGGTATGCAACCAGCCGTGGTGGTCACTGTAGAGCGTTTGCACGGAATCGTTGCTGGGCATGGAGGAGGGCGCCGGCATCAATGGACGTTAATGATAATTAGTCTCATTGTTGGCGGAGCAAGATTAATTTGCAACCCATCAGTTACCGCGTAAAGCCGGTAATGGGCTAATGCCCCAATTGCGTATCCAGGTAGTTGCGGATCACCCGTGCCCCGCCATTGAGGTGCCGTTCCAGCACCGCTACCGCTTCGTCCACCAGCTTGTCGCTGGCTGCATCTACCAGTGCGTTGTGATCGTCCTGAGTGAGCTTGCCCAGGCCCATGGACGAAAGATGGAAACGCAAGAAACGTTCTTCCTCGTTCAATTCGTTCTCGATAAGGCGCAGTAGTTTCTTGTTCGGCGCTTTGCTGTACAGCGCCATGTGGAGCAGGCGGTTGAGACGGCCAATTTCAGTATGGCTGGTCTCATTCTCCAGTTGCTGGATATACCCGCGGGCGCTGGCGATGTCGCTGGCATCAAGCAGCGGGATAGACTGGCGCAGCGCCTCGCTCTCGAGCAATACGCGAAGGGCATAGGTGTCCACTGCATCCTCGCCGATCAGCGGTGCAACGACGGCACCCTTATGCATCTCCACCTTCAGCAGGGACTGCGCTTCGAGCTGGCGCAGGGCTTCGCGCACGGGCATGCGGCTAACGCCGTACAAGGTGGCGAGCTCTTGTTGGCGAACCGCAGTACCAGGGGGCAAGCGACCATCGAGAATGGCGCTGCGCAGACGTTCTTCGATCACGCCACGGGCCTGGTGCGGCAACAACTGCTCGCTGGCCAGCACATTGCTCAATTTGATTTTCTTGGCCACGCGACGCCTGCCTCAACGATGACTATATTGGATCCAATGACACTAGTAACAGCTTGAGAGGGTGTCAAACCTGCACCCACCCTGGACGGGCGCCCCAAAAGCGCGGCTATGGTGGAGGAAGTCGCACGTCAAAGGAAGCTGCCTATAGAAAGATGTAAGCAGAAAGTATAGGCGGGCTGACAGCCGGGTGCGTGATTGCAGGGTGCCATTGTCTTTTGCGGTGGCAAGCCCCACCATCGCTGCTTTCGACTGGTCTGAACAGGGCTTCGCAGTGGCGATATCCTGGTTGCTCAAAACCGTAGTGCGATATGTCGGCTTTGCCGCGCTGCTGGGCAGTCTTCTGCTGAGCGGCTTGCACGCGGATTGGGATTTCTCCCAGATCAGCCGCAAGTCGCAGGCTCTGTACGGCCCACTAGGTGCCAGGCAGGGTCGCATCGATGCCTGGCAGAGCCTGATGGCCACGCAGAAGCAGGGTACCGAGCTTGAACGGTTGCAAGTGGTCAACCGCTTCTTCAACCAGCAATTGCGTTATGTCGAGGATATCGATCTGTGGCATGAGGTCGACTACTGGGCCACACCTGTGCAGGCACTGATCAAAGGTGCAGGGGACTGCGAGGATTACGCCAT
Source organism: Pseudomonas sp. YQ_6 (assembly GCF_043103245.1). NCBI lineage: Bacteria > Pseudomonadati > Pseudomonadota > Gammaproteobacteria > Pseudomonadales > Pseudomonadaceae > Pseudomonas > Pseudomonas sp. YQ_6. Next base: position 5,709 of record NZ_JBICJR010000018.1, read on the forward strand.
CGCCAAATATTTCAGTCTACGGCGCATGGGAATCCCCAGCGAAAAACTGCGCATCACCTACGTCAAGGCGCTGCGGCAGAACCGGGCACACATGGTCCTGACCTATTATTCAAGCCCACAGGCCCAGCCTTTGGTGCTGGACAGTCTGATGGATGCCATAAAGCCGGCAAGCCAGCGTAGCGACTTGCTGCCGGTGTACGCCTTCAATGGCGAGGGGTTGTGGCTGACGGGCGCCGCAGGGAACAAGAAGGTTGGTGATACCAAACGGCTGTCACGCTGGCAGGATTTGTTGAAGAAAATGCAGGCCGAAGGGTTCCCGGCCGAGCCGGTTTACTGAAGGAGCACAGATGTCACTGTTCAAACAATTGCTGTTGGCCATTTGCCTGTTCCTGGTGGTCGCCTTCAGTGGCAGTTTCATGGTCAGCCTGGAAAGCTCGCGCAGCCAGTACGTCAACCAACTGCGCTCGCACGCCCAGGATGCGGCCACCGCGCTGGCGCTTTCTCTGACGCCGAATATCGACGACCCAGCGATGGTCGAGCTGATGGTCAGCTCGATTTTCGACAGTGGTTACTATGCAAGCATCAAGGTCGTCGACCTGGGTTCCAACGCCGTGCTGGTGGAGCGTCAGGCCGAGCCAGACCCTGGCGGTGTGCCGCTTTGGTTTGTGCGCCTGATCGGCCTCGAGGCCGCCGGCGGCGATGCAATCGTCAGTCGTGGCTGGCAGCAGGCCGCGCGCGTTGAAGTGATCAGCCACCCGATGTTCGCCATTGCCAAGCTTTGGCAAAGCGCCTTGGGCAGCCTGGGTTGGTTGCTGTTGTGCGGTGCGGCCAGTGCAGTGCTCGGTGCTTTGCTGTTGCGCCGCCAGTTGAGGCCGCTGGACTACATGGTCGAGCAATCCCACGCTATTGCTCGCCGCGAATTCCTCAGCCTGCCAGAGTTGCCACGCACGCCGGAGCTTCGCCGTGTGGTGCAAGCGATGAATCAGATGGTCGAGAAGCTCAAAGCCCTGTTCACCGAGCAAGCCGAGCGCAGTGAGCGGCTGCGTGCGGAGTCCTACCAGGACAGCCTGACCGGGCTGTCGAACCGACGCTATTTCGAAATGCAGCTGAACAATCGGGTAAGCAACCTGGAAGACGCGCGCGCCGGCTACCTGCTGTTGCTGCGGGTTCAGGGCCTGGCTGGCCTGAACGCCCGCCTTGGTGGCCAGCGTACAGACCAGTTGCTGCAAGCGGTAGGTGAACAGCTGCGTCGTACTTGTGCCAGCTACCCGGAAACCAACGACCTCATTTCCCGCAGCCGCGGCGGCGAGTTTGCAGTGCTGGCACCGGGCATGGTGCATGAGGAGGCAGTACACCTTGCCCAGGCTCTGGAGGCAACATTGCAAAGCCTGCACGAAACGGGGGCCAGTGATATCGACCCGGTGGCTTGTATAGGCCTGGCACCATTCAGCCCTGGTGATTCACCACAGGCGTTGCTGAAGCTCGCCGACGAGGCTCTGGCCCGCGCTGAGAATCAGCCAACGCCGGGGTGGGTATGCCTTGAGCAAGGTGTTGCTGCGGTTGCTGCGGATAGCCAGCATGCCTGGCACGAACGGCTCGACCAAGCGTTCATCAATGGGCATTTCGAGCTGTTCTTCCAGCCAGTGATGGAGTGCGCTTCCTCGCAACGGGTACTGCACCACAAAGTTATTTCGCGTTTGCGCGATGGCCACGGCGAGGCCTTGCCGGCGGGCCGCTTCCTGCCTTGGCTGGAGCGCTTCGGCTGGATGCCGCGGCTGGATGTGCTGGTGCTGGAGAAAGTGTTGGCGCACCTGCGAGGGCATGACCAGGTGCTGGCGTTGAACCTGTCCGCCGCCACCCTGGCCGACCCCAAGACCCTTCAGCGCATTTTCGAGCTGCTGAGTCAGAATGCGGCGCTTGGCCCGCGGCTGGTTTTTGAAATTGGCGAGGAGCAGTTGCCTGAGCAGGCCGCATTGGAGCAACTCACCCGTCGCCTGCATGGGCTTGGCTTTGGGTTGGCTTTACAACGCTTCGGTGGGCGCTTCAGCATGATTGGCAACCTGGCGCACTTGGGCCTGGCGTACCTGAAGATTGACGGCAGTTACATCCGCAACATCGATCATGAGCAGCACAAGCGGCTGTTCATCGAAGCGATCCAGCGTGCGGCGCATAGCATCGACCTGCCACTGATTGCCGAGCGAGTCGAGACGGAAGGGGAGCGGTTGGTGTTGCTGGAGATGGGAGTGGGCGGGATTCAGGGGCAACTGGTGGGTGAGCCTGCGCCTTGGCGCTGATTGGCCTCTCGCGCGCCGCTGCAGAAACGGCCTAGAGCCGCCAAAGGGCCGCGTAGCGGCCCCAGGATTTACGCAGCGATGTACAGGGCCGCTCCTACAGCAATGACGAAACCAGCAGGTTGGCTATCACCGCTCGCGCAGCGCCTCCGAGCGCGCCTTCATGATCGGCTTGAGCAGGTAGCTCATGATGGTTTTCTTGCCTGTCATGATGTCCACCGTCGCCACCATCCCCGGAATGATCAGCAGTGGCTTCTCGTCAGTCCCCAGGTGGCTGCGATCAGTGCGCAGCTTGATCAGGTAATACGTAGTCTTCTTGTCTTCATCGGTAATGGTGTCGGCGCCAATCTGCTCCAGCTTGGCCTTTAGCCCACCGTAGATGGTGTAGTCATACGCGGTGAACTTGACCGTCGCTTCCTGGCCGGGGTGCAGGAAGGCGATGTCTTTGGGCAATATTTTCGCCTCGATGACCAGCGTGTCGTCCAGCGGCACGACTTCGATGATATCGCTGCCTGGCTGGATTACCCCGCCAATGGTGTTCACCAGCAGTTGCTTGACGATACCGCGCACGGGCGAAGTGACCAGTGTGCGGTGCACCCGGTCGTCCAGCGCCTTGCTGGTGGCGGTAGCCTTGTTCAGTTCGGTGCGCGCCTCGTTCAGCTGGGTCAGCGCTTCACTTCGGAACTTGCCACGCGTCTCTTCGATCTTGCTTTGCACCTCGCGGATCGCCGCCTCTGCGCGCGGGATCGCCAGCGCAGTGGAATCCAGCTGACCGCGGTTTTCCACTTCAGCACGGCGCAGGCGCAGTACTTCAACCTGGGAAATCGCGCCGGTTGCCACCAGCGGTTCGGACATGCTGATTTCCTTGCGCAGCAGCTCAAGGCTGTTGGCGTACTGGGTGCGTTTGGAGCTGTATTCCCGCAGCTCCTGCTGGCGTTGGACCAACTGCTGCTGCAGGCCGCCAATTTCGTCCTGAAGTTGCTGGCGCCGGCTCTGGTACAGCGACTCTTCACTGGCCGCCTGGTTTGGCGCGGCTTTACGCAGCTTTTCGTCGATAATCAGCGGGCGGTCCTCTACCTCGGCACTCAAACGTTCGACCCGCAGGGCCATGGCAAGGCGGTCAGCCTCGGTTTCACCAACGTTGGAGGCGAAGCGGGTTTCATCCAGGCGCAGCAATGGCTGGCCCACTTCGACGATCTGCCCCTCCTTGGCGAAGATTTCGGCGACGATGCCGCCCTCCAGGTTCTGAATCTTCTGCACCTTGGAAGACGGAATGGCCTTTCCTTCACCCCGCGTAACTTCGTCGATGGGCGCAACGCTGGCCCATACAATCAAGAACACGAAGAACAGGATCACGCCCCAGATGGTCAGCCGCACCACGCGCGGCGCATCTTCGATCAGGGCCTTGTTTACCTCGGGCAGCGGCTGGCCGCCAAGCGAGTCGCTGCCTTTGAAATAGCGCCGCAGGCCGTCCTTGAACTGCCCCATATCCAGCTTATGCAACACTGATCTGCCCCTTCTTCAGTGCATCCATGACCGCGGCTTTCGGGCCGTCGGCGACAATCTGCCCGCGATCGATCACGATCAGCCGGTCTACCAGCGACAGCAACGACGCACGGTGCGTGACCAGCAGTACCGTCTTGCCCTCCACCACCGCTTGCAGGCGCTGCTTGAGGCGTTCTTCACCGGTGTTGTCCATGGCGCTGGTCGGCTCGTCCAGCAGCAGGATCTGCGGGTTGAGCAGCAGCGCACGGCCCAAGGCGACGTTCTGCCGCTGGCCGCCGGACAGGTTCTGCCCGCGTTCACCCACTTGCAGCTCGTAGCCGTCGGGGTGCAGCCGGGCGAATTCATGTACGCCCGCCAGTTCAGCGGCCTGCAGGATCAATTCGTCCTCGATGTAGCGGGCGCCGCTGACCAGGTTGTCACGCAAGGTTCCGGCCAGCAGCTGGATGTCCTGGGGGACGTAGCCGATGTTGTGGCGCAGTTCGCTGACATCGATCTGGCGAATGTCGACGCCATCGACCAGCAGCGAGCCGCCATCGGCCTCGTACAGGCCGACGATGAGCTTGGCCAGCGAGCTCTTGCCGGAGCCGCTGCGGCCGATGATGCCTACCTTCTCGCCAGGGCGGATGGTCAGGTTGATATTCTTCAGGGCCAGGTTCTGCTGGTTTGGATAAGTGAAGTCGACCCCGCGGAACTCGACGCTGCCCTGCAGCACCTTGCGGCTCAGCGGGCGTTCTTCGAAGTTGCGCTCTTGCGGCAGATCCATCATGTGGTCGGTGGAGACCATGGTCACCTTGGCTTGCTGGTAGCGGGCCAGCAGGCCATTGAGCTGGCCCAGCGGGCCGAGGGCGCGGCCGCTGAGCATGTAGCAGGCCACCAGGCCGCCCATGCTGAGGTTGCCATCGATGATCAGATACACGCCCACGCAGATCATTGCGACGCCGGCCAGTTGCTGGATCAGCAGGGTGATGTTCATCGCCAGGCTCGACAGCACCTTCACCCGCAGCTCCAGCCGACTCAGGGTGCCGAGGGTTTGCTCCCACATGTACTGGCGTTCGCTTTCGGCGTTATTGACCTTTACCGCATCCAGGCCGGCGAGGGTTTCGATCAGGCTGGACTGGCGCTCTGATGCCAAAGCCATGGTCCGCTCCATGGTCGCCATCAGTGGCCGTTGCAGGGCGTAGCCGATGCCCAGAGCCAGCGGGAAGGCGATGATCGGTATCCACACCAGATGCCCGCCAATGATGGCGATGACAATCAAAATCAGGATGGTAAAGGGCAGGTCGATCAGGCTGGTCAGGGTCAGCGAGGCGAGGAAGTCGCGCAAGCCCTGGAACTCGTGAATGTTCTGGGCAAAGCTGCCGACCCGCGCCGGCCGGTACTTCATCGACATGCCGACAATACGTTCAAACAGCGTTGCCGAGATGATCAGGTCGGTCTTCTTGCCGGCCAGGTCCAGGCACAGGCCGCGAAGGCCTTTGAGGATCAGGTCGAAGATATACGCGCCGGCGATACCGATGGCCAGTACCCAGAGCGTCGAGGTGGCCTGGTTTGGCACCACCCGGTCATACACGTTCATCACGAACAGCGGCGCGGCCAAGGCGATCAGGTTGATCACCAGGCTGGCGGCGATGGCGTCGATATACAACCACTTGCTGCGCAGCAGGGTGTCGCGGAACCACGACTTCGCTCGTGGGATGAGGTTGCCATGGTTGACATCGAACTTGTGCTGCGGCTGCGCGAAGAACACGCGGCCGCTGTAGTCGCTTAGCAGTGCTTCGCGGCTGACATGCACCTCGCCACCGTCGCTCTCGCTGAGTAGCAGGCGCGCGGTGTCATCGTTCTCCCAGCCGAGCAGGACGGCGCTGCGGCCCTCCTTGAGCAGCAGCATGGCCGGCATGGCGATACTCGGGATCTGCTCCAGCTTTCGCTGAAGCAGGCGCCCCTGCAGGCCAGCCCGGGCCGCAGCGCGCGGCAGCAGTTCAGGGCTCAGGCGCTGGGCGGGTAGCGGTAGGCCTGTTGTCAGCATGACCCGGCTGGCGGGCTTCTGGTGCAGGACACACAGGCTCAGCAGACTATCCAGCAGGGGATCGTCATGCTGACTGCGTGGATCGTGGCTGAGTTGGACTCGACTGACTTCGGATTCCACGCGGCGCTCTCTTCATCCTTGTGGTGGGTGGGGTGGGTGTGCCGTCGTTAAGGTCCGGCCGGCTCACCCTGGCTCTCTTTGGTGCTGCAAAGCTGTGCTGATAAGGGTTATCACGCCCTGGTGCTGGAGCAGCTGGCCAATGTTCGCCTTGAATCGGTGTTGAGTAAACAATTCTACGTGCTTCATTTTCACCAGACTTAGCGGGGCAATGATTGTTTCATTTTTGATCCAGCCATCATCCGGCTTGTTGCAGCATAGCCTGCCACTCAGCCAAGGCATGCAAGGGCTTTGGGTTCCAGCTTAGTCACTGTCAGTAAACAGGCGCTGGTTTGTTGGCGCATATCTGTGGCTTGTTAGTCAGAATTCATCTATAGAGCGCGGATCCTTGCATTCTTGCATTCAATATCCGCAAGCGATTTTCAATGATCGGGATACCATTATTCACGCACTCGTACGTCATCTCTTTGATTTGCGACACATAGCTGCTTGTGACTCGCGCAGCGTTGAAAGCCTGGTGGGCCTCGAGTGAGCAAGCGCCCCGGCTCTGGCTGGCTATCGACCTCTGCCTGGCCGCATTCCGGCAAGGTTTGTGCTTATTTGGCAATCAGTGTCCGGGCGATTGACAGTGATCTGGATATTGACGCCAGTAACGCTGACATTGCCGAGTAAGTCGGTCGCGCCGCATGATTTACGGCTGCTGAGCTGTATGAAAAAGTGCTAGGACTGATGGCTTAACACCTTTTTGATGATGTAAGACATTTGTCCTCCGGAAACGCTTGGCTAAGGTACAAATATCAATGTGACATTACATTGCCGATTGTTTAGGATGGCATGTATAAGGTCAATAGTTTGGCAGTCAGGCAATTCCAAAAAGTTATAGACGGAATATTGACGTCAAAAACGTCAAGAGATCATCTACATAGTTCCGCCTGAAGTGGCTAGCAAGCGCCGCTCTGGCAGGGAAGTACCCCATCGGGTCACACGGAGAGTCCAATGAGCAGCGTTGTAGCCATCGTCAAAAGCATTGTCGGCCAGGTTATTGCGGTATCCCCAGAGGGCATCCGGCGTGTACTTATCGAAGGTGACCGCCTGTTGGCCGGTGAGGAAGTGCTCACCGGTCCTGGCGGTGCAGTTACTTTGGAGCTGGCTGATGGCCGACTGCTCGATCTTGGACGTGACAGCCAATGGAGTGCCGATGCGCCTGACAGTAGCACCGACCTGAGCCAGGCGGCAGCCCAGGCCGCGCCTTCGGTGGAAGAGCTGCAGCAGGCAATTGCTGCTGGTGTTGACCCGACTACTGAGCTTGAAGCTACCGCCGCTGGCCCGTCATCAGCAGGTGGTGGTGCGCTCGGCGGTGGCCACAGCTTCGTGATGCTCGAAGAGACGGCTGGCCGAGTTGACCCGACGGTTGGCTTCCCGACTGACGGGCTGGGCTTTGCGGGCGTACCCGATAACGAAGAAGTGGGCCTGCTGGACACTAACGGCAACAACCTGGTGACCACACCGACGGATACCACCGTCGCTACTGAGCTGACGCTTGGCGCAACCCCTTCCATCAGTGAAGCGGGTGGCGTAATCGTTTATACCGCCACCGTTGGTCAGGCGCCGACCACCAACCTGGTACTTACTCTGTCCAACGGTGCCGTGATCGTAATTCCGGCTGGGCAGACAAGTGGTAGCGTCAACGTCGCAGTTCCGGCAAACGACACACCCTACATCGACGGGGGCCAGATTTCGGCCACCGTGACAGGTAGTACCGGAGGTGGTGGGCTGACGGTGACATTGCCGCAAACGCCAGCGGTTACCCAGGTGACCGATACAATCGACACCACCACTGCGACCCTGACCGCCTCGCCAAGCGTGACCGAAGGCGGCGTGATCACTTACACCGTGACCCTGAGCAATCCTGCCCAGACGCCGGTAACCGTGACCCTGTCCAACGGCCAGACCATCACCGTTGAAGCGGGTAAAACCCAGGGCAGCGTCAACTTCCAGACCCCGGCCAATGACGTCTACAACAACGGTTCGACCGTCAGCGTCACTATCGAGAACGCCACTGGCGGTAATTTCGAGCAACTGACCCCGAACCCGACGCCGGCTCAGACCACGATCAACGACTCGGTCGACGCCACCACCGCGACCCTGACCGCCTCGCCAAGCGTAACCGAAGGCGGCGTGATCACTTACACCGTGACCCTGAGCAACCCTGCTCAGACGCCGGTAACGGTTACCCTGTCCAACGGCCAGACCATCACCGTTGAAGCGGGTAAAACCCAGGGCAGCGTTGATTTCCAGACCCCGGCCAATGACGTCTATAACAACGGCTCGACCGTCAGCGTCACTATCGAGAACGCCACGGGCGGCAACTTCGAGCAACTGACCCCGAACCCGACGCCGGCTCAGACCACGATCAACGACTCGGTCGACACCACCACCGCGACCCTGACGGCGAGCCCGTCGGTCACCGAAGGCGGCGTGATCACCTACACCGTGACCCTGAGCAACCCTGCTCAGACGCCGGTAACCGTGACCCTGTCCAACGGCCAGACCATCACCGTTGAAGCCGGCAAAACCCAGGGCAGCGTTGATTTCCAGACCCCGGCCAATGACGTCTACAACAACGGTTCGACCGTCAGCGTCACCATCGAGAACGCCGCTGGCGGTAATTTCGAGCAACTGACCCCGAACCCGACGCCGGCTCAGACCACGATCAACGACTCGGTCGACGCCACCACCGCGACCCTGACGGCGAGCCCGTCAGTCACCGAAGGCGGCGTGATCACCTACACCGTGACCCTGAGCAACCCTGCTCAGACGCCGGTAACGGTTACCCTGTCCAACGGCCAGACCATCACCGTTGAAGCGGGTAAAACCCAGGGCAGCGTTGAATTCCAGACCCCGGGCAATGACGTCTACAACAACGGTTCGACCGTCAGCGTCACCATCGAGAACGCCACTGGCGGTAATTTCGAGCAACTGACCCCGAACCCGACGCCGGCTCAGACCACGATCAACGACTCGGTCGACACCACCACCGCGACCCTGACCGCCTCGCCAAGCGTAACCGAAGGCGGCGTGATCACTTACACCGTGACCCTGAGCAACCCTGCTCAGACGCCGGTAACCGTGACCCTGTCCAACGGCCAGACCATCACCGTTGAAGCGGGTAAAACCCAGGGCAGCGTTGATTTCCAGACCCCGGCCAATGACGTCTATAACAACGGCTCGACCGTCAGCGTCACCATCGAGAACGCCACGGGCGGCAACTTCGAGCAGCTGACCCCGAACCCGACGCCGGCCTCGACGGTCATCAATGACAGCATCGATGCCGTCACCGTAAGCATTGTCAGCAATGGCAATGTGACCGAAGACCAGCAACCTTCCTTTACTGTGAAAGTGAGCCAGGCGCTGGACCGTCCGTTGACCGTAACCCTGTCGAACGGCGACACCGTGACGATCGAAGCCGGTAAGACCGAAGTCGAGTACAAGACCTCGGTTCAGGGCGATGACGTCTATCTTGATGCAGGCTCCATCACGCTCAGTGTTACCGACGCTACAGTTCCGGGTGCCACCTTCGAGAAGCTGGCCTTGGGTGGCCCGGCTACCGTTGAGATCTCGGACACTATCAGTGAAGTGGTGGCCAAACTGACCGCCACCCCTTCGGTGACCGAAGGCGGTGAGATCACTTACACCATCACGCTGACCAACAAAGACGGTCTGCCGATCAACAACCACTCGGAGCTGTACTTCAAGCTGACCGACGGCACCACCGTCGTCGTGGCAGCCAACAGCACCACCGGTTCGGCGACTGCAACTGCCCCGGACAACGTCTATGTCGGCACTAACCAGCCGGTGGTCAATGCCATCGACGCCGTCAGCGGCGCTGATGCGTGGAAGTTCGAAAACCTGAACCTGGACAAGACCCCGGTCAGCACTACCGTCACTGACGAGCCAGGCACTCCAGGCAACGAAGGCGACCTGGTCAAGGTCACCATCACCGCCGACCAGACCTCGGTGGCTGAGAACGTCAAGCCAACCTTCACCGTGCACGTCAACCAGCCGCTGGCTCACGACCTGGTCGTGACCC
>NZ_JBICJR010000019.1:0-624 GCF_043103245.1 Pseudomonas sp. YQ_6
ATACGCCGGCGCTCGGCACGGCCCAGCAGGTAGGCGGTGAACACAACCCATGCCGCCCCACCGATGACGGTGGGCAACATCGGAATGAAGTACTCGGTCGCATCCAGGCCGAGCGCGGCAATGGCGCGGGTGGCGGGACCACCCCACGGGCTCATGCCGCTCATGATGCTCAATGACAGCATCGATACGGTCGCCAGGATCATCGGGTTCATGCCGATGCGCTTGTACAGCGGCAGCATGGCAGCGCAGGTAATCATGTAAGTCGTGGTGCCATCACCGTCCAGCGCCACCAGCAGCGACAGCAGGGCGGTGCCGATCGCGATCTTGATCGGGTCGCCATTCACCCGCTTGAGAATCTTGCGGATCAGCGGGTCGAACAGGCCGGCGTCGATCATCAGGCCGAAGAACAGGATGGCGAACAGCAGCAGCGCGGCAGACGGTGCGACCATTTTCAGCCCATCGAGCATCATCTTGCCCAGGTCTGGCGCGAAACCGCCAATAAGGGCGAAAACAATCGGCACGATGGTCAGCGCAACGATCGGGGACAGGCGTTTACTCATGATCAGGTAGGTGAAGGTCACCACCATGATCAGGCCCAGAAGTGCGAGCATGGTTTGTTCTCTT
>NZ_JBICJR010000001.1:0-336 GCF_043103245.1 Pseudomonas sp. YQ_6
AAAAAAAGCGACCCTAAGGTCGCTTTCTCTGTTACTTCCGGGTGTTCAGTGGGCCCTGGAAGTGGAATATGGCGCAGCGGACGGGACTCGAACCCGCGACCCCCGGCGTGACAGGCCGGTATTCTAACCGACTGAACTACCGCTGCGCTATACATCGAGTGGTGGGTGATGACGGGATCGAACCGCCGACCCTCTGCTTGTAAGGCAGATGCTCTCCCGGCTGAGCTAATCACCCATGTCTCTCGGTGTGGCGCGCATTCTACGGGCGACTTGGCGCTCTGGCAAGCACTTATCGAAGTTTTTTCACACTTCGGTCAAACACCAAAAATCAGGCAC
>NZ_JBICJR010000020.1:0-370 GCF_043103245.1 Pseudomonas sp. YQ_6
ATGCAACGCGAAAAACCTTACCTACCCTTGACATGGCTGGAATCCTTGAGAGATCAGGGAGTGCTCGAAAGAGAACCAGTACACAGGTGCTGCATGGCTGTCGTCAGCTCGTGTCGTGAGATGTTGGGTTAAGTCCCGCAACGAGCGCAACCCTTGTCATTAGTTGCTACGAAAGGGCACTCTAATGAGACTGCCGGTGACAAACCGGAGGAAGGTGGGGATGACGTCAAGTCCTCATGGCCCTTATGGGTAGGGCTTCACACGTCATACAATGGTACATACAGAGCGCCGCCAACCCGCGAGGGGGAGCTAATCGCAGAAAGTGTATCGTAGTCCGGATTGTAGTCTGCAACTCGACTGCATGAAGTTG
>NZ_JBICJR010000021.1:0-1244 GCF_043103245.1 Pseudomonas sp. YQ_6
ATGGCCAAGGCCGCCGATGTCGTTGTGCAATGCCTGGAAAACGAAGGTGTCGAGTATGTATTCGGCATTCCCGGTGAGGAAAACCTCGACCTGCTCGAATCCCTGCGCAAGTCGAAGATCAAGCTGGTACTGACCCGTCACGAGCAGTCTGCAGGTTTCATGGCTGCCACCTACGGTCGTCTGACCGGCAAGACCGGCGTCAGCCTGTCGACCCTCGGCCCTGGAGCCACCAACCTGGTAACCGCCAGTGCGTACGCCTACCTGGGCGGCATGCCGATGATGATGATCACCGGGCAGAAGCCGATCAAGAAGTCCAAGCAGGGTCGCTTCCAGATCATTGACGTGTGCGGCATGATGGACCCCATCACCAAATACACCCACCAGTTCGCCTCGGCCGACAACATCCCGGCGCGCATGCGCGAAGCCTTCCGCCTGGCCGAAGAAGAAAAGCCGGGTGCGGTGCACCTGGAGCTGCCGGAAGATATCGCCGCCGAGCAGACCGACGCGCTGCCGATCCCGCGCAGCCTGCACCGCCGCCCGCTGGCCGAGCACGTGGCCATCGAAGCTGCCGTCGAGAAACTGCAGAACGCGCGTAACCCGATTCTGGTGATCGGTGCCGGTGCCAACCGCAAGATGACCGCCAAGGTCCTCAAGCAACTGATCGACAAGACCGGCATCCCGTTCATCACCACCCAAATGGGTAAAGGCGTGGTCGACGAGCGCCACCCGCGCTTCCTCGGCAACGCTGCGCTGTCGTCGGGCGACTTCGTTCACCGCGCCGTCGAAGCCGCCGACCTGATCATCAACATCGGCCACGATGTGATCGAGAAGCCACCGTTCTTCATGGTCCGTGGCGGCACCGAAGTCATCCACATCAACTTCCGCGCTGCCGAAGTCGATGCCGTGTACTTCCCGCAAGTAGAAGTGATCGGCGACATCGCCAACGCCGTATGGCAGATCAGTGAAGCGCTGAACGACACGTCGCACTGGGACTTCACCCGCCTGATGGCCATCCGTGAAGCCAACGAAGCACAGATCGCCGAAGGCGCCGACGACGACCGTTTCCCGGTCTACCCACAGCGCATGGTGGCTGACATCCGTCGTGTACTGCCGTCCGAAGGCATCGTCGCCCTGGACAACGGCATCTACAAGATCTGGTTCGCCCGCAACTACAAAGCGCACAAGCCAAACACCGTGCTGCTGGACAACGCCCTGGCGACCATGGGCGCCGGCCTGCCATCGGC
>NZ_JBICJR010000022.1:0-1072 GCF_043103245.1 Pseudomonas sp. YQ_6
ATGGGTAAGTACACCGAGCAATTCAAGCTCACAGCGATCACAGCCTACCTGGACGGCAGCAACGGTTTCCGAAAGGTGGCTCAACACTTAGGTATCGATTTCAGTCTGCTTCGACGCTGGGTGGCCAGATATCAGGCCAATAATGGCATTGGTCCAGGCTCGCATGGGCGGCGCTATAGCAGTGATTTCAAGCAGCAGGTGCTTAGCTACATGCACGAGCATCGGCTTTCACTGCGCCAGACCGCTGCCCATTTTGGTCTTGGGCAGTCCTCTCAGATAGGCATTTGGCAGCGGCAGTACTACAGTGGCAGTCCTGCACCCTCTACTGCCATTAAGCCAAGAAAGCCAATCGACGTGTCGAAGAAGATCAAGCCTGTCAAACCCACCGATACCAGTGATGATCAGAAGTCTCGAGATCAGCTGATGGCTGAACTTGAGTACCTGCGCATGGAGAACGCTGTCCTAAAGGAGCTCAAGGCTCTGCGCGAGGAAAAGGAACGAACACGCGGGAAAAAGTCCTGATCGTTTCCAAACTCAAGCGCAGATTTCCTTTGCCTGACCTCCTTCAACTGGTCGAGCTGGCGCGCAGCACCTTCTACTACCAGCTCAAAGCTCAGCAGAAGCCAGATCGGCATGCTGAGCTCAAGGCATTGGTGCATCGCGTCTACCACGAGCAGAAAGGGCTTTATGGTTATCGCCGTATCGCACTCGTAATCAGGAAGGAAAAGCGGGTGAACAAGAAGGTCATTGAACGGCTGATGGCTGAGCAGGGATTGAAATCAGTAGTGCGCCCCAAGAAATACCGCTCCTATCGAGGTACCGTCGGTAAAGTGGCAGCGAATGTGCTGGAGCGAAATTTTGTTGCTCAACGCCCAAACCAGAAGTGGGTGACCGACGTAACCGAGTTCAAAGTAGCTCAACAGAAGCTTTACCTGTCGCCCGTGATGGATTTGTACAACGGCGAAATCGTGGCCTACGAAATGGCCAGCCGCCCGTGCTATAGCCTGGTTGGGAACATGCTTGGCAAAGCGCTCGATTGCCTGGGAGAGAAACCGAAGCTCGTGCTGCATTC
>NZ_JBICJR010000023.1:0-86158 GCF_043103245.1 Pseudomonas sp. YQ_6
ATTGTGGGAGCGGGCGAGCCCGCGAAGGGCCGCAAGGCGGCCCCGGTTCATTCAATCGTATTGATACCCGCCTGCCACTCCTGCCTGAGCCATAAGTCTCGAACCAGGACCCAAGCAGGTACCGGGACCAAATCACCGGGCCACACCCTCCCGCCCCAAAGCACTCGCCACCCCACGCCAAAGCAGCGTTTCTGGCAGTTTGCCCCCTTCTGATAATCGCCTCCGACATCCCGTCCCCGTTTGGAGCGCGCCATGCACAACAACAATAAGCACCTGCCGCCTCGTTTTCTCGCAGCCGCCATCGCCAGCTTTTCTGCGCTTGGCCTGAGCAGCGTCGCCGAAGCCGAGATCATGCTGTACGACAAGGATCAGACGACGTTTTCCACCGATGGCTATATCAACGCCTTCTACGTCAACAGCGAGGTCGACCGTGAGGGCGAGCAGTTTGACCGCCGCCAGTCGCGGGTGAAGATGGGCTTCTTGCCCAACTACCTCGGCTTCAACATGGGCAAGCAGGTGGATGACCTGAAGCTCGGCGCGCGTGCCTCGTTCTGGGTAACCATCAACGACAGTGAAACCAACGGCACCGACACCGCCATCGACGTGCGCCAGTTCTATGGCACGGTGGCCAACCCCGAGTGGGGCGAGGTGCTGATCGGCAAGGACTTCGGGCTGTTCGCCCGTTCCAACATCCTGCTCGACGAACTGCTGGCCGGCTATGGCCAGGTCAGCGACACCCTGGGGCTGGTGGACGGCGGCGGGGTGTCGTTCGGCAACATTGGCAGCGGTTACCCATACCCGTTCCCTACCTCACAGATCACCTACCGTACGCCAGTGATGGAGGGCCTACGGGTGGCGGTGGGCATCATGGACCCGGTGGACACCAACGACAGCAGCCCGACCGGAAAGGCCTACCAGGAAAACCCACGCACCGAGAGCGAGATCACCTACCAGTTCGACCTCGGTGGCGCGCAGATCTACAGCTGGGTCAACGGCAGTTACCAGACCTCGGACAATACTGACTCCACGGTAGAAACGATCACTTCCAAGGGGGTGGGTTACGGGGTGCAGGCAAAGATGGGCGGCTGGTCGCTGACCGGCTCGGGGTTCCAGGCCAAAGGCATCAACCCGTTCTTCACCAACAATGCCGGCGAACCGGTTTTGCGCAATGTCGACAGTGATGGCTACCTGCTGCAGGGCTCGTACAAGTTCGGCAAGAACCGCGTGGCGCTGTCCTATGGCAAGACCAAGGACGATGGCAACGGTGCGGTTGGCAGCGGCGCGGACTACGAGACCCGGGGTGTGGCGCTGTTCCATGACATCAACGACAACCTGAAACTGGTTGCCGAGTACAACCAGTTTTCCATCGACGGGCATGACACCAGTGCGCAGAACGAAGACACCGATACCTTTGCGGTGGGCGCGGTGTTGACCTGGTAAGTGGCCGGGGCCGCAACGCGGCCCCGAATGACGCGGTCTTTTACGCCCATGGAACCGCCCACCCGCTACCCAAGTAGCATTCGTCACCCGCCACCCGCTCCTTAAACTGATCACTCAGCCACCCCGTGCCGGAGACCACGATGCAGCAGGCTCATAACGACGGTGTGGTCAGTGCCATGTCTCAGGCTACCGACGCACGGCTGGCCGCTCAGGACCTGGCGCGGCAGTTGCTGCACCCGCACCTGGGTTTCGTGTTGTTCTTCTGCTCCGCCGAATACGACTTGCAGGCTTTGGGCGAAGCATTGGAACAGGACTTTGGCGGCATACGCCTGGTCGGCTGCACCAGCGCCGGTGAAATCACCCCGCTGGGCTACGGCCGCAATTGCGTGACGGCGGTGGGCTTCGATCACCGGCACTTTTCGATCGCCACCGCGTTGATCGATGAGATGGAGCGCTTCAGCCTGATCGACGCGCAGCAGATGGTCGAGCGGCTGGTCGGCACCTGCCGCAGCAATACCCTGGCGCCAATCAAGGGCCACAGCTTTGCACTCACGCTGCTCGATGGCTTGTCCAGCCGCGAGGAGATGGTGCTTGCCGCACTCAGCGCAGCACTGGGGGATATCCCGCACTTCGGCGGCTCGGCCGGTGACGACAATTACCTGAACCGCACCCATGTGTATTACGGCGGTGCATTCCACAACGGCGCAGCCGTGGTGGTGCTGGTCAACACCTGGCTCGACTTCGAAGTGTTCACCACGCATCACATCCTGCCGCGCCAGGAAAAGCTGGTGGTAACCGGTGCCGACAGCGCCCAGCGCCGGGTTTTCGAACTGAATGCCGAGCCGGCGGCCGAGGAATATGCCCGCCACATCGGTGTGCCCGTGGCTGCGCTCGATCACCGGGTGTTCGCCGCCCACCCGCTGGCCGTGCGCATTCATGATCAGTACTACGTGCGGGCGATCCAGCAAATGCACCCTGACCTCAGCTTGAGCTTCTACTGCGCGGTGGAGAACGGCATCGTGCTCACGGCCATGACCCCGGGCCCGCTGTTGCCGAACCTGCACCAGCTGTTCGATGGCTTGCACCAGCGTCTCGGACCATTGCTGCTGACCATCGGTTGTGATTGTTTCCTGCGGCGGCTGGAACTGGAGGCCCATCACGGCCTGGAGCCGGTCGGCGCGTTCCTGCGCGAGCAACGGGTGATTGGCTTCAACACCTACGGAGAACAGTTCAATGGCATGCACATCAACCAGACCTTCACCGGGGTCGCCATTGCCCGCAACCGGCCTCCTGTCGGTCGCTGAACTGCAGGCCGAGCTGACCCGGCTGCAGCATCAGAACCACAAGCTGCAGCGCATCAATGACGCACTGATCGAGCGCATCGAGTCGGGCGTGACCCGGGGCAACGACCCATACGCCGCGTTCCAGCATTCGGTGGTGCTGGCCGAGCAGGTGCGCGAACGCACCGATGCGCTGAACCAGGCCATGGCCGAACTCAAGGCGGTCAACCGGCTGCTCAGCGAGGCCCGGCAGCGGGCCGAGACTGCCCACCAGCACCAGATTCGTCTGATTACCGACAACGTCCCGGCGTTGATCGCCTACCTGAACGCCGATCTGGTCTACGAATTCACCAACAAGGTTTACGAAGAGTGGTATTGCTGGCCGCATGGTGTGATGCTGGGCCAGAGCCTGCGCGAGGCCCACAGCGAGCAGCATTACCGGCGCCTGGAAGGCTATGTGGCGCGGGCGCTGGCGGGGGAGAGCGTAACGTTTGAATTTGCCGAGACCAATATCAACGGCCAGGAGCGCTATATGCTGCGCTCCTACGTGCCGAACCGCCTGGCCAGTGGCGAAGTGGTGGGCATCTTCGTGCTGATCCGCGACATCACCGAGCGGCGCAACACCGCACAGGCGTTGCACCAGGCGTATCAGCACCTGGAGCAACGGGTGCGCGAGCGCACTGCCGAACTGACCAGTCTCAACGACCAGTTGTTGCGCGAAATCGAAGAGCGCAGCCAGGCCGAGTCGCGTCTGCGCGAGGCCAAGCGCGAGGCCGAGCAGGCCAACCTGTCGAAAACCAAGTTCCTGGCTGCGGTCAGCCATGACCTGCTGCAACCGCTGAACGCGGCGCGGCTGTTCACCAGTGCGTTGCTCGAGCGCGACGAGCCGCAAAACGCTGCCCACCTGGTGCGAAATGTCAGCAATTCGCTGGAGGATGTGGAAAACCTGTTGGGCACCCTGGTGGATATTTCCAAGCTCGATGCCGGGGTGATCAAGGCCGATGTCGCCCCGTTTGCCCTCCACGAACTGATGGACAACCTGGCTGCCGAATACGCCCAGGTAGCGCGTAGCGAAGGGTTAGAGCTGCATTTTGTGGGGTGTTCTGCCGTCGTGCGCAGTGACATCCAGCTGCTGGCACGCATCCTGCGCAACCTGCTCAGCAATGCCATCCGCTACACCCGCAGCGGGCGCGTGGTGCTGGGGTGCCGGCGCCAGCGCGGTGGCGTGCGGATTGAAGTATGGGACAGCGGCATCGGCATTGCCGAAGAACACCTGGAAGACATGTTCCTGGAGTTCAAGCGGGGTGATGTGCAGCGCCCGGACCAGGACCGTGGGCTGGGCCTGGGCCTGGCAATCGTGGAGAAGATCGCCGGCATCCTCGGCCACCGGATCCGCGTGCGTTCATGGCTGGGCAAAGGCTCGGTGTTCGCTGTCGAGGTGCCGCTGAGCGCCACTGCACCCAAGGCCCAGGCGAGCCAGGTGATCTGCGAGCCGATGCTCGAACGCCTGCGTGGGGCGCGGGTGTGGGTGCTGGATAACGATGCGGCGATTTGCGCGGGCATGCGCACCTTGCTGGAAGGTTGGGGCTGCCGGGTGGTCACTGCGCTGTCGGAGGAAGACCTGGCGCGCCAGGTGGACAACTACCACGCCGAGGCCGACCTGCTGATTGCCGACTACCACCTGGACAACGACTGCAATGGTGTCGACGCCGTAGCGCGGATCAATGCCCGCCGTGCCCAGCCGCTACCGGCGCTGATGATCACTGCCAACTACAGCAATGATCTCAAGCAGCAGATCCGCGAGCTGGGTCACACACTGATGCACAAGCCCGTACGGCCGATGAAGCTCAAGACGGCGATGAGCCATCTACTGGCCAGTGGCGTGGCATAGCGGTTGGCCGCTTCGCGGGTTGACCCGCGAAGCGGCTGGAACAGGTCAACGGCGCAGATAATCAGCAAAATCGATATCGCCGGCACTGAGGATGGCTTGTACCCGGTTGTGCACATTGAGCTTGCGCAAGATCGCCGAAACGTGGGCCTTGACGGTGGTTTCGGCGATGTCCAGCGTGTAGGCGATCTGCTTGTTCGATTCGCCTTTGGTCATGCGCTCGAGCACCAGCAGTTGCTTGCGGGTCAGGGCCTGGAGCATTTCCGGCGGGAAGCTCGGAGCATCGTTATGGCGCCGGCTGGTACTGCTTTTCTGCGCGCGGATGATGTCTGGTGGCAGGTAGACATTGCCATTGAGGATCTGCTCGATCGCTTCGATCATCTGTGAGCGTGGCGACGACTTGGTGATGAAACCCACGGCACCGTAGGTAATGGCCTGCAGCACGATCTGTTTTTCCTGCTCGGCCGAAACGATGACCACCGGCGTGGTCGGCGCCTCGTTGCGCAGGGTGATCAAGCCATTGAGGCCGTGCATGCCGGGCATGTTCAGGTCGAGCAGGATCAGGTCGAGGTCGTCATGCGCCTGGGTCAGGGCCAGGGCGCTTTCAAGGTCGGCGGTCTCCATGACCTCGCTGCCCTGGAAGCCATCGCTGATGACGTTGTGGATGGCTTCGCGAAACAGGGGGTGATCGTCGGCAATCAGAATTTTGTACATGGCCTTTTCACCTTGTTTTTATTGGATGGAGCGGGGCACGCATACGCAGGCATTTCAGGGGAACGGCACCGGTTGTGCCGGCTGCAATGGCAGGTTGGCTTGCTGCCAGGCATCCAGGCCGTCGCGGTACCAATACAGGTTGTTATAGCCCAAGGCTTTCGCGCGTTTTACCGCGTTCCAGCTTAACCAGCAATCGGAGCGGCAGTAAAAGACCAGTGGTTGGTCCGGGTGCCCGGCCGTGGCTTTTTGCAGGTTACGCACGAAGTAGTCCTGCCATGCCGGGTTCAGTTCGCCGTCGCCGGTGTTGGCCAGCCACAGGCTGCCGGGGAGGTTGCTGTGCGGTTCGTCTTCTATGAAGCGACCTTGCAGCCATTGACGGCGATAGACGTCGATCAGCACCGGCCGGGGCGTCTGGCTCAGCAGGCCTTGCAAAGTGGCGGTGTCGATGACCTGGCCGCCTTCGACCTGTTGCGGGGGCGGGCTGCGGTAGTGCGTGGTGCGATAGCCGTCGGCGGAGAACAGCGGCGCCGTGTCAGCCTGGGCGATACCTAGCGTCAGGCTCAGCGAAAGTACCGCCATCAAAGGGCGTGGCAGCCGGGGCAGGGCACGTGGCATGGCGGTTTTTCCTTTTTGTTATGGACTCATTACATGCCAGTGGCGGTGCTTTGTGAATGCGACGATAGACAGTAAATGCAGTACTAAAGTAGTAGATGGCCAGGCGCCTGAAGGCATGGAGACGCCCTAGGTGTGGGAGCGGCCTTGTGTCGCGAAAGGGCTGCGCAGCAGCCCCGGCAATGTGTGCGGTGCAGCTGAAATCTAGGGGCCGCTTTGCGGCCCAATCGCGACACAAGGCCGCTCCCACACACTATCCGCGTTGCACGCCAGGTTTTCAGCGCGGCTTGCGCAGCGCTGCATGCTGGGGGTTGAAGGTGAGGATCGCCAGCAGGGTGAACAATGCGGTCAACCCCAGGCACACCGCCAGCGCCAGCAGGTTCAACCGCTCATAAAGTGCAAACCGCACCAGCTCTACGGCATGAGTGAACGGGTTCACAGCACACATCCAGTACAACCACTGGCTGGCCTCGCGCATTTTCCACAACGGGTACAGCGCCGACGACAGGAAGAACAGCGGGAAGATCACGAAGTTCATCACCCCGGCAAAGTTCTCCAGCTGGCGGATGGCGTTCGACAGCAATAGCCCCAGGGCACTGAGCATGAAGGCCACCAGCAGCAACGCTGGCAGCGCCATCAGCAAGCCTGCAGCCGGTGGCTGTACCCCGTATAACCAGGCGATGGCGAGGAAGGCATAGACTTGCAGCAGGGAAATCAATGAAGTTGCCAGCAGTTTGCTGCCTAGCAGGAACGGGCGTGGCAGCGGGCTGGTCAGCAACACGCGCATGCTGCCCATCTCGCGGTCGTAGACCATCGACAGCGAGCCCTGCATGCCGTTGAACAGCAGAATCATGCAGGCCAGGCCGGGGATGATGTACACCTCGTAGGGGATGTAAGTGTCGTAGGGCTCGATGATGGCAATGCCCAGCGCTGCGCGAAAGCCGGCAGCGAACACCAGCAACCACAGCAGCGGGCGCACCAGCGCGCTGAGCAGGCGTGTACGCTGCAGCACGAAGCGCAGCCATTCGCGCAGCATGATGCCGTTGAAACATTGCCAGTAAGCGTTCATCGGGCGTGGGCTCCTGAGGGGGCGTTGGTCAAGCGGGCAAAGGCGTTATCGAGGTCGCCGCCGTGCTCAAGGCTCAGCGCATCGGCCGTGCCACTGGCCACCAGGCGCCCCTGATGCAGAATCAACAGGTCATCGCTGGGCTGCACTTCGTCCAGCAGGTGAGTGGCCCACAGCACACTGAGCTGCTGCTCGCGGCACAACCGGCGCAGGTGCTGGTTAAGCGCCAGGCGGCTGGCCGGATCGAGGCCGACGCTGGCTTCGTCCAGCAGCAGCAGGCGCGGTTCATGCAGCAGCGCGCGGGCAATTTCCACCCGCCGCCGATGGCCGATGTTCAGCTCACGCACACGATCGCGCCGGCGTTCGCCAAGGCCTTGGCGGGCCAGTTCGGCTTCGACCCGCAGGTTGCTCTGGCGCCGCGACAGGCCATGCAAGGCGGCGTGGTAGCGCAGGTTCTGCTCAACGCTCAGGTCCAGGTCCAGGGTGCTTTGCTGAAACACCACACCCAGCTGGCGCAAGGCCGGGCGTGCAGCGTTGCGTAGCGAGCAGCCGCACACGCGGATGTCGCCATGCTGCAGGTCGTACAGGCGCGTGAGCAGGGCGATCAAGGTCGACTTGCCGGCACCATTGGGGCCCAGCAATGCGGCGAAGCGCCCGGGTGCCAGGCTGAAACCGACCTGCCGGAGTGCCTCGCGCTGGCCATAGGCAAAGCTCACGTCACTGACGTCGAGGGCATTCATGGTGTCACCACCACGCCCCAGGGGTAGCGCCCGACCTTCACCGACTTGAGCACTTTGAGCTGCTTCGCATCGATGACCGAAACGTCACCGCTGACACCGTTGGTGGCCAGCAACTGGCTCTGATCCGGGGTGAATGCCAGCTGCCAGACCCGCCGCCCGACCAGCAGGTAGTCGAGCACATCAAAGGTCTTGGCATCGATCACCGCCACGTGGTTGGCCGGGCCCAAGGCGACGAAGGCGTACTTGCCATCGGCGGTGAGCTTGATGCCCACTGGCTGGACTTTGTCCGGGTGCACGCCCTTGATCTGGAAATTCAGGGTTTTCAGCACCTGGCGCGTGGCCACGTCAAGTATGGTCACCGTGCCGCCGATTTCTGCCGAGGCCCACAGGCGCGAACCGTCTTTGCTGAACTCGACGAAGCGCGGGCGCTGGTCGACCAGCGTGCTGTCGGCCAGGGTCTGGGTGCTGGTGTCGATCCAGTGCAGCATGTTGGTGGTTTCGCTGGTGTTGACCGCCCACTTGCCGTCGGGGCTGACCGCCATGCCTTCGGGTTCGATGCCGACTTCGATCTGCCCGAGCACCTTGTCGGTGACGGTGTCGATCACCGTCACCAGCGCATCGTCCTCGTTGGACACATACAGCCAGCGGTCGTTGGGGTGCAGGGCGAACTGCTCGGGGTCCTTGCCGGAAGGCAGCTCCTTGATGATCTTGCGGGTGGCCACGTCCATCACCTGCACCCGGTCCGAATCGCTGGCGCAGATGTACAGCAGCTTGTTGTCGTGTGACAGCAGCAAGCCACGCGGGCGCTGGCCCACCGGCAGGGTTTCGGTGACTTCCAGCGTTTGCAGGTCGATCAGGCTGAGGCTGTTGTCCTTCTCGTTGGAGACCCAGGCGGTGGCAGCCATGGCGTGACTGCTGGCCAGCGCCAGGGCGCCCGACAGCAGGCTGGGGTAAAGCAGGGCCCGGTGAAAGAGGGGGCGGCGCATGGCGAATTCCTTATTGTTGTGGTTGTCGGGTCAGGGGTAGCTACACGTCACTTCGGGCTTGTCGTAGCCCAGGCTGTCCATTTCGTTGAAGGGATGCAGGAAGCCTTCCTGCGGCGAGGTGCTGACCAGGGCGCGGGGCTGAACCAACGGGATCGGCTGGCGCAGTTCGCCGTTCCACGGGCGGTAACTGAGCTTGCGCCCCTTGAAGCCGTCCAGCGGCAACTGCTCGCTGAGCAGCAGTTGCTGAACCGCGCGAGGTTCGGCCAGGCGCAGCTTGCTGGCTGCACTGGCGACACTGCGCACAGCCATCCAGGCGGCGAAGTCACGGTCATTCATCCAGCGCCCGGCCTGGGCCTCGAAGCGTTTTTGCAACTGCGCCGCCCCAAAGGTTTCCACCGTCTTGTGCCAGCCCGTGGGGGTCAGGCCCTGGGTACCGGCCACCGGGCGTGGATACCACGTCTGGTAGGGCAGGTACTCCCCGAAGTCACCGCGCTCGTCTGCCACCAGCACCACGTCGTACTCGGCAGTCTGGGTGAACAGCGGCATGTCGGCCTGGGCGCTGCGGCGCTGGTCGTTGTCGAAGGTCCAGGTTTTTTCCGCGACCAGTTGCACGCCAAAGCGCTTCATAGACCGGCGTAGGGCAGCGGCGTAAGCCTGGTCGTCCGGGGTCTGGCCGACCACCAGCAATGCCCGTTGCCATTTGCGCAGCACCAGGAACTGCGCCAAGGCGTCGGCCAGCATGGCCCGGCTCGGCAGGCTGTGCAGGACATTGCCCAGGCACTGGCTGCTGCGCAGGCTGTCGTCGGGGCTGCCGGCGTTGAACAACAGGCTGTCGGGCAGGGCGGCAGACAGCGCACGCAGGCTGGCGGCCGGGGCATTAACCACGAACAGGCGCAGGCCTTGTTCATGCTGGGCCCTGGCGGCTTGCAGCAGGGCCTCGGGGCTGTCGACATTGGCGCTGGTCAGCTGAAACTGCTGCTTCAGGAAGCGTCCGGTGCTGTTGCTGTCGACAATGGCCAGTTCGGCACCTTGGAGCCCGGCATCGCCGGGTTCGGGGATGACATTGGACAGCAGCGGGCCAGCGGCGGGGCGATAGCCCAGGTAGCCGATGTGTATCTGCAGCTGGGCTGCGGCCTGGCCCTGAGCGGCGGGCGCCAGGGGCGTAGCCAGCGTTGCGGCCAAGGCCAGCAGGCAGGTCAAGGCAAGGTGGGCAGGCTGGCGCATAACACACTCCACGGCAGATGGCGCCAGCATAGGAAGCCCGCCGGGAGGGGGGAATATGCAGAAAGTAGCGCTCGGCCGGTACCAAGGTAGTAATTCAGTGCGGGGGCCGCAGTTTTACGATGGTCCACAACGGCCTGAGGAGAACCGCTTGTGCGCCTTGTCAACTTGTCGGCCCTGTGGCGAGTCAACCTCTGGGTCACGTTGTGCTTCGCCTTGGTGACGCTGGCTTGTGCCGGGGTGCTGTTGCATCAGGCGGTGGCCGACGTCGAACGTGAGTTGCAGTCAGCCGAAGCCGTGGTGGCATACCTGGGCGACACCGCCGAACGCGACCCGGCAAACCTGCAGCCCGGCTTGACCAAGAGCCTGCGCCATGTGCGGGTGCATTGGCTGGCAGCGGGTGAGGTGCCAAGGCTGCCGCAAGAGGCCGGTATCGATGCCTGGCTCGGCCGCCAGTTGTTCGGCGAGCGCTACCACAGCAGCCGGCTGCTGGACTTGAGTGATGGCCGCCGCGTGTTGATTGCCGTGGATGCGCGGGATGAAATCGATGAAGTCTGGGACTCCCTGCAACAACTGCTTGGCGTTTGTGGCCTGGCGTTGTTGCTGAGCTTGCTGACCATCCGCTGGGCGGTACGGCGGGCCATGGGCCTGCTGGATGAGCTGCTGGGGGCCTTGCACCAGGTCTCAGGCGGGCAATTGACGGCACGCCTGCGCGAGGCCGGCCTGCCGGAAGTGCGCCAGTTGGCCAAACACTTCAACCGCATGGCTGCAACCCTGGAGCAGGCCCAGGCCGACAATGCCCAGCTGACCCAGGCCCTGCTGGCGGTGCAGGAGCAGGAGCGTACCCAGCTGGCGCAGACCCTGCACGATGATCTGGGGCAATACCTGGCAGGCATGCGTGCCCAGCTATGCCTGCTGCGTATGGTGGCCGAGGAGCCAGAAGTGGTGACCCAGACGGTGCAGGCCCTTGAACTCAACTGCGAGCGCCTGCAGCAAGGTTTTCGCGCGCTGGTGCACAACCTGTATCCGGTGGCGCTGCACTACATGCCGCTGGCCGAGGCCTTCGGACTGTTGGTGAGCCAGTGGCAGGCCACCCAGGGCATCGAATGCCGGTTGCGGGTTGGCGAGCACTTGCCGGCGCTGACTGGGCCGAGCAGAACGCATTTGTACCGCTTGCTGCAGGAGGCGTTGACCAACGTCGCCCGGCATGCCGGTGCCAGCCAGGTGCGGGTGCGCCTGCAGCGCAGTCCCAAGGGCTTGCGCCTGTTCATTCGCGACAACGGCTGCGGCGCCCACCAGCCCCAGCGCCCAGGGGTAGGCCTGCACTCGATGGCCGAGCGCGCCCGCAGCCTTGGAGGGGAGTTACGCATTTTCAGCCGCCCGGGCGGTGGCTGGGCGCTGGCCCTTAACATTCCCGAGGAGGTGTGATGAATATCGTGTTGGTCGATGACCACGCCGTGGTGCGCCAGGGCTACGCCAGCTTGCTGCGGGCGGTGCTGCCATTGGTGCAGGTGCGTGAGGCCGCCAGTGGTGAAGAGGCGCTGGCCAGGGTACAGGAGCAGGTGCCCAACCTGGTGATCATGGATTTTGGCCTGCCTGGTATCAGTGGCCTGGAAACCACTCGCCGCCTGCGCCAGCGCCTGCCGCAATTGCGGGTGCTGTTTTTCAGCATGCACGACGAGCTGCCGCTGGTGCGCCAGGCGCTGGATGCGGGGGCTTCGGGCTACCTGACCAAGAACTCGGCGCCCGAGGTGCTGATCGAGGCGGTGCAGCGGGTGTTGGCTGGGCATGCCTACATCGAGCAGCCCCTGGCCACCCAGCTGGCTTGCCTGTCACAGCAAAGTACCAGTGACCCGCGGTTGCAGCGCATGACCCAGCGCGAACTGGAGATATTCACGATGCTGGCCAAGGGAACCCCGGCGCGGGTGATTGCCGAGCAGTTGTGTATCAGTGCCAAGACCGTGTCCAACCACCTGACCTTGCTCAAGAGCAAGTTGCAGGTCAGCTCGCATGCCGAGCTTGTGCATTTGGGGATTGATCTGGGGGTGGTGCGGGTGGCGGGGTGAGGTATTTCATTGCACCTGTTGGGGCTGCGTCGCAGCCCACCGAGCACAACGTAATGAGTCCACCCCCGACATGTGTCCACCCCCGATCTGTGTGTAGGAGCGGGTTTACCCGCGAATACGGTGGCGGCTGCGACGGTGAACGGCAGGTGGAAATTGGCCAGCAGGCCCGGACCTTCGCGGGGGAACCCGCGCCTACAGACCTCTCATTTGTCCCAGGTTTCAGGGCACCCCTTGCACCCCTCCATGTTGGCCTCCTGAAAATTCCCGTAATGCTGCCGCGCCCCGCGCAAATCGGCGCGTGCCAGGTTGCTCTGGCCAAACTTGGCCTCCTGCAGGTTGGCATCCCCCAGGTTGGCCTCTTGCAGGTCAGCCTTGCTCAACCAGGCCATCTCCAGGTCCGCCGCCTGCAAGTTGGCCTGCTGCAGCTTTGCCCCGGACAGCCTGGCGAACTGCAGGTAGGCTGCGCGCAGGTCCGCCTTTTCAAACTGTGCGCCCTGGGCGAACAAGCCCCAGCCTTGAATGGCCACCAGCCTGCTGTTGCTCAGGTCAGCCAGGCGCAGATTGCTCTGTTGCAGGCTGGCGCGGGTCAGGTTGGCACCTTGCAGGCGGGCTTTTTCCAGATTTGCCAGGTCCAGCTGAGCATGACGCAGGTCGGCATCGCGCAGGTCGGCACCGGCCAGGTTCATCTTGCGCAGGTCCTGGTTGGCCAGGTTGGCGCCGCGCAGGTTGGCCCCCGGGCACTGGCTGGCTTCGGCAATCACGCAGCCGTTGATGATCAAGGGGGTATCGGTGCCGGCGTCGTCGGCGTTCACTGCCAGGGCAGGGGATAGCGCCAGCAGCAAGGTCAAGGGCAGGTAATTCATGGCAAAAGCCTCTGGGCAGGAGAAGGGCAGAAACGGGGAGGGGCGAAGGCCGCTCCCCGCTGCAGGTCAACGCTGTGCAGTCTTGTTGTCCCAGCTCGGGATCTTGAACACCCAGAACGAACCACCCTGGGCCACCGGTTTGGTCAGCTCGGCCATGTCGCCGCCCCACAGCGGTACCGCACCGCCGTAGCCCACGGTCACGCCGATGTACTGCTCGCCGTCCTGTTCCCAGGTGATGGGCGGCGAGACGATGCCGCTGCCGGTCTGGAACTTCCACAGCTCTTTGCCCGTCTTGGCGTCGAAGGCCTTGAAGAAGCCGTCGCCGGTGCCGGTGAATACCAGGTTGCCCTTGGTCGCCAACACACCGGCCCATAACGGCAGGTGTTCCTTGTGCTCCCAGACCAGCTTGCCGGTGGTCGGATCCATGGCGCGCAACGTGCCGACATGGTCGTCGTACATGCGCTTGATCCGGAAGCCCATGCCCAGGTAAGCCGAGCCCTTCTTGTAGTTCACTTCCTCGGTCCAGTATTCCTCTTTCCACTGGTTGCCGGGGATGTAGAACAGCCCGGTGTCCTGGCTGTAGGCCATGGGGTTCCAGTTCTTGCCGCCCAGGAACGGTGGCGAGACTTCCACCGGCTTGCCCTTGGTTTCACCCGGCAGCGGCTTGGCCGGGCGTTGGCCGGGGTTTTCCACCGGGCGGCCGGTCTTCAGGTCGATATGGCTGGCCCAGGTGATGTTGTCGACGAAGGGGAAGGCGTTCTGCAGTTTGCCGTTGTTGCGGTCGACCACATAGAAGAAGCCGTTGCGGTCGGCGTGCGCGGTGGCCTTGACCACGTTGCCGTTCTTGTCCTTGTAGTCGAACAGCACCAGCTCGTTGTTGCCGGAGAAGTCCCAGGCATCGTTGGGGGTGTGCTGGTAGAACCATTTGACCTCGCCGGTGCTCGGGTCGACGCCGACCTGGCCGGAGGTGTACAGGCTGTCGAAGTCATGCGGGTTGCCGTCTTTCGACGTGCGCGCCCAGGTATTCCAAGGGCCGGGATTGCCGGCGCCGACAATGATGGTGTTGGTTTCGGGGTCGAAACTGGCGCTTTGCCAAGGGGCGCCGCCGCCGTGGCTCCAGGCTTCGACCTTGCCGGTTTCGGTGGTCGGGTCGTCTGGCCAGGACGGCGCCTTGACGTCGCCGGTCGGGGTGCTGTCCTTGCCGTTCAGGCGGCCCATGTGGCCCTCGACGAAGGGCCGCATCCACACCTCTTCGCCGGTGTCCGGGTCGCGCGCGAACAGCTGGCCGACCACGCCGAACTCATCGCCGGAGCTGCCGTGGATCAACAGCACCTTGCCGCTGGTCTTGTCCTTGATCAGCACTGGCGCACCGGTCATGGTGTAGCCGGCGCTGTGGTCGCCGAACTTCTTGTTCCACACCACTTTGCCGGTGCGCTTGTCGAGGGCGATGACACGCGCGTCGAGGGTGCCGAAGTAGATCTTGTCACCGTAGATCGCCGCCCCGCGGTTGACCACGTCGCAGCAGGGACGAATGTTGTCGGGCAGGCGGTGGTTGTAGGTCCACAGGCGTTTGCCGGTCTTGGCATCAAGGGCGAATACCCGCGAGTACGAGCCGGTGACGTAGACCACGCCATCGCTGACGATGGCCTGGGATTCCTGGCCGCGCTGCTTCTCGTCGCCGAAGGAGTAGGACCAGGCCGGGGTCAGCTTGAACACGTTCTTGTCATTGACCTGGGCCAGCGGGCTCCAGCGCTGGGCATTGGTGCCCATGCCGTACTGCAGCACGTCCCGGGTGGTCAGGTGGTCATTGGCGATGTCTTCCCAGGTGACGTTCTTGCCGGCAGGTGCAGCGGGTGTGCTGGCCGCTGTTGCCACATTGCCCAGGGCCAGGCTACCGGCCATCAGCAGGACGCGCACGCTCAGGGCCAGAGGGGAAAGGGCGGGTAGCGATCTTATTGTCATGGTTGCAGTTCCCAGTGGAGGTTTTGGCCAGCACAGGGTGGGGCGCAGCGGCTGTCGCGGGATACGGAAAAAGTCCCGCCCTTGCCGGGAATAGTTCCCGCACGGCACCTCAATTGGCCTTTCGCCACAAGCCCTACTACCAAGGGATTAAGGCCCGGCCACCAAAGCAGCATTCGGCCGCCCGCGGGCTGTTTCTAAGATGGCGGCACGGCCTCTGTGGTTGAGGCTTTGTGTGCAATGGTGAGGGCATAACAATGACAACAAAATGCAATGTGTTGCTTGCTGCTGGGTTGCTGGCCGCAGCCGTGCTGACCGGTACAGCCTGGGCCCATGGCAACGTGGTGCCCCAGGCAGTGGAGACCAAGGGCCTGACCCCGATCAAGGACACTGGCGTGAGCCTGGACGGCGACGGCTGGGCCGCGGTCAACCCGTACCGCAGCTCGCCCGAGCACGACAAGGCCGTGGAAATCGGCGCCTCGGCCTACAACCAGAACTGCGCTGCCTGTCATGGCCTGGAGGCCAAGTCGGGTGGTATCGCGCCTGACTTGCGCATGCTCGACGCGGGTGATGCCGGTGATGAATGGTTCGTCGAGCGGGTACGCCACGGCGCGGTTCGCGACGGCCGCGTGTACATGCCGAAGATGGCCGATTACCTCAGCCAGGAAGCCCTGTGGGCGGTGCGCACCTACCTCGACAGCGTGCACGTCGAGGAGTGACGGCCATGCGTCTGTGGGCGGTGCTGTTGAGTGGCCTGCTGCTGTGTTGCGCGGCGGCCCAGGCGCAGGTGCGCAACTATGACGCGATCATCGCTGCCGGCGAGCTCAAGGTGGCTGTGTACAAGGATTTCGCCCCCTACAGTTTCCAGGACCACGGCCAGCCGCGTGGTGTCGATGTGGAGCTGGCGCAGGCCCTGGCCACCGCCTTGGGGGTACGCCTGCAACTGATCTGGGCGCCACCCGGAGAAAAGCTCGACGATGACCTGCGCGACTACATCTGGCGTGGCAGCCCGCTGCGTCATCAGCAATTGGCCGACCTGATGATGCGGGTGCCTTACGATCGCGCCTACGCGCAGCGGCGCAATGAGCTGGGGGAGCTGGAAAACGCCCAGGTGGTGATGTTCGGCCCCTATCAGCAGGAGCGTTGGCAGGTGGCCTACGATCGCCGTCGCCTGGCCTCGGTGGCCAGTGTCGCGGTATTCCAGCAGCACCCTATCGGGGTAGAGGTGGACAGCGTGCCATCGTTCTACCTGACGTCGGTGTTCAACGGCATGCTCAGCGCCAGGACCCACCATTACCCCAGCGTGCAGCAGGCATTTGCTGCGATGCAGGCCGGCCAGGTAGACGCTGTGATGGCGATGCGCGGCGAGGTTGACTGGCAGCTGCACCAGGCCGCCGATGCGCAACTGGCCTTGGCAGAGAACGCCTACCCGAACCTCGGTAAACAGGCCTGGGAAATCGGCATGGCCGTGCATGAAAGCAACCGGCAGTTGGCTTATGCCGTGGAGGAGGCCATGGAAGCGATGATTCGCGATGGCCGGCTCAAGGCGATGTATGCCGCCTACGGCCTGCGTTACGAGGTCCCGGAGATGTATCAATAGGAGTGCCCATGAACTGGCGAGCAACTTTCCTGCTGGCTTGCTGGATGCCCTGGGCCGCCCAGGCTGCGACACAAGGCACCCACACAGACCCGGTGCCTTCTGTGATGTGGGACTTCTACCACAAGCAGTTGCTGGGGCAGGCGGCGTTCGTGTTCGATGACCGTGTGAAGCTTCTGGCGCCGCCCTTTGCCGAGGATGCACGGCAGGTACCGCTGGAGATCGACGCCCGGGCGTTCACGGGCGATGTCGTGCGGATTATCGCTTGGGCAGAACTGAACCCTCTGCCGCGTATCGTCGACTTTCAGCCTGGCGAGCGCGTGTTGCCCTGGTTGTCGATCCGCATCCGCATCGAACAGGCCACACCGTTGCGCGCCGCCGTACTGACACGCGATGGCCTGTGGCACGTCGGTTCGACCCTGATCGATGCTGCCGGCGGCGGTTGTACCGCACCCAGCGTGGTGCGCACCCAGCCCGGCTGGGAGGAGCACCTCGGTGAGGTACTGGGCGGGCGCTACCCGCGTGGCGACAGTAGCCGCCTGCGCCTGCAGGTGGCCCACCCGATGGATAACGGCCTGGTCAGCGGCATTCCTGAATTCTTTCTCAACCATGCCGAGTTGCAAGGTGCAGATGGCCAGCGCCTGGCCAGCCTGGAGCTGTACCCGGCGGTCAGCGAAAACCCCAACCTGGGCTTTGACATTCAGGGCCCTGGGCCAACACGGCTGCTGTTGCGGGACAACAGCGGCAACCAGTTCGAGGCGGCGCTGCCCTGAGCGCGTTGTCTGATTTCACCCTGACCAGAGGCACCGTCATGCGTTGGATCCTGCTGTTGCTGCTGTGCCTGGGACTGCCGGCCCAGGCTGATCTGGCGTACCGGCTTACCCCCCGGCAGATCGCCGAGGGCACCTGGTTGCTGGAAGGCAGCACCGACAATTTCGCCAAGGCCAATGGCGGTAATGTGGTCAACACCGCGTTCATCGTGACCGACATCGGTGTGGTGGTGATCGACAGCGGGCCATCGAAGGGCTATGGCGAGGCATTGCGCAAGGCAATTTCCACCCTCACCGACAAGCCGGTAGTGGAGGTGCTGCTGACCCATCATCATCCTGACCATGTGCTGGGCAACCAAGCCTTTGCCGATGTGCCGATCGGTGCCCTGGCCGGCACCCGCGACCTGCTGCGCCAGCAGGGCGATGCCATGGCCGAAAACATGTATCGCCTGGTCGGCGACTGGATGCGCGGTACCGAGGTGGTGCTGCCGACCCGGGTGCTGCAGCCGGGTGTGCATGAGGTGGGTGGGCACCGCCTGAGGTTGCTGGGGCTGGGCGGGCATACGGGTGCCGACCTGGCGATTTTCGATGAAAAGACCGGCGTGCTGTTTGCCGGCGACCTGGTGTTCTACCAACGCGCCCTGACCACGCCCAACAGCCCGGGGCTGGATGTGTGGCTCAAGGACCTGGATACCCTGCAG
This sequence comes from Pseudomonas sp. YQ_6, assembly GCF_043103245.1. Classification (NCBI taxonomy): domain Bacteria; kingdom Pseudomonadati; phylum Pseudomonadota; class Gammaproteobacteria; order Pseudomonadales; family Pseudomonadaceae; genus Pseudomonas; species Pseudomonas sp. YQ_6. The sequence goes on from NZ_JBICJR010000023.1 coordinate 17,904, forward strand.
GCACTGCCCTGGAAACAGCTTGTACCCGGGCATGGCCCGTTGGCCAGTGATGCGCAGCCGTTCGTGCAGATGCGTGACTACCTGGGCTGGCTCGATGGCCTGATGCGTGATGGCGCGGCGCGCGGCGACGACATGGCCGAGATGATCCGCAGCCCCATTCCCGAACGGTTTGCCGGGATCAGCCTGACGCGTTATGAGCTGATCCGCAGTGTCAGCCACCTGTACCCGCGTTACGAGCGCCAGCAGTTGCAGCGCTTGCCATGACATTTACGGTGCCTGTGAGCCCCCGCACCGCCCGCGCAGCGCTCTATGGCTGCACCCATCCATCGCGCAGGCCCCTACCAAGGAACTAGAAAACTCCGCACTGCGAGCAATTGTTGGCAATCGGGTCGGGACCAAGAATTCCCGACACACCGGGAAATTTTCCCGGGCACAACAAAAAAACCAAAGGTAGCCGTCATGACCCGATCCCCACGTCGCCCCTTGTTCGCCGTGAGCCTGGTGCTCAGCGCCATGCTGCTTGCCGGCGCCGCTCACGCCGCTGTCAGCAATGAAGAAATCCTCCAGGACCCGAAGAACCCGCAGCAGATCGTGACCAATGGCCTGGGCGTCCAGGGCCAGCGCTACAGCCCGCTGGACCTGCTCAATGTCAATAACGTCAAGGAACTGCGCCCGGTCTGGGCATTCTCCTTTGGCGGGGAGAAGCAGCGCGGCCAGCAGGCCCAGCCGCTGATCAAGGACGGGGTGATGTACCTGACCGGCTCCTACTCGCGGGTGTTCGCCGTGGACGCCCGCACCGGCAAGAAACTGTGGCAATACGATGCACGTCTGCCGGATGACATCCGCCCCTGCTGCGACGTGATCAACCGCGGCGTCGCGCTGTACGGCAACCTGGTGTTCTTCGGCACGCTGGACGCCAAGCTGGTGGCTCTGAACAAGGACACCGGCAAGGTGGTCTGGAGCAAGAAGGTCGCCGACCACAAAGAAGGCTACTCCATCAGCGCCGCGCCGATGATCGTCAATGGCAAGCTGATTACAGGCGTTGCCGGCGGCGAGTTCGGCGTGGTGGGCAAGATCCAGGCGTACAACCCGGAGAACGGCGAGCTGCTGTGGATGCGCCCCACCGTGGAAGGGCACATGGGCTATGTGTACAAGGACGGCAAGGCGATCGAGAACGGTATTTCCGGCGGTGAGGCGGGCAAGACCTGGCCTGGCGACCTGTGGAAGACCGGCGGTGCCGCCCCTTGGCTGGGTGGTTACTACGACCCGGAAACCAACCTGATCCTGTTTGGTACCGGTAACCCGGCACCGTGGAACTCGCACCTGCGCCCCGGTGACAACCTGTACTCCTCCTCACGCCTGGCACTGAACCCGGACGACGGCACCATCAAGTGGCACTTCCAGAGCACGCCGCATGACGGCTGGGACTTCGACGGCGTCAACGAGCTGATCTCGTTCAACTACAAGGACGGCGGCAAGGAGGTCAAGGCTGCCGCCACGGCCGACCGCAACGGTTTCTTCTACGTGCTCGATCGCACCAACGGCAAGTTCATCCGCGGCTTCCCCTTCGTGGACAAGATCACCTGGGCCACTGGCCTGGACAAGGACGGCCGGCCGATCTACAACGACGCCAGCCGCCCGGGCGCCCCCGGCAGCGAGGCCAAGGGCAGCTCGGTGTTCGTCGCGCCGGCCTTCCTCGGCGCCAAGAACTGGATGCCGATGGCCTACAACAAGGACACAGGGCTGTTCTACGTGCCGTCCAACGAGTGGGGCATGGACATCTGGAACGAAGGCATCGCCTACAAGAAAGGTGCGGCGTTCCTCGGAGCCGGTTTCACCATCAAGCCGCTCAACGAAGACTACATCGGCGTGCTGCGCGCCATCGACCCGGTCAGCGGCAAGGAAGTGTGGCGCCACAAGAACTACGCGCCGCTGTGGGGGGGTGTGCTGACCACCAAGGGCAACCTGGTGTTCACGGGCACGCCAGAGGGCTTCCTGCAGGCATTCAACGCCAAGACCGGCGACAAGGTCTGGGAATTCCAGACTGGCTCAGGCGTGCTTGGCTCGCCCGTCACCTGGGAAATGGACGGCGAGCAATACGTTTCGGTGGTATCCGGCTGGGGCGGCGCGGTGCCGCTGTGGGGCGGCGAAGTGGCCAAACGGGTCAAGGACTTCAACCAGGGCGGCATGCTCTGGACCTTCAAGTTGCCCAAGCAGTTGCAGCAAACGGCAAGCGCCAAGCCATAACGCCTGCCTACTGCCGCTTGCTGCCGCTGATCGGTAGCAAGCGGCCCTAGGCTCTGACGAAAAGCCTTGATACTTGTTCATGCTGCGTTGAAAACCGCCTCGGAGTGCTCATGTACTCCAGTACAGTCGGGCGCGACCCCGGCCGTTCCTCGGCTGTTTTCGCCTTGCCTGACCTGCGTCTCAAGACTTTTCGTACAGAGCCTGCTACCAAATGACGAGAGCCCCGCTGCCAACGATGCATTCGCCCGGCACGCGGGCTTGTTACCATCGGTGCATCGCCTGTCGTGGGACAGGCACCGACCCGCAGAGGCTCAGCATGATCTACGCACAACCCGGAACTCCAGGCGCCGTCGTATCCTTCAAACCCCGTTATGGCAACTTCATCGGTGGCGAGTTCGTGCAGCCGTTGGCTGGCCAGTACTTCACCAACAGCTCGCCGGTCAATGGCCAGCCGATTGCCGAATTCCCGCGCTCCACAGCCCAGGACGTCGAGCGCGCCCTGGACGCCGCGCATGCCGCCGCCGAAGCCTGGGGCAAGACCTCGGTGCAAGACCGTGCGCGGGTACTGCTGAAAATTGCCGACCGCATCGAACAGAACCTGGAAGTGCTGGCGGTTACCGAAAGCTGGGACAACGGCAAGGCCATACGCGAAACCTTGAATGCCGACGTGCCGCTGGCAGCGGACCACTTCCGCTATTTTGCCGGTTGCATCCGCGCCCAGGAGGGTGGCGTAGGCGAGATCAACGAAGGCACCGTGGCTTATCACATCCACGAGCCGCTGGGCGTGGTGGGGCAGATCATCCCGTGGAACTTCCCGCTGCTGATGGCCGCATGGAAGCTCGCCCCGGCCTTGGCCGCTGGCAACTGCGTGGTGCTCAAGCCCGCTGAGCAGACGCCGCTGTCGATTACCGTCTTTGCCGAACTGATCGCCGACCTGTTGCCGGCAGGCGTACTGAACATCGTCCAGGGCTTTGGCCGTGAGGCCGGCGAGGCGCTGGCCACCAGCAAGCGCATTGCCAAGATCGCTTTTACCGGGTCCACTCCGGTGGGCTCGCACATCATGAAGTGCGCGGCCGAGAACATCATCCCGTCCACCGTCGAACTGGGTGGCAAGTCGCCGAACATTTTCTTCGAAGACATCATGCAGGCCGAGCCGGCATTCATCGAGAAGGCTGCCGAAGGCCTGGTGCTGGCGTTCTTCAACCAGGGCGAGGTGTGCACCTGCCCGTCACGGGCGCTGATCCAGGAGTCGATCTACGAACCGTTCATGGCCGAGGTGATGAAGAAGATCGCCAAGATCACCCGCGGCAACCCGCTGGATACCGAAACCATGGTGGGTGCCCAGGCGTCCGAGCAACAGTACGACAAGATCCTTTCGTACCTGGAGATTGCCCGGGAGGAGGGTGCGCAGCTGCTCACCGGCGGTGGTGCCGAGCGCCTGCAGGGTGACCTGGCCAGCGGCTACTACATTCAGCCAACCCTGCTCAAGGGCAACAACAAGATGCGCGTGTTCCAGGAAGAAATCTTCGGGCCGGTGGTGGGCGTGACCACCTTCAAGGACGAAGCCGAAGCGCTGGCGATCGCCAACGACAGTGAATTCGGCCTGGGCGCCGGCCTGTGGACCCGCGACATCAACCGTGCATACCGCATGGGCCGCGGGATCAAGGCCGGGCGAGTGTGGACCAACTGCTACCACCTGTACCCGGCGCATGCGGCGTTCGGGGGGTACAAGAAGTCCGGTGTTGGCCGTGAGACCCACAAGATGATGCTTGACCATTATCAGCAGACCAAGAACCTGCTGGTGAGCTACGACATCAATCCGCTGGGCTTCTTCTAAACCGCGTCGCGGCCCTTCGCGGGCTCGCCCGCTCCCACAGGTTCACCGCTGGTTCCAGAACCGGTGCAGAACCTGTGGGCGCGGGTTTGCCCGCGAAGAGGCCCGCACACGTAACGGCCTACCCGTACCAACGCACCCCGCCAGCTCGTTCCAAAGTAGCATTCGGTCCGCTCCGCCCCCGTGCATTAATGCTTCTACCGGAATCCTCCGGCACAAGAAGAGGACTTGCCCTATGTGGACTAAACCCGCCTATACCGACCTGCGCATTGGCTTCGAAGTGACGATGTATTTCGCCAACCGTTGATGACGGCCCGGCCATCGCCACGGTGGCCGGATCCTCCTGGAGCATGTGCCTGTGAACCTGATTGATCGCCAGCAGGCCCTTGCCTTGGGGCGAGGCTTGCGCCTGGACTGGGAGCCACGGAAGGCTTGCCACGTGCTGTTGTACGCTGGGGGCATCATCGAGCTCAATGCCAGTGCCGGCTGGGTCCTGGAGCTGCTGGACGGCCACAGTACCGTGGCAACGGTCATCGACCGCCTGGCACAACGCTTCCCCGATGTACCGGGGCTCGAAGAGGACGTACTGGCGTTTCTGGAGGTGGCCCGCGCCAAATCCTGGATAGAATGACCGGTAGCCCCGCTTTGGTCTGGTTGCTTTCGTGGTGGGATGCTTTACGCTGGCGGTTATCTTCCAGAACAATAAGAACAGGCTTACCGATGAGCCAGAGTTTCAGCCCCCTTCGCAAGTTCGTATCGCCTGAAATCATCTTTGGTGCCGGCTGCCGGCACAATGTGGCCAATTACGCCAAAACCTTCGGTGCGCGCAAGGTACTGGTGGTCAGCGACCCTGGCGTGATCGCCGCCGGCTGGGTGGCGGATGTGGAGGCCAGCCTGCAGGCCCAGGGAATCGACTACTGCCTGTACACAGCGGTATCACCCAACCCGCGGGTCGAGGAGGTGATGCTGGGCGCCGAGATCTATCGGCAGAACCACTGTGATGTGATCGTCGCCGTCGGTGGCGGCAGCCCGATGGATTGCGGCAAGGCCATCGGTATCGTGGTGGCCCATGGGCGCAGCATCCTCGAATTCGAAGGCGTGGACATGATCCGCGTGCCCAGCCCGCCGCTGATCCTGATCCCGACCACCGCCGGCACCTCGGCGGACGTGTCGCAGTTCGTGATCATTTCCAACCAGCAGGAACGCATGAAGTTCTCCATCGTCAGCAAGGCGGTGGTGCCGGACGTGTCGCTGATCGACCCGCAGACTACCCTGAGCATGGACCCGTTCCTGTCGGCCTGCACCGGCATCGATGCGTTGGTGCATGCCATCGAGGCCTTCGTGTCTACCGGCCACGGACCGCTGACCGACCCCCATGCGCTGGAAGCCATGCGCCTGATCAATGGCAACCTGGTGGAGATGATCGCCAACCCCACCGATATTGCACTGCGCGAGAAGATCATGCTCGGCAGCATGCAGGCGGGCCTGGCGTTCTCCAATGCGATTCTGGGCGCAGTGCACGCCATGTCGCACAGCCTGGGTGGCTTCCTCGACTTGCCCCATGGCTTGTGCAACGCGGTGCTGGTGGAGCACGTGGTGGCGTTCAACTACAGCTCGGCGCCGGAGCGTTTCAAGGTGATCGCCGAGGTGTTCGGTATCGACTGCCGCGGTCTCAATCACCGGCAGATCTGCGGGCGGCTGGTGGAGCACCTGATTGCCCTGAAGCATGCTATCGGCTTCCATGAAACCCTGGGCCTGCACGGGGTGCGCACCTCCGATATCCCGTTCCTGTCGCAACACGCGATGGACGACCCGTGCATCCTCACCAACCCCCGTGCGTCCAGCCAGCGTGATGTCGAGGTGGTCTATGGCGAGGCCCTCTGACGAGCAGCAGCGGGCGTTGGCCGGGCTGCTGGGGCTGGGTGACCACTCGGCGCGCAAAAGCCATTACCCGGAGCTGTCCGCCCGCCTGGACGAACTGGAAGCCGAACGCAACCGTTACAAATGGCTGTTCGAAAACGCCGTGCACGGTATTTTCCAAGCCAGCCTTCAGGACGGCATGCGCGCCGCAAACCCGGCGCTGGCGCGCATGCTCGGCTATGACGACCCGCAAGCGGTGCTTTTTTCCCTGACTGACCTGGCCGCCAACCTGTTTGATGGCGGTGCCGAGGAGTTACAGGCCATTACCGCGGTACTCGCCCGGGAGCACAGCCTGCACGGCTACGAAACTCGTCTGCGGCGCAAGGACGGCAGCCATCTCGATGTGCTGATGAACCTGCTGCTCAAACCCGGCCATGAAGGGCTGGTGGAGGGGTTTGTCGCCGACATTACCGAACGCAAGCTGGCCCAGCAGCGCCTGCAGCAGCTCAATGACGAACTGGAGCAACGGGTCGCTGCGCGTACCGATGAATTGCTGGAGGCGCGTGATGCCGCCGAAGCCGCCAACCGCAGCAAGGATAAATACCTCGCCGCCGCCAGCCATGACCTGCTGCAACCGTTGAACGCCGCGCGCTTGCTGATCTCGACCTTGCGCGAGCGGCCATTGCCAGAGGCCGAGCATGTGCTGGTGGAGCGTACCCACCAGGCCCTGGAGGGCGCGGAAGACCTGCTGACCGACCTGCTGGACATTTCCCGGCTCGACCAGGCGGCGGTAAAGCCGGATGTGGCCGTGTACCGTCTGGATGAGTTGTTCGCGCCGCTGGTTTCGGAGTTCAGCCCGGTGGCCGAGGCGGCGGGCTTGAAGCTGCACGCACGCATAGCCGACTACGCCATCAGTACTGACCTGCGGTTACTCACACGCATCCTGCGCAACTTCCTCAGCAACGCTTGCCGCTATACCGAGGAGGGGCGGATCCTGCTCGGGGCGAGGCGCCGCGGTGGTCATGTGCGGCTGGAGGTGTGGGATACCGGACGGGGCATTGCGCAGGACCGGCTGCAGGACATATTCCTCGAGTTCAATCAGCTGGATGTGGGGCGTGCAGCGGATCGCAAGGGCGTTGGCCTGGGGCTGGCCATCGTCGAGCGGATCGCCAAGATACTCGGTTACCGGATCGAGGTGCGGTCGTGGCCAGGGCGTGGCTCGGTGTTCAGCATCGAGGTGCCGATTGGCGAGCAGCTGCCGCAGGCTGTTCACCAGGCATTGCTGCAGCCAAGTGCCGGCAATCCATTGCCGGGCCGCCGCTTGTTGGTGCTGGATAACGAAGTGAGCATTCTCCAGAGCATGGGTGCCCTGCTTGGGCAGTGGGGCTGCGAGGTGGTCACCGCCACCGATCAGGAGGCGGCTTTGCTGGCGCTGCAGGGGCAGGCACCGGAACTGATCCTGGCGGATTTTCACCTGGACCACGGCGTGGTCGGATGTGAGGTGGTCAGGCACTTGCGCGAACACTTTGCCAGTCCCATTCCTGCCGTGATCATCACCGCGGACCGCAGTGACCAGTGCCGGCGATCATTGCAGAAACTTGGCGCGCCGTTGCTGAACAAACCGGTCAAACCGGGCAAGTTACGGGCGGTGCTGAGCCAGTTACTGGGGTAGGCCTTGATGCGGCCCCGCCCAGCGAACGCTGAGATCCGTTGACGCGCTGGCTGATCTGCTGAACAGGTTGAGTCGCTCAATGACTTGCACTGGATGAGTGGGCACATTCCACGAGCCAGTCGATCAACACCTGCAGGCGTTTGGGCATCGGGTCATGGTGCGGGTAGACCAGGTAATAACCATGGTTGGGGGTGTTGACGAACCCACCGAACGGCAGGACCAGTTCACCCTGTGCAATGCGTTCCCTGACCAGTTGTTCCCGGCCGATGGCGATGCCTGAGTGGTTCAGCGCCGCGAGTGTGCACAGATCGGAGCGATCGAATGTGAGGAATCGGCGCGGGAGGCTGATACCCGCACCTGTGGTGTTGGCCCAGAGCTGCCATTCAGCATCGAATGCAGCGTTGTCCCAGGCCGCTACGTCATGCAAGGCGGTGCAATGATCCAGCGGGTGCAGGTCACCGGTCAACGCATGGGTTTCTGCGTAACGGGGGGAGCACACCGGGGCGATCCGCTCGTCCATCAAGTGGATGCTCTGCAGCCCCGGGTGATGGCCATCCGAATAACACAGGACCAGGTCGATCTTGCGGGTGCGGTAATCGATGCTCTCGTTGCCCACCCTGATATCCAGCTGGATATCAGGGTAGCGGGCGGTGAACTGCGCCAGCCGCGGCACCAGCCAGCATTGTGCGACTGACGGGCGCACATACAACGTCAACTGGCCGGCGATTTCGGCGTGAGCACGTTCCTGCACGGCCTCGCTTAACTCATCCATGGTCCGTTGCATGACCGCGAACAGGCGCTCGCCGTCTTCGGTGAGGCTGACCTTGCGCGGCATGCGGTGGAACAGCTTGAGCGCCAGCTCATCTTCCAGGCGATTGATGCGGTGACTCACGGCACTGGCCGTCAGGCACAGCTCATCGGCGGCGCGCGAGAAGCTCAAGTGGCGTGCCGCCACCAGAAAGACATGCAGGCTGCCCAGGTGCGAGCCATTGAGTTTCACGGCGCCGCCGCCGGGCTTTTTCATTGATCAATCCTTCCTGCGCCGTGAGCTGATTGCGGTCACACGTTTGCCTGCAGGCTGCGCCCTTTCGCCAGATAGGCGTTGAACTCATCGTCCGGCACCATGCTGCCACCCGTCCCCCAGACGAGGTGTGTAGCCTGCTGCAGCTGGGTTGGGGTGAAGCCCTGGCGAGCCAGGTACTCGCCTGCTTGCAGCACCCGCAGCATACCGGGTACGCCGGCCAGGGCAGAGGGTTCCAGTTTGACCTTGTCCTGCTCATGGGCGATGACCATCAAGCGGTACAGTTCTTCGTCGGTCACGGTGTAGTAACCATCGATCAGCCGCTGCATGGCTTTGCCGACAAACCCTGATGGGCGCCCGACCGCCAGGCCGTCGGCGGCGGTGATGTTGTCGATGCCGAAGTCCTGCACGCTGGTTTCATCGTGCAGGCCGGTATAGACACCCAGCAGCATGCAGGGGGAATGGGTAGGCTCGGCAAAGATGCAATGCACCGCATCGCCGAATACCAGTTTCAGCCCGAACGCAACACCGCCTGGGCCGCCCCCTACGCCGCACGGCAGGTACACGAACAATGGATGATCTGCGTTTACCTGGATGCCCGCCTGGTCGAATTGCCGCGCCAACCGTTCGGCGGCCACGGCATAGCCGAGAAACAGCTGCGGGGAGTTTTCGTCGTCGACAAAGTAACAGCTGGGGTCGGATGCCGCCTGCTGGCGGCCTTGCTCGACCGCCACGCTGTAGTCGGAGGCGTGTTCGACCACCGTGACGCCGTTGGCCCGCAGCTTGTCCTTCTTCCATTGCCTGGCGTCAGACGACATGTGCACGCTCACCTGGAAGCCCAGCTTGGCGCTCATGATGCCAATCGACAGCCCCAGGTTGCCGGTCGAGCCCACGGCGATCTTGTACTGGCTGAAGAATGCGCGGGCCTGGTCGCTCGCCAGTTTGGTGTAGTCATCCGTTGGCGTGATCAAGCCGGCAGCCAGGGCCAGGTCCTCGGCGTGCTTGAGCACCTCATGGATGCCGCCCCGGGCTTTGATCGAGCCGGAGATAGGCAAGTCGCTGTCCGCCTTGAGCCACAGGCTGCCTGCGTTCTGCAGCGATCCCTCCTCGACAAGCAGCTGGCGCAGCTGTGGCAGCGGGGTGATGTGCGACTCGATGACCCCGCCGGCCGCTGTCGTCTCGGGGAACACGGTGGCCAGGTAAGGCGCGAACCGCTGCAGCCGCGCGCTGGCCGCTTGCACGTCGGCCGCCGTCAGGCCCACGTCGTGCAGGGCTTCTGCAGCCTTGGCGATGCCAGGGTTGAACCAGCTGGTTGGCTTCAGGGCCATCAGCTCGGCGATGATCGGGTGGCTTTGTTGCCAGGCTTCCAGGGTTTTTCCGTGAATCATGATTTCACCTGTAGTGCGGTATGTGCAGAGTAGATCAGACAATCTTCGAAAGGAGCAGGGTCAGGCACAAGGCGACTACCGAGGCCAGCACTGTAGCGGCAGTGAACTTCTTCAGTGCATCACTCAGGGAAAGGCCCAGGTACTCCTTCACCACCCAGAACGCCGAGTCGGTGATGTGGGTCCAGCCGATGGCGCCGGCGCCGATGGCGATCACCAGGATTTCCCGGTTGTATTCCGGGTGCTGGCCAAGGATTGGCATTACCATGCCGGCCGCGCTGATCATCGCGACGGTGGCCGAGCCGACGGCAAAGTGCATGATCCCGGCGATCAACCAGGCGAGGATGATCGGGTTGAGCTGCGTCTGGTTCAGCACATCGGCCAGTGCCTTGCCGATGCCGCTGCCCACGAGCATGTCATTGAAGGCACCGCCTGCACCGATGATCAGCAGAATGCCGGCCAGGGGAGGGAAACAGCGCTGGGTCAGGCTCAGCAGGTCTGCCATATCCAGGCCGCGGCGCAAGCCCAGTGCCCAGTAGGCGAACACCACCGACAGCGTCAGGGCAATCAGTGGGCTGCCCAGGAAGGCCACCCACTCGTACAGCGCAGAGCCCTTGTCCAGGACCGTGACGGCCAACGTTTTGCCGACCATCAACACCAGTGGCAGCAGTACAGTGGTGAGTGTGATGCCGAACGCGGGCATTGCCTGCTCTTCTGCTTGAGCCACCGTGCGCGCAGACAGGAAGGCCTGCTGGGATTCGCCGGCTTCACGGTTACAGGTGAAGCGAACCCACACCGGGCCCGCGATGATAGCGGTCGGCAGGCCAACGATCAGGCCGTACAGGATGACAGTACCGATATCCGCATTGAGCATGCCGGTGATGGCTGTGGCGGCCGGGTGTGGCGGGAGAATGCAGTGCACCACCATCAGCGAGGTGGCCAGCGGCACGCCGAGGTACAGCATGCTGATACGGGTTTGCCGTGCAACCACGTAGATCAACGGAATCAGCAGGACGAAGCCGACTTCGAAGAATACCGGGATGCCGGCGATGAAGCCGACGAGCATCATTGCCCACGAGGCATTGCGTTCCCCCAGCCTGTTCAACAGTGTGGTGGCGATGCGCCTGGCGCCTCCGGATTCCTCCAGCAGTTTGCCGAGGATACTGCCCAGGCCGATGATGCCGGCAAGAAAGCCCAGCGTGCTGCCCATGCCTTTCTCGAATGCCGCCACGATTGCCGTTGGCGCCATGCCGGTGCCGACACCGACCACCAGGCTTGCGGCCATCAAGGCCAGAAACGGGTGTACTTTGAGTTTGCTGATCATGACGACGATCAGGAGTATCGCGGTGCCCAGGACGAGTAATGAGAACGTTGGAGTCATCGTGTGGTTTTCTCTATCGCTGATCGCTTCCGTGCGAGCTTCTTGTTGGTTTGCACCCATTAGATTTCAGCGATTTGATCGACTCAAACGATCACTCCTCACGCCACAGTTGAACCCATGTCATGCATGGCATGGGGCGGCATTGCGGGAGTCTGTTCGGCGCAGTGGTTTTGCACCGGTGTAGCAGTGCACGACATGACAGTATCGTGACAGGGGGGAAGGCGCAGGATAACCCACGGAGTCTGGAACATTACACATTGGCTTTACTGAGGTGTTGCCTGTACCGGCCCCTTCGCGGGCTCGCCCGTTCCCACTGGACATCACAGCCTTCAAGGCTTGCACAGTACCTGTGGGAGCGGGCAAGCCCGCGAAGGGCCGGTACAGGCAAAGGATCTGAACCGTTTGCTTGTTCAGCCATAAGGCGGCGCTGGCAGTTCGGCCAGCAGGGTTTTCAAGCCGTCGCTCCACTGCCTGCGAATCTGTTGGTAATAGGCATCGTCGCTGGTAATGCGCTTGCGCGTCATGCTTTCCAGGCTGTCATTGCGGTACACCAGCAAGTCCAGCGGCATGCCCACCGACAGGTTGCTGCGGATGGTGGAGTCGAACGAAATCAGGCCGCAGCGCAGCGCTTCATCGAGCGGTGTGCGGTAATCCAGGTTGCGGTCGAGTATTGGCCTGCCGTACTTGCTTTCACCCAGTTGCAGAAACGGGGTGTCCGGTGTGGCCTGGAAGAAATTGCCTTGTGCATACACGTTGTAGATGGCCATGGGGCCGCCGGCTATCTGGCCGCCGACGATGAATGAACTGCTAAGGTCGATATCGGCCGTGAGCTTGCTGCGGTCTCTTTTGACCACCTCGCGCAGGGTGTCGGCGACCAGCACCGTTGCATCGTAGAGCGTGGCAACGTTCAGCAGGTGGGGGCCGTTGCCCTGGGTGCGTTGCTGCAGCAGGTTTACCACCGACTGCGAGGTCGCCAGATTGCCGGCGGTCTGCAGCACGATCAGCCGCTCGCCCGGGACGCTGAAGACGAACAACTTGGTGAACGTGGAAATCTGGTCGATGCCGGCGTTGGTGCGTGAGTCGCTGATGAAGACAAGCCCGTCCTCCAGGTGCATGGCGACACAGTAAGTCATGCGGTTTCCCTTGTGTTGCGTGTGGAAGGGTCTTGCCGCACTCGCGCGGCAAGACCGGTCTGAAGCCAGCCTGTCACTGGCGATGCACGTGGACGCTGGCCTGCATCGATTCGGCGCCGCCGCCGCGGCGTACGCCCCTGACCGGACAGGCATCGAGGTAGTCCAGGCCCACCGCCAGCTTCAGGTGACGCTCTGGCCGGGTCAGGCGATTGGTAATGTCGAAGCTGTACCAGGCATCGTCGACCCAGGCTTCGGCCCAGGCGTGGCTGGCCAGGTGTTGTTCGTCCTCGGTGCACAGGTAGCCGGAAACATAGCGTGCCGGCACCCCCAGGCTGCGTGCGCAGGCCAGGAAGGCGTGCGTGTGGTCCTGACACACGCCTGCGCCACCGCTGAAGGCTTCGATGGCCGTGGTGCCCACCGACGTGGCCCCTGGGCTGTAGGGCATGTGCTCGGCCAGGCCCTGCATCAGCCCGATCAGTGCTGCCCGGTCGCGGTGACTGCCACATTGCCGGGCGGCGAAAGCAATCAGGGTGTTGTCGGCCAGCGTCAGGTGGCTACCGCGCAGGAACGGCAGGGGCGACTGGCTCTCGGTTTCGTGTTCGCAATCCGGGTCGATCTCGACCTGGCCGTGTGCGGTAAGCGCCAGGTGGCCATGGGGTTTGTCCAGCGTCAGCACATGCAGGATGTTGCCGTAAGGGTCGATCTGGCCCTTGACCTTGCAGGGCAGGTCCAGTTGCCATTGATTGATACGCTGGCGTTCGCTGCTGCGCGGCGTCAGGCGCAGGAACTGGATACTGTTGCACACGTCGCTGGCGTAGCTATAGGTCGTGTCGTGGCGAATGGACAGTTTCATACAACCTCCAGGTAGGAGTGATGGACGGCCTGGCCCAGTTGGTTGATGCGGCCGATGAAGTCGCTCAGCCACGGGTGCAACCCTGCATCAAGGATTTCGTCGATTGCGGTGTAGCGCAGGCGCGCGTTCAGTTCGGCGGCCATACGCTGGGCGGCCCGCCCGGTACTGCCCGGCAGGCCCGCCAGGATCAGGTCGAGTTCCTCGATGCAGGCATGCAGCGAGCGCGGCACGTCCACCCGCAACAGCAACAGCTCGGACACCGGCCGGGCGCTGGGCGCGGCGCGATAGAGCTCGTTGAAGGCCTCGTACGAGGTCAGCGCGCGCAGCAGGGCGCTCCATTGATAATAACCGCGGGCGGAGTCGTCGCTGACCTCTTCGGAGGCCTCGCCGAACATTTCATAGCGCGAATCGAGCAGGCGCAGGGTGTTGTCCGCCCGCTCCAGGAAGGTCCCCAGGCGAATGAAGCTGTAGGCATCGTTGCGCATGATGGTGCCGGAGGTCGCACCGCGGAACAGGTGCGATCGTTCCTTGACCCAGTCGCAGAACTGGCTGATGCCATAGCGACCCAGGCCATTGCTGGCGATGTTGCGCATTTCGATCCAGGTGGCGTTGATGTTCTCCCACATGTCGGCAGTGATACGGCCGCGCACTGCATGGGCATTGGTCCTGGCGGCCTGCAGGCAGCAGTAGATGCTGCTGGGGTTGGTGGCGTCGAGGGCGAAGAAGTGCAGCATGCGCTCGGTGTCGAGTTCCTTGTGGCGACGCAGGTAGTCATCCAGCATGCCCGAGGCCATCAGCGACATTGCCAGTTCGGCATGGCCGTCGCTGCGCCCGGCCTGGGGCATCAGCGATAGCGAGTAGCTGACCTCGAGCATGCGTGCGAGGTTTTCTGCACGCTCCAGGTAGCGGGACATCCAGTACAGGTCGGAAGCGGTTCGCGAAAGCATGGCTCAGTCCTCCACCACCCAGGTGTCCTTGGTACCGCCGCCTTGCGACGAGTTGACCACCAGCGAGCCTTCCTTGAGCGCCACGCGCGTCAGGCCACCGGGCACCAGGCGGGTTTCACTGCCCGACAACACGAACGGGCGCAGGTCGATGTGACGCGGTGCGATGCCGCTGTCGACGAAGGTCGGGCAGGTTGACAGGCACAGCGTCGGTTGAGCGATATAGGCGTGCGGGCGGGCTTTGATGCGCGCGCGGAAGTCCTCGATCTGGGCTTTGGTCGAGGCGGGCCCGACCAACATGCCATAGCCGCCGGAACCTTGGGTTTCCTTGACCACCAGTTCGGGCAGGTGGGCCAGTACATGGGACAGGTCCGCCGGCTTGCGGCACTGCCAGGTCGGCACGTTGTTCAGGATCGGTTCTTCGCTCAGGTAAAAGCGGATCATGTCGTCGACGAAGGGGTAGATGGATTTGTCATCGGCCACGCCAGTGCCGACGGCGTTGGCCAGTACCACATTGCCGGCGCGGTAAACCGAAATCAGCCCCGGCACGCCCAGCATGGAGTCAGGATTGAAGGACAGCGGGTCGAGGTAGTCGTCGTCCAGGCGACGATAGATCACGTCCACCTGGTGGGGGCCGGCCGTGGTGCGCATGTACACATGCTCATCACGTACGAACAGGTCGGCGCCTTCGACCAGCTCGATGCCCATTTCCCGGGCCAGGAAAGCATGCTCGAAATAGGCGCTGTTGAAACGGCCGGGCGTGAGCAGCACCGCGGTGGGGTTGTCCAGTGGACTGGCGCTCTTGAGCGTGTCCAGCAGCAGGTTGGGGTAGTGATCGATGGGCGCGATGCGCTGGGCGGCAAACAGTTCGGGGAACAGGCGCATCATCATCTTGCGGTCTTCGAGCATGTAGCTGACGCCGCTGGGGGTGCGCAGGTTGTCCTCCAGCACGAAGTAGCTGCCATCGCCGTCACGTACCAGGTCGACACCGGCAATATGCGCATACAGCCCACGGTGAAGGTCCAGGCCCTGCATGGCGATCTGGTAGCCCTCGTTGGCCAGCACTTGCTCTGGCGGGATGATGCCGGCCTTGAGGATGCGCTGGTCGTGGTAGATGTCTTGCAGGAACAGGTTCAGCGCCTGTACCCGTTGAATGCAGCCACGCTCGACCGTGCGCCATTCGCTGGCGCGGATGCTGCGCGGGATGATATCGAAGGGGATCAGGCGCTCGGTATCCTGTTTGTCGCCGTACAAGGTGAAGGTGATGCCTGCGCGGTGAAACAGCAGGTCGGCCTCGCGCCGGCGCTGTTCCAGCAACTCCAGCGGGGTGTTGGCCAGCCAGCGGGCGAACTCCTGGTAATGCGGGCGGCAAGTGCCGTTCGCTTCGTACATTTCATTGAAAAAAGCCCGGGACATACCCACTCCTTGCCGCCGTTGCCGGCAGCTTCATTGCGGTTCATCTGCGTCTTTCAGGGTGCTGCCTTGCTGGGGTAAGTGGGAGCTGTGTCTCGCGTTAACCTCGGTCTCGGTAGATTGCCTGTGCGTTGAGCACAATGAGTCTGTGCAATAAAAGTGCCGAATACGCCTGGCGGTTCTGGGGGCGGGAAATGTGAGGGGCACACCCGATGTGAGCTGCCTGGCCGCAAGGGCCGGCGCATCAAAAAAGGGCGCTTTTGATCCGGGCGCGGGTTTTGAACCGAAATGGGGCGCAGGCCGGTGCCTGGCGGGAGAAAAAGGGAATATTCAAGGTGCATGATTTGGGGCGGAGGGGGCAAGCATCGAGCGCCGCGTGGGCGGCACTCGATTGCGCAAACGCTGAATATCGTGAGACGGGCGCCTTCAGGGCGTCAGGGGCAGGCGTAGACCACCAGCTCCACCAGCATTTCTTCCCGGGCGAGGCCAGCTACCACTACGGCCGCGCGGTTGGGGTAGGGTGCCTGGAAATACTCGGCGTACACGGCATTTACAGTTGCCAGATAACGGCGGTCGGTCACGTAGATCAGCACCTGGGTCACGGCATCCAGCGAGCTGCCAGCGGCTTCCAGGGTGTGGCGCAGGTTGTCCAGTGTCTGGCGGGCCTGGGCCTCGATGCCGCCGGCAACCACCTGGCCCTGCGTATCGATTGGGATCTGCGCAGTGTACAACGTACCGTTGCCAACGACCGCCCATTCCAGTGGCGCCCTGGAGGCGAACAGCTCGGTCTTTATCGCATGCTTCATGGGTTGTTTCCTCAGTGGCAAGGGTGTTCAGTCGGCGTCGCTGCCGCCGCCTGCACCGTGGCGGCGTGAGGCATCGGTGCTCTCGACAAGGATGTGTTCGGCCAACTGCCTGAGCCTTTGCCAGGTATGTTCGTTGACTGTAAAACCTTGCTGCAGTGTGCGCTGCGGGTCGGTTATTGCCTGGGCGGTCTGGCCTGCTCGGGTGAACAGCACCGTTACGTCTTGCGCGGCCGCTTCAATGGCCTGGGGCCGGGTTTCACTGCTCAGTTCCGGGCGCGGCATGCCGGCGGTAAAATCGGCCAGGTGGTATTGGCGGGCGTCCTCCCAGCGGGCTTGCACGTGCAGCCCCTGCACCGCTGCCCGGCTCAGGTAGCCCAGCAACAGCAAACGGTTGTGGCAGTGGCGTATGCGCAGTTCGGCCTGACCACAGCGCATGGCCTTGGCTGCCGCCAGTTCCACCACCGTCGCGGCGCAGCGCAACACGCTCTGGCCCTTGGCGTCGATCACCAGCAGGGCGTTATCCTCATGGCACAAGGCGTATGGCCGTGCAGCTTCGGCTTTTAGATAACGCAACGCCTTTTCCAGTGCACCGACGCCATCGAGCCCCTGCAGTTGCAACCAGCCCACGAGTTCGGCGGCATCCTCGCAGTCGCCCGGGGCGAAGCCCATGCCTTCGAATGCCTTGCGGCACATCACCTGTATTTCGTTAAGCGATACGCGCATGGTCAAAACTCCCTTTGCGGCATGACTGCGAAATTCCAGTCGTCTGCGAACGGCTGACCGATGTCGCTGACCAGCGGCGCGCCCTGGAACAGCGTGATACGCACCCAGCGGCTTGACTTGGGGTCGAATTTCCCCGCGCCGAAAAATGCCAGTTTGCAGCGCAGCAGGTGAATCGGCAGCATGTCCCGGGCCAGCAGATTGGCACGGATTTCACCGAAGTTTGTTTTTGCCATGCCTTGCAGGCGGCGTACCGTACCCTTGAACATCGGTTGGGCGATCAGGAAGTGAGCGGTCAACGCCTGAGGCTGCAGTTGCAGGTGTTCCAGCAGCGCGCTATGGCACTGCTGGATATTGCGGGCAATACCCAGCTGCATTTCTTTTTCGGCCCCTGGCTCCTCTGCGCGAATGCCCAGGCGCGGCTCTTCTTTTTCAGCTGAGCGGTACCAGAAGAAGTGCTCCGCATCGGCAGCACTGAAGTCGTAGCGCAACGCCCAGCCATACTGCTGCTCGATGAGCTGGCGCAGGTGCCCAAGGGGCATCTGGGCGTCCAGCTGCCAGCTTTCGTTGACCCCCATGTGCTCGGCCAGGGGCGTGACCTGCTCGGGGTACAGCTCCAGCAGCAGGCTGACCAGAAGCTCCTGGCAGCCCACCCCCGTATGTAATTGCGCCCAGGCTAGCAGGCGCGGCCAAAGGCCCGCGCCGTCGGCTTGCGTGCCAAGCCAGGTGGCCAGTAAAGCAAGCTCGGCCAAGGTTTGCAGGTTCTGCTCATGCTGGCGCTGGTCTTCGGTCCGGGACTGGCTCAGGTGCAACTGGGCGCGCGCCAGCAATTGCTGCAGGCGCGCCAGCGGGGCGGGCTCCGCCGACTGCGCCAGCACCAGGGCCAGGGCCGTTTCCCGCGTACTGATCCAGTGCTCCACCAGTTGAGGGTGGTTGATCAGAAAAGGGGCCATTCCCAGTCCGGTCGCGTTGCCGACCCCCAGGTAGCGCTGTAGCGCCGGGGCCAGTTGCACTGCCCGTTGCGGTGCGAGTGCCCGGGCCATGTGGTTGATCTGCTCGATGCTGAAGTGACGCAGCAGGTAGACGGTGAACATCTGTGCGCTGAACGGCTGGTTGAAGTCCGGGTTATCTTGCAGGCAACCAAAATCGGCGATGCCGAACTTGCCGTTACCGTAAACCGCTGTGGTGCGATACAGGTAGCCGACTTCAGCCAGTTGCTGTGGATCGGGCTGGCGTCCTTCTGCCAGCGCCGCCAGAAACCGGTCGAAATTGCGCAAGCTACGGTTGGCCCGCGACAACACCAGCACGCGTGCATCGAAGCGGCCGGCTTCCTGCAGCGGCACGTTGCGTTGCAGGTCGGCCAGCTGTGCCGAGTCGACATCGCCGGCCACCAGCACGAAGCTGACGTCCCACTGGTCGGCGATGACCCGATCGCTGCGCTTTTCCGGCGGCAGGTAGGCCGAGAAGATCACGCAGTGGTAATGGCCGTTTGGCGTTTCGATGCGGTAGATCGCAGTGCCGAAGCCTTGGCCATCAAGGTCGAAACAGCTGCGCCGGATTTGCCAGCGCTGCTGCATCATCCGCCGCATGCTGCTGCGCACGAAGCTTAGCGGGCTCTGGAAGTGGCTACCCAGCCGGGCCAGGTCCATGACTTGGCTGGCAGGGCGCAACGCGGGTATTGCAGGCACGCTGTTGGGCATTGTTGTTGTACCTGGATGGATCATGTTCAGACGCCTTGTTCACGGGCCATGTGTCGAGCGATGCGCACGGCATCCCACAGCGCTGGCAGGATCACCAGCGACACCGGCACCGCGGTGATGACAATGAAGGATTGCAGGGCCGTCACACCGCCTGCGCCAATGGTGATCAGCACCACCGCCGCCAGGCCCATGCCGATTGCCCAGAAACCGCGCAACCACTTCTTCGGTTTATCGTCGCTGGACATCGCCAGCGCCACGGTGAAGGCCATGGCGTCGCCATTGGTGGCCACCGAGATGAAACTCAGGAACAGGAACAGCGCGCTGACAAGGCCACCCAGTGGCAGGTTCTGCGTCACTCCCAGCAACAGGTCTTCAGGCTTGGCGCCATGGGCGGTGACGCTGCCTGGCGTTTGCAGCTCCAGGCCGATCCCGGTACCGCCTACCACGGTGAACCAGAACATGGTCACCAGCGGTGCGATGATCGACAGCGTCATGATGATCTCGCGGATGGTGCGGCCCCGCGAGATCCGCGCGACGTACAGTGCCACCATGGGCGCGTAGCCGATGAACCAGCCCCAGTAGAACACCGTCCACCAGTCCAGCCATTTGGGGTCGGCGCGGAACATCGTCAGGGGGATGAAGTGCTCCACGTGCAGGGCAAAGGCCGCCGGGAAACCGCCGAGGATGAACAGCGTCGGTCCGAATACCACCATGAACAGTGCCAGGCCGATCATCAACCAGACGTTGATCTCGCTGACAAAGCGGATGCCTTTGAGGCCCACCAGGCACGAGACAGTGTACATCGCGGTGACCAGGACAATGGTCAGCGACTGGGTGACGATAGTGTTGGGCAACCCCCACACCGCGTGCATGGCGCTGCTGATCTGCAGGCCAAGGAAACCGATCGGACCGATGGTGCCGGCCACTACCGCGATGATCGAGGCAGCGTCGGCCAAGGTGCCGATCGGGCCCTTGAGCGCTCGCTGGCCGAACAGGGGGTAAAGCAGGGTGCGCGGCGCCAGCGGAAGGCCTTTATCGTAATGCAGGTGCATCAGCACGATCGCCAGCAGGCTACCCAGCACGGCCCAGGCCAGGAAGCCCCAGTGCACGAACGATTGCGCCAGTGCCGCGGTGGCCGCCGCTTCGCTGTGCGGTTGCAGGCCGGCGAAGAAGGGCGGCGGGCTGGCAAAGTGCATCAAGGGTTCGGCAGCGGCCCAGAAGGCGCCACCACCTGCCAGCAAGGCGCACATGATCACTGCGATCCAGTTGAAGGTGCTGACGTCTGGGCGCTGGGTGACCCCGCCCAGGCGTACACGCCCGCATCTGGAAAACCCGATGAACAGGCTGACCGCGAAGGTTGCCAGCATCAGCACTTGCCAATAGAGGCCAAAGGCCTTTGTCGACCAGGCGAACAGGGTATTGACCAGCGCCGACACGGTGTCGATGTCGATCAGCGCCGCCAGCAGGAAGGCGCCGAGGAATCCGCCGCTGATCAGGAACAACGGCCAGTCGATATCGCGTGCCATAGGCACGCCCATGGCTTGGCCGTCGGCCTGCAAGGTGGTTGGGTTTTTCATGAAACCTCCGGAACCTGCGATTGTTTTTATTGTTGGTGCTGTCCGTGCAAGGGGGTCAGGCCTGTGCCGTGGTGGCGGTCTCCAGTAGGCGCAACCAGTTCAGCCCCATGATGTTGCCCACGTCTTGCTCGGCAAAGCCGCGGGCGCGCAGGCCCTGGGCAATGTTGCGGAAGTCGCGGCTGTCGCGGAACCACTGCAAGGGCGCCGGCCAGTTGGCGTTGTCCCTGGAGCCTTCGCCGTAGTCCTTGTCCTTGCTCCAGCGGCCGTTGCGCATCCATTCCAGCACAGACAAGGGTTGCGCCTGGCACAGGTCGGTGCCGATGCCGATGTGCTCCACACCCATCAGGTCGGCGGTGCGCGCGACCATGTCGCAGAAACTTTCCAGGCTACAGTCCGAGGCACCCTTGAGGTGGAACGGGTAGGTGCTGAAACCCAGCAGCCCGCCGGACTCTGCGATCCCGCGTAGCACCGCATCGGACTTGTTGCGCTTGGCGGCGTGGAAGCTGGCAGGGTTGGCGTGGGAGATGATCACCGGTCGGCTGGACAGTTCGATGGCCTCAAGCGTGCTTCGCTCGGCGCTGTGAGACATGTCGATGAGCATGCCGACGCGGTTCATTTCGGCGATCACCTGGCGGCCGAAGCGGCTGATGCCGTTGTCCTCGCGCTCATAGCAGCCGCTGGCCAGCAGGCTTTGGTTGTTGTAGGTCAGTTGCATGACGAACACCCCGAGCTGGCGGAAAACCTCCACCAGGGCAATGTCGTCCTCGATCGGCGAGCAGTTCTGGAAGCCGAAGAAGATGCCTACCCGGCCCTCCTCGTGGGCCAGGCGGATGTCGCTGGCCGTGCGTACCGGGCGGATCAGCTCGGGCCATGTTTCGAAGCGGCGGTTCCACTCGCCCAGGCGCGACAGGGTTTCGCGGGCGTTTTCGTGGTAGGCGATGGTGGCGTGCACCGCGCTCAGGCCACCGGCCTGCATCTGCTGGAATATTTCCTGGCTCCAGTTGGAGTACTGCAGGCCGTCGATCATCAAGAGGTCGTGCATGGCATGTATTCCTTCAGGGCCGCAGGTAGGTGGTCTTGACCACGGTGTAGAAGTCGCGAGCGTATTGCCCCTGTTCCCGCGGGCCGAAACTCGAGGCTTTACGGCCCCCGAATGGCACGTGGTAGTCGGTGCCGGCGGTGGGCAGGTTGACCATCACGCAGCCGGTCTGGGCGCGGCGCTTGAAGTGGCTGGCGTGGCGCAGCGACTGTGTGATGATCCCGGCTGTGAGGCCGTACTCGGTATCGTTGAGCGTGGTCAGCGCCTCTTCAAAATCGCGCACGCGGATAACGCAGGCGATGGGGCCGAACACTTCCTCGCGGTTGATGCGCATGTCGTTGCGGCTGTTGATGAACAAGGCAGGGCGCATGTAGTAGCCATCGCAGGCCAGTTGCAGGCGTTCGCCACCTTCGATCAGGGTGGCGCCTTCGGCCTGGGCCAGTTGCAGGTAGGCCAGGTTCTGTTCCAGCTGGCGCGCGTCAGCTACCGGGCCGATCTGTACGCTAGCCTCCAGTGCATGGCCAACCTTGAGCTGGCGCATACGCAGGCGCAGCGCCTCGACGAAGCGGTCGTGGATGCCGTCGCAGACGATCAGCCGTGACGACGCGGTGCATTTCTGCCCGGTGCCGAAGAAGGCCCCGTTGAGCGCGCATTCCACGGCCAGTTCGAGGTCGGCGTCGTCCATGACCACCAGGGCATTCTTGCTACCCATTTCCAGCTGGCAGCGCACCAGGTTACCGGCGGTGGCCACCGCTACGCGTCGGCCCGTCTGCAGAGAACCGGTGAACGTCAGGGCATCGATCTCGGCGGACTGGATCAGGGCCTCGCCGACGTCGGCACCGCTGCCCATCACCAGGTTGAAGGTGCCGCTGGGCAGGCCCTGACGGCTGATGATCTCGGTGAGCGCCCAGGCACTGGCCGGCACCAGGTTGGCCGGCTTGAACACCACGGCGTTGCCGAAGGCCAGGGCCGGGGCGATTTTCCAGGCGGCGGTGGCCATGGGGAAGTTCCAGGGGGTAATGATGCCCACCACACCCACCGGTTCGCGATGCACTTCGATGTCGACCCCAGGGCGCACCGAGGCGGCAGTCTCGCCCATCTGGCGCAGCACTTCGGCGGCGTAGTAATGGAAGAACTGGCCACTGCGGTTGACCTCGCCGATGCCTTCGGCCAAGGGTTTGCCTTCTTCTCGCGACAGCAGTTCGCCGAGCTCTTCCTTGCGGGCGATCAGCTCGTCGCCGATGGCCATCAGCACTTGCTGGCGGTTTTCCAGACCACTGGCGGCCCACAGGGGTTGAGCGGCGCGCGCGGCCTGGATGGCCTGGCGGGCCTGTTCGGCGCTGGCCTGATGGTACTGGCCGATCAGGTCGCCAGTGTCCGAGGGGCTGTAGTTGCCCAAAGTGGCGTGGCCTTCACACCACTGGCC
Source organism: Pseudomonas sp. YQ_6 (assembly GCF_043103245.1). Lineage (NCBI taxonomy): Bacteria > Pseudomonadati > Pseudomonadota > Gammaproteobacteria > Pseudomonadales > Pseudomonadaceae > Pseudomonas > Pseudomonas sp. YQ_6. Next base: position 40,915 of record NZ_JBICJR010000023.1, read on the forward strand.
ATCGATGTAGTTGTTGTAGGTCTTGTGTGACATGGATGAACGCCTCCGTTTGCATGGCATTCATGATGCGAGCAATATGCAGCAAATAAAAATTAATAAAAAAAATGCTTTGATAAGGAATGCTAACCATGTTGCCCGAGCTGAAAATCGCCCAGTTGCGTTACTTCGTACTGGTCGCCGAACTCAAGAGTTTCCACGCGGCCGCCCGCCAGGCCTTTCGCACCCAGCCTGCGATATCCCTGGCCCTGCGTGAACTGGAGCAGAAGCTGGGGCAGGCATTGGTCGAAAAGGGCGGTGGCCGGGTAGAGCTGACGCCATTTGGCGAGCATTGCCTCCCGTTGTTTCGTGGCTTGATCGAGCACCATGACCGTATTGCGCGTGAAGCCATGCTGTTTGCCCGGCATGAAATCGGCCAGGTCAGCATCGCCACCGTGCCTTCTGTGGCCAGCCGAATGCTGCCAGGGCCGCTGGCCCGCTTCGTGGCCGCGCACCCCAATGTGCAGGTCAGCATTCAGGACGGCACGGCCGAACGTGTGCAGCAGTTGCTCGCTCAAGGGCAGGTGGATTTCGGCATCAGCAGCCTGTGGGTGGACGATGATCAGCTCGACTTCGCCCCCATCGTGAATGATCAGGTTGGCGTGGTGTGCCGCAGCGACCACCCGCTGGCGCAGGCGGGGGGGCGGCTGCATTGGGCGCAGTTGTTGGGCGTGCCGATGATCCGCAACGGTACCTCGCAATTGCTGGCGGGTACCGAGGCCGAGGGTTTGCTGGCCGATAGCCGGCTGTTCATTTCCAACATGATTTCGTTGATCGCCATGCTGGAGGAGGGGGTAGGGATCAGTACCTTGCCGTACCTCGCTTTTCCGCAGGAGAACGACAAACTGGCGTTCGTACCCCTTGAGGAGCCCAGGGTAGAACGGCATATCGGCATGCTCACCCGCAAAGGGCGCAGCCTGTCACCTGTGGCGGGGGCACTGATGGCGTTTCTGCAAGTGCAGTTGGCGAAGGCTGGCTGATTCGTTGGCGGTAGGGGCATGGCGCGCCATGGCCGGCACTGAGGTTCGCCAACGCACGCCCGGCTTTCAGAGAACCGGGCCTGACGCCACGCTGACACCTGCCAGCGTGGTGAACGAGATGTCCTTGGCCGTGAGCAAGAAATCACGCACGTACGGCACCTCCAGCATGTCACTGCGCAGCGCAGCATAGAGGTTTGCCTGTAGGCCGTGCTCGCCAAGGCGCTTGGCGGTTACATAGCCGCGCGAACTGTATTCGTGCACGGCCCAGTTGGGCAGGCAGCACACGCCTCGCCCGGACGCAACCAGTTGCATCATCATCACGGTCAGTTCTGAAGTACGTACCTGTGCGGGCTCGATGTCGGCGAGGTCGAGGAAGCGGGTGAAGATGTCCAGACGGGTGCGTTCGATCGGGTAGGTGATCAGTGTCTGGCTGGCGATATCGGCGGGCTCCAGATACGGCTTGTGGCGCATGGCGTGGTGGTTGTCGATGGCCAGCAGCGCCTCGTAGCTGAACAACGGCACGTAGCTGATACCTGGCAGTGTCACCGGGTCGGAGGTCACCACCAGGTCCAGGTCGCCGCGCTCCAGGGCTGGCAGTGGTGCGAAGGAAAAACCGGAGGCGAGGTCCAGTTCCACCTCAGGCCAGGCGCCGCGGAACTCATCCACTGAAGGCATCAACCACTGGTAGCAGCTGTGGCACTCGATGGCGATGTGCAGCCGTCCGGCGCAGCCCCCGGCCAGTTTGCCCAGGTCCCGTTCGGTATTGCGGATCTGAGGCAGCACCTGATCGGCCAGTTGCAGCAGCTTCAGCCCGGCGCTGGTGAAGCGCACCGGCCTGGATTTGCGCACGAACAGTGGCATGCCGATGCGCTCTTCCATATCGCGGAACTGGTGCGACAGGGCTGATTGTGTCAGGTGCAGGCGCTCGGCGGCCTCCTGCAGGCTGTCGGTTTCACGCAGCGCGTGGAGGGTTCGCAGGTGGCGTAAATCGATCATGAGTAAAATGGCGGATCAACGCAGTAATGGCGGGCTTTCTTCACTGCCGCGTGATCCTGGCAATTCCTTTGCTGGGTTTTCCGTGAGTGGAGTGAGGCTCAAGCCGCGTCATGCGCGGCGAGGTTGCAATACTGCCCCTTGAAATACAGCAGCGGCTGCGTGGCAGCAGTTGCCTGCAGGTTCAACGCTTTGACTTCGCCAATCACGATCAGGTGGTCCCCGGCGGCATGTTCGGCGTGAATTTCGCAATCAAGCCAATGCAGGCTGCCGGCAATGATCGGGTTGCCCAACGGCGATGCTTGCCATTCGACGCCCTGCCACTTGTTGGCGCCGCGCCGGGCAAACTGGTTGGAAATGCTGACCTGTTCACCTGACAGGATGTTGACCGTGAAGCGGCCAGCCTGGCGAATCTTCGGGTAGCTGGCCGAACTGGACATCACACTGAATGACACCAGCGGCGGGCTCATCGACACGCTATAGAACGACTGGCAGGTGAAACCGATCGGCTCGCTCTCAAGATGCGATGTAATCACCGTGATGCCGGATGCGTAGTGCCCGAGTGCCTGGCGAAAAGTCGACGGCTCGATCGCCGTACCGGAAAGCAACATGGTAGGTCCTGTGGCTGCATTCATTTCAGCGTGCGTTAGCGAGTTCCTGGCGGACAATTGCCGCGCCTGCACTCAACGCCTTGAGCTTGCCGCTGGCTACCTGGCGAGGCAGGGGTGCCATGCCGCAGTTGGTGCAAGGGTAGAGCTTGTCGGCATCGACGAATTGCAGTGCCTTGCGCAGGGTGGCGGCGACCTCTTCGGGTGTTTCAATGGCATGGGTGGCCACATCGATGGCGCCGACCATGACCTTCTTGCCGCGAATCAGCTCGAGCAGGTCCATCGGAACATGCGAGTTATGGCATTCCAGCGAAATGATATCGATGCTGGACTGCTGCAGTTTGGGGAAGGCCTGTTCATATTGCCGCCATTCTGAACCGAGGGTCTTTTTCCAGTCGGTGTTGGCTTTGATGCCATAGCCATAGCAAATATGGACGGCCGTTTCGCACTTTAGGCCCTCGATGGCCCTTTCGAGGGTAGCCACGCCCCAGTCATTCACATCGTCAAAGAAAACATTGAATGCCGGTTCGTCGAACTGAATGATGTCCACGCCCGCGGCTTCCAGCTCTCTGGCTTCCTGGTTGAGAATCTTGGCGAACTCCCAGGCCAGTTTCTCGCGGCTTTTGTAGTGGTTGTCATACAGTGTGTCGATCATGGTCATGGGGCCGGGCAGCGCCCACTTTATCGGCTGTGTGGTGTGCTGGCGGAGGAACTTGGCATCTTCGACAAACACCGGCTTTTGTCGAGCGACAGCACCCATAACCGTCGGTACGCTTGCATCATAGCGATCACGGATTCTGACGGTTTTCCGTTGTTCGAAATCAACGCCGCTGAGGTGCTCGATAAACGTGGTGACAAAGTGCTGCCGGGTTTGCTCGCCGTCACTGACGATGTCGATACCGGCGTGTTGTTGTTCTTGCAAGGCCAGGCGCAAGGCATCCTGTTTGCCTTCAATCAGTTGCTCGTCTTGCAACTTCCACGGTGACCAAAGTGTTTCGGGTTGAGCAAGCCAGGCGGGTTTAGGCAGGCTGCCGGCCGTGGAGGTGGGTAGCAATGTGTTCATGAACAGTGACCTTGTGCTTTGAATGTTCAACGTGCGTATTGAGCGGACCATTGCGCCAGCGTGGCCTGGTAGGGTTTGACAAATTGCTCCTCGGCAAACTTGCCCTGCTCGATCGCCAGGCGGCTGCGCTCTTCCCGGTCGTAGACAATGCGCGTGAGCGAGTAGTCCTGGTTCTTCAGGCTGGGCTGGTAGGCCTTGCCTGCAGGAGAGTTGGCGTTGTAGATCTCGGGTCGGTAGATTTTCTGAAAGGTGTCCATGGTGCTGATGGTGCTGATCAGTTCAAGGTCGGTGTAGTCAGCCAGCAAGTCGCCGGCAAAATAAAACGCCAACGGGGCGACGCTGTTCGGCGGCATGAAATAGCGCACCTTCAAGCCCATTTTCTTGAAGTATTCATCCGTCAGCGAGTACTCATCCTGCTGGTATTCAACCCCTAGCACAGGGTGCTGATTTTCGGTGCGTAGGTAAGTCCTGCTGCTCGATACGCTCAGGCAGATAACCGGTGGTTTGCTGAAGTGCTCCTGGTAGGTTGGCGAGTTGACGAAACACTTGAACAGGTTGCCGTGCAGCTCGCCGAAATGATCGGGAATGCTGAAGGTCGACCGATGCTTGTTATGCTCCAGTAACAGTACGCTGAAGTCGTAATCGCGCACGTACGAGGAGAAGTTGTTGCCTACCATGCCTTCGAGGCGAGTATTGTTTTTGCGGTCGACAATATAAGTTTTCAATATTTCGATCAGCGGCAGGGCATTGCCGTACTGCGCGCTTTCAAGGTTCATTTCCACCGATATGATGTCCAGCTCTACACGGTAACGATCATGTTCGGGGTTGTCCCATTGCGCCAGCGCATTGAAACGGTTATTGATCATCGTCAGGGTATTGCGCAGGTTCTGCTGGCGGTTTGCACCCCGTGCCAAATTGGCGAAGTTGGTCGTGATGCGGGTATTTTCGGCAGGGAGATAATGTTCGTCGAACGCAATGCGCTTGACGGTGAATGTTGGCGCTTTATCCATGGTTATGACTTCCAGGTGCCTGAGTGTGAGCGATCCAGTGCTGGTCAGTTGCGTAGGCTGAATCGTTCACACCGTAATCTTGATGTGTTTGATTGAGGCGTATCCTAGGCGGGGCGCTGCATGAATGATATTGAAGTTATTTCACAGGTTTTTTAGCCCTGCTCATGATGCGTTGCCTGGTCGACTGCGGCATCATGGCTGCCTGGCCTTCACCTCACCCAGGAGACAGCGATGATCAAAACCGGCGATCAACTGCCCGACGTTACCCTTTATCAATACAACAACGACGCAGGTGCCTGCGCGATCGGCCCCAAGGCCTTTTCCATTCGCGAGCGTTGCAAGCACAAGAAGGTGCTGATCTTCGCGTTGCCGGGCGCGTTCACGCCGACGTGCTCTGAACGTCATGTTCCCGGTTATGTCGCGGCGGCCCCTGCGTTGTTTGCGGCTGGCATTGACGAAATCCTGTGCGTCTCGGTGAACGATGCCTTTGTCATGAACGCCTGGGGCAACAGCTTGCAGGTCGGGGATGCGGTCAAGATGATCGGCGATGGCAATGGCGAATTCAGCGAGGCGCTGGGCCTGACCCAGGACCTTTCGGCAGGCGGTTTGGGGCGGCGCTCGCAACGGTATGCGATGTTGGTCGACGACCAGGTAGTCCAGTACATTGCGGTTGAAAGCCCCGGCAAGTTCGAGGTCAGCGATGCGGCCAGCATGCTGGCTGTGTTGCGCTAGCCATACCTTTCAGGCCTTGCCGACAACGGCTGTCAGGGCTGCCAGAACACCTTTCGAACCGGCCGCTAACAACAAGGTACAGACGGTTGAAACTTCACCAACTCAGGGCGCTGGTCGCCATTCATAACGCAGGCAGCATCCTCGAAGCCTCCAAGCTCATGCACATTACTCAGCCCGCGCTGAGCCGTTCGATCAAGGAGCTGGAGCGGGAGGTGGGGTTTACCCTGTTGCAGCGGTCGCACAAAGGCATGGCCCTTACCGAGGAAGGCAAGCGTGTCATCCGCCATGCCAACCTCGTGGTAGAGAGCATACGCCGCCTGCAGATCGAAGCGGCGAGCATTCAGGATGCGGCGCTGGGCGCCGTGTCGATCGGGGTGACGTCGTTGACGGCGATGCTCGATGGCGTCGATGAAAGTATCCTGGCCTTTCGGCGCAAGTACCCGCGGGTGAAGATTACCATCACCGACCTGCGTCCCAGCCAGATCCTGCAGCGCTTGCGCGATGGCAGCCTGGACTTTGCCATTACTTCGCAGCAACCGCTGAGTCGGCTGAGCCTGGATTGGGAGGCACTGGGCAGTATCAAAGGCAGGGTGATTTGCCACGCCTCGAATCGGCAGAAGTTCAGCCAGTCACTGCGCACCTTGCAATACGCCCCCTGGATCAGCCTGGACGAGTTGTCCGACCAGGCTTCGCAGTTTCACCAACTGTTCGAAGCCAACGGCCTTCGGGTGCCACAGAACACCGTTGAATGCACTTCAGTGATGATGGCGCTGAAGCTGTTGAAGAACACGGAATCGTTGATGACCATCAGCGAACTGGCGGTGGACCAAGGGTTTACCTACGGTATCGATTGCGAGTTCGTAGCCATGGCGGTGCAGGAGTTGATTCCGGATTACCCCATCAACCTGGTCTGCATTGACCGCCACAGCCTCACGGCGCCTGCCCAGGAGCTGTTCCACAGCTTGCGCGGGCAGGTGCTCAAGCAGACCCGCCCCGTGGGGTCAGAAGTGGTAGTACATGCCTAGCGAGACGTTGCTTGGGTTATCGCCCGCCTGGTCCACCGGGGTCCCGGCGTAGGTGACCGACGAGGCGCGCTGGTTGGCGATCATGCCGAGGCGTCCATAAAGGGCCCAGCGGGGGTTGATGAAGTGGTCATAGCCGATCATCACACCCCACGCGTCCTTGTCGCGGGCGCTGACCTGGCGTTGCATCACCGCCAGGCGCAGCACGTCCAGCTCGGCCACCGGCGCCATCATGCCGAAGGTGTAGAGCGTGGTGCTGGGCGTGCCGGCCTGGGCCACGTCCTGACGTTGCCAGGTGAGGCTGGTGGCCAGCGGGCCGAAATCGTAGAACGCCGACAGGCTCTTGAAATCGTTGGCGGTCTGGCGTGAAACGCCGCCGTCGTCCCATGGGTCGCTGTAGTACCGGTTGTAGGAGGCCAGCAACATCACCCGGCTGTTGCGGTATTGCAGCCGGGCGCCACCGCCACGCACGGTGCGCCCAGCGCTGGCGGCATCGTCGAAGCCGAAGCTCAGCGCGGTACCGAGGCTGAAGCCACTGAAGGTCGGGCTGGTGTAGGCCAGGGTGTGCTTGGGGCGCAGGTCAAGGTAAAAGGCGCCCTTGCCGGCGGCAGGCAGGGCCAGGTAGGTGTAGGGCGAGCCATAGGTGGCCAGGAACGGGTCGGCGTAGGTGGGCGTGGCCATGCCGTAGGTCTTGCCGAACTCGAGCTTGCCCAGGGTGCGCGAGCGCAGGGCGACTGTCGCCAGGCGCAGGGTACCGACGGTATCCCAGGTGCCCTCCAGGGCCTCGCCATTGAGGTTGAAACCCTCCTCGACGTCAAGCTCCACGACGGTATCGGGGGTAAGCGCCTTGCGTGCGTACAGCCCGAGCTTGTTGGTCCAGGCGCCGCCACCAGCCAGCCTGAAACCCGAGTGGTGCTGTGAGTCGTGGTAGCTGGCGAATGCATCCACGGTGCCGTACACCTTGAGCGTGTCATCGAAGCCGTAATCCAGCCCGTAATAACCAAAACCCGGCGCAATCCGCGCGAGCGTCGGAAAACCCTCTGCCTGTGCCTGCAAAGCAAGGCAAGCCCCTTGGATCATCAACAGCAACGACGTAATGCGAGTGTTCATTCACGACTCCAGGCCAGCACGGTGATGTGGTGGCTTTAGCGTCGGTGAACAGAACGTTGCAGCGTGATTGCTTATTCGGTCAGCTCATGCCGTTTGGTTAATCAGGGGCTGGCACGGCGTGTGGATTGGCGGGCACCTCCGCTTTAGACAGGCTTCGTACCCGCGTCAACGCTGCGCTACGGATGCTGATCTGTGGGCGTTATTGGGGCCGCGCGCGGAGCGAGGGCGGACTGTGCGCCAGCTCAGGGCAATTTGGCCAACGATCGCGCCGGCTAATTAATCATTGGTTATCCCTATGCCGAAACTGCAAGTGTATTGAGTGCCCGATTGGCTGATATTCGCTGCACGCCGCGATTTGCCAACGGAGACAACAATGATCAGACCGCTACCCACATCGGCGAGCCTGCAAAAAGGTGCGCATTCAGCCGCGCAGGTATCGTCCTCCCGTAAAACCTTGGTCGCCTGCTCGTTGGGCAATGCGCTGGAAATGTACGACTTCACGATCTACAGCTTCTTCGCTGTACTGATCGGCAAGCACTTCTTCCCCTCTGACTCGGCCATGGCGTCGTTGTTGATGTCGCTGGCCACCTTTGGCGTCGGTTTCCTGATGCGCCCGGTCGGGGCGATGGTCATCGGCCGCTATGCTGACCGGCATGGACGCAAGGCCGCTTTGAGCCTGACCATCGGGCTGATGACCCTGGGCACCGCAATGATTGCCTTTGCGCCCACGTATTCACAGATCGGGATTTTCGCCACCTTGCTACTGGTGACAGGCCGGCTCATCCAGGGCATGTCGGCAGGCGGGGAGGTCGGTACCGCGTCGGTGTTCCTGATGGAATCCAGTGCGGTTGGCAGCCGCTGCCAGAGCGTCAGCTGGCAGGCTGCCAGCCAAGGCTATGCCGCCTTGGTGGGGGCCGGCTTTGGCCTGGCCCTCAGCCAGTTGCTCGATCCCACGGCGTTGGAAAGCTGGGGATGGCGCATACCGTTCATCTTCGGCCTGCTGATCGGGCCGGTCGGTTGGTATATACGCACGCGGTTGCCGGAAACCCATGAGGCCGCACCGGCGCAGAAGACAGAGCAGGGGCTGGATGCCGAACTGCTCAAACGCATCGCCCAAGGCATCGGCCTGATGGCCAGCTCGACCATTGGCATGTACCTGTTCGTGTTCTACATGCCGACCTACCTGACCACCGCCTTGCATTACCCACCCGGCAGCGCGATGGCGATTGCCTGCATCAGTAGCGGCTGCATGGCAGTCATCTGCCCGTTGGCCGGCAAATTCGCCGACAAGTATCAGCTCAGAAAACGCCTGCTGGTGTGGACGGTCGCCGCACCGGTGGTGTTGACCCTGCCGGTGTTCCATCTGCTTGGGCAAGTGCAGCACATGGGCCTGGCCATGATGGGCGTGGCGATCCTGATCTTGCCGACCTGTATCGGTGCCGGTGCGTTCTTCGCGCTGATCATGGAGGGCTTCCCGAAGGCCAGGCGCTCGTTCGGCACCTCGGTCAGCTACAGCCTGGGTGTGACCCTGTTCGGTGGTTTCTCGCCATTGGTGGCCACCTGGCTGATTGCAGCGCTGGGCACGCCGTTGGCGCCAGCCTACTTCCTGCTGGCCGGCGGCATCGTCAGCCTGGCCTGCCTCAGGTACTTCCCCGAAAACAAAGGATGCGAGTGATATGGGTATTTTGCAGAGCAATCAAACACGGGGCTCAGCTGCCGAGCTGGATGAGTTCGTCATGCTGCGCCGGCAGATCCACGCTGCGCCGGAAATTGGCGGCGACACCCCCGATACAGCGGCCCTGGTAGCCGACAAGCTGCAAGCTTTGGGCTATGAAGTGCATCGCAATGTAGGTGGGCATGGTGTGGTCGGCGTGCTGAAAGTGGGGGACAGCCCGCGCAGCATCGGGTTGCGTGCAGACATGGACGCACTGCCGATGGGCGAAAAGAATGCGTTTGCGCATGCCAGCAAGATTCCCGGCCGGATGCATGCCTGTGGCCATGACGGGCATACTGCGATCCTGCTGGCAGCCGCTGCGCAACTGGCGGCTACACGCCAGTTCAACGGGACGTTGAACGTGATATTCCAGCCCGACGAGGAAGGCCTGGCGGGGGCCAAGGCGATGATTGACGACGGCCTGTTCGAGCGCTTTGCGTGCGACTCGGTGTATGCGCTGCATAACATGCCCGGCCTGCCGGTGGGCACGTGCGTGGTGCAGGCGGGGCCCACCATGGCGTCTTCCGAACGTGTCAGCATTCGGATTACCGGCAAAGGCGGGCATGGTGCGATGCCGGAACTGTCGGTAGACCCGGTGATGGCGTTGAACAGCCTGATCAGTGGCATCCAGACCATCAAGTCGCGCAACCTGAGCGTCGAGGACTACGCCGTGATCAGCATCGGCATGATCCAGGCCGGCACCGTCTACAATATCATCCCCGACGAGGCCTGCATGTTGCTGAGCGTGCGCACTGACACGGCCCAGACCCAGCAGAAGATCAACAGCCGCATTGACGCCCTGGCCAAGGGGCATGCCGAAAGCTATGGCGTGGAGATCGAGGTGCAATTCACCCAACTGGCGCCCGCCTTGTGCAACAGCGATCACGAAAGTGCATTGCTGCGTGACAGCCTGAGGCCGTTGTTCACCGACGGCGCGCTGCTGGACAAGATGCCGAAGAAGGTCATGGGCACCGAAGACTTTGCCTACATGTTGCAGGCGCGGCCTGGCTGTTACTTCATGCTGGGCAATGGCACGGGCGAGTTCCATGGGTGCTCGGTGCATAACCCCCACTACGATTTCAATGATGCGTTGGTGAAGATTGGCGCTGATTGTTGGGTGAAGTGGGTTCAGGACTACCTGCGTTGACCCCTTTGTCGGGGCTTGCCGGGGCTTCCACCGCTCCGGCAAGTGCCGCCTTTGCCGCGGAGAATGCCCGGCGGTGCATGGCACCGGCTTCGCCGGTGTTCGCGGGCAAGCCCGCGCCTGCAAGCTGGACTGCCTTTTGACCCTGCATCATCTGCGCAGGCCGAGGCAGGGTCAGGTTTGCCTCCTGTCGAGCCAGGCACTGCGTGTCATCTCCCATACCTCTACCTGCATCTGCCCAGCGACAAAATGCCCGTCTCGCGTTGCCACCCTGCGCATGCCCTCATACTCCGAAACCCTGCGTGAAGCATGGTTGGCAACCGCTTTGGGAACCTGCATGACCGGACGCGACAATGTCTCGAACCAGTATGCGTTGATGACCTGACATGCTTCGCGCATATAGCCTTGCCCCCACCACTGCGGTGCAAGCCAGAAGCCTCGGTTGTTTCCAGGCTGTTCATACAGGCTGATGCTGCCAATGGCGTTCTCGGTTGCATCGCGCAGCCGGATCATCCAGTGCCATTCGCGGCCCGCCACCATGGCCGGCAGGGCGATATCGCGCACATAGATCAATGCGCCGTCTTCCGGGTAAGGCCACGGCACACGACGGTCCAGATAACGGACGATCTCCCACTGGGGGAACAGTTTCTGAATGGTTGCTGCATCTCCCAACTGAAGGGGTGTGAGAACAAGACGGTCTGTGAACAGCGTTGGAAGGCAATCCATGGCACTCGCTCCTGAGCTTGCGGATAATGCGTCTGAGACTTGTGAAACCTGGTATCCATGCGTCTGCGCCGAAATAGTCTACGCTCTTAGCCGAAGCGCGTCGTGACAGGCTTCATCCCGTTATCGTCGCTCTGGCGATTCACACCGACGGACCAGGCTCGGTCCAAAGAGGGTGCTGCAATGGCGACTATCGACACCGAGAACCTTGCAAAGGGGCTGCAGCAGGTTGAAGCCTGCTGGCAGGCGTATACCTCGTCACAGCGGCTTGTCGAAGGCCTCAAGGGCAGCGACCTGAGCAGTGCCATTGAAACCGCCAACCGCGATTTCACCAGGTTTCAGAACCAGTGCCAGCTGTTTTATGCCGAAGTGCGCAAGAGGGCAGCGGATGCGGACAAGCTGGAGAGCGACATGGCACGGTATCCCCATTACTTTCAGTGACGTCCTGATTGAACGTCGCGCTGTGCCCGGGTTCTGACAAGCAAAGGGTACAGCGAGGACGCTTTCATGAGCATCGAACGCAACATTCCCGAGCTTGAAGCCTGGTACGCCCAGTACGACGACATCAGTTATCGGCGCGCGTCACCGGATGCCTACCACCATGAACTGCTTCGCACAGCCGAGGCCCTGCGCGACGACGGTGCCATCGACTGGGACGACTGGTTGGCGCTCAAGGCGCTGGCCGATGAGGCGCATATCCGCGCGCTGGAAGATGCCGTGCAGGCCCATGTGAGCGACCCGGACGCATGAAAGCGCTGAAGATCGCCACCTTCAACATCAATGGCATCCGCAGCCGTTTGCCGGCGCTGCTGGCCTGGCTGGAGCGGGAGCAGCCCGACATTGCCTGCCTGCAGGAGCTGAAGGCGGCCGATCAGCAGTTCCCTCGCGCGGAGCTGGAGGCAGCAGGCTATGGCAGCCTTCATCATGGGCAACCGTCATGGAACGGCGTGGCCATTCTGGTGCGGGGCAGCGATCCGCTCGAGGTTCGCCGCGGCTTGCCCGGCCTGGAGGAGGACAGCCAGAGCCGCTATCTGGAAGCTGCGGCACACGGGGTGTTGGTCGCTTGCCTCTACCTGCCGAACGGAAACCCGCAGCCCGGGCCCAAGTTCGATTACAAGCTGCACTGGTTCGAATGCCTGATCCAGCATGCGCGCAGCCTCTATGAAAGTGGCCACCCCACGCTGCTGGCAGGGGATTTCAATGTCGTGCCCACCGACATGGACATCTATAACCCGCGTTCCTGGCTGAAGGACGCACTGCTGCAGCCTGAGTCGCGAGCGTGTTACCAACGACTGCTTGACCAGGGCTGGCTCGATGCCATACGCCATCTGTACCCGGACGAGCGTGTCTACACCTTCTGGGACTACTTCCGTAACCACTGGGCCCGCAATGCCGGGTTGCGAATCGATCACCTGTTGCTCAACCACGAGCTTGCGCCTTATCTGAAACGGGCGGGTGTCGATGCATGGGTGCGCAACGAGGCCAAGGCCAGCGACCATGCGCCCGTCTGGATCGAGCTGGGTACGCGTCGTGCTCGGTCATAGTCAGTTCAGCACATGAACCAGCGCCGGGCTGAGACGCTCCGACAGTAGCGACTTCAGATTGCATTCAGATTCGGCCCCGATAATTCCCTCCGTCGCACCCAGGCGGGGGAAACTTCATGACTCAGTCTCATCAATGGCACGGTTTGCTTCCGTTACCCATCGGTAGCCATGCCGATCATCAGGCGCACCTTTCTCTTCACCTCAGCGGCGATCAAGGGCGCGGCGAGCTGGAGCACTTCATACACGAACGCTTTGCCAGCGTGCACCAGGCGGATGTGCAGCATTACCTGCCGGAACTGCTTGCCTTGCAGGGTAGCCACTGTCGACTGATCGCGGCGGCGGGCATGCGACCGGCCAGCGAAGGGCCGCTCTTTCTCGAGCGGTACCTGGACGAGCCTCTGGAATCTGCTGTTTCACGGGTAACCGGTGCCTCACCGGATCGTAGCTGCATGGTGGAAGTAGGCAACTTGGCCTCACTCAGCGCCGGCAGCGCTCGAATAATGATCATCGCCGTGACGTGGTTGCTGGCGATGCGCGGTTTGGAGTGGGTCGCATTCACGGGCGCCGCGACACTGTTCAACAGTTTCCGGCGACTGGGGCTGGTGCCTACTGTTCTGGCCTCAGCGGATCCTGCGCGCCTGAAGGGCCAAGTGGACCAGTGGGGGACCTACTACGACCAGCGACCTCAGGTATTTGCCGGCAACATAGGCTTTGGCTTCGATGCCCTGAAGCAGGCGGGCATGTTCGAGCGGCTTGGGTTTCCCACGTTAGCCCTGGAGACCGGCCATGCGGCATGAATTGACTGCCTTTCAGACACTGTTGCGCCAGCACGCCTTCGAACATCCTGACGCCGTGGCCGTTCAGGGCGATGCGCAGCGTTACACCTACCGGCAACTGCTCGACGAGGTCGAATCCCGTGCGGGCTGCCTGCGCAGCCAATCACCGGGAACCTTCGCCGTGGTGCTGGATAACGGGCCCGAGGCGCTATTCTGGGATTTGGCGGCGCTGTTCGCCGAACGCGCCAGTGTGACAGTGCCGTCGTTTTTCAGCGCGACCCAGTTCCAGCACTGCTTGCAGCAAAGCGGAGTCACGGCGGTCGTGTGCCAAGCGCAGTGGGCCGAACAGCTCATTGCGCTTGGCTTTGCCCGGCAGGCGCCAGCTGGCGTGTGGCAGCGTGACAGTTTTGTCGCCCCGGCGCTGCCTGAGGGCACTGCCAAGATCACTTACACCTCCGGTAGCACCGGCACGCCCAAAGGCGTGTGCCTGAGCGCTGAAACCCTGCTGCGCGTGGCGCATGAGCTGGAGGCCGCCAGCCGCCCAACCGAGCCGCAGCGATACCTGGCGGTACTGCCACTGGGCGTTTTGCTGGAAAACCTGGGCGTCTACGCCGCGCTCATGGCTGGCGCTTGTGTGCAGCTCTATCCGCAGCAGCAGTTGGGGATGGGAGGGGCAAGCCAGGTCGATTTCAAGCGCCTGCTGGGCGCAATCGCCCTCAGTGGTGCGCAAAGCCTGATCCTTGTGCCGCAACTGCTGATGGGGTTGGTGACAGCGATCGAACGTGGGCTGATGCGAGTCGGCCCACTGCGTTTGGTGGCGGTTGGCGGGGCTCGGGTATCGCCAAGCCTGCTCGCGCGGGCCGAGGCGGTCGGTTTGCCGGTGTTCGAAGGTTACGGCTTGTCCGAGTGCGCCTCGGTAGTGGCGCTCAACCGCACAGGGGCTGTGCGCCCTGGGAGCGTCGGCAAGCCATTGCCGCATGTGCAGGTGCGCATCGCCGAGGATGGCGAAGTCCTGGTGGCCGGCTCGACATTGCTGGGCTACCTGGGAGAGCCGCCTGTAACCGGGCAGTGGTGGGCAACAGGCGATGTAGGGCACCTCGATGAGGAGGGCTACCTCTACCTGGATGGCCGCAAGAAGCATCAGTTCATCACCAGTTTCGGGCGCAACGTCAACCCGGAATGGGTGGAAGCCGAGCTGAGCCAAAGTGGCGTGATCGCCCAGGCTTTCGTGCATGGCGAAGCCTTGCCACGCAACCTTGCCTTGCTCTGGCCGCTGGATCCCGGCATCAGCGACGAGGGCATCGAACAGGCCGTACAGCAATGCAACGCGCGATTGCCCGATTACGCCAGGGTGCACGCCTGGCGCCGCTTGCCAGTGCCTCTGAGCACGCTTGACGAAACCCTGACTGCCAATGGCCGCCCGCGACGTGAGGCGATCTTGCAGCGTTACCACACCCTGTTGTCCGACATCTCGTTGTGAGGTTCACAATGTCCTTTTTCGACACCCTGCAAGTACAAACCGCCCAAGAGCGTCAGGCGCTGTTCGCCGTACCGGTGATCCGCGAAGCGCTGGCCGGCCAGGTCAGCCTGGACAGCTACGTTGCCTTCCTGACTCAGGCCTATTATCACGTGCGCCATACCGTGCCGCTGATGATGGCCTGTGGGGCTCGATTGCCGCTGCGGCTGGAGTGGCTGCGCGGCGCGGTCTGCGAATACATTGAAGAGGAATATGGCCACGAGCAGTGGATCCTCAACGACATCAAAGCATGCGGCGGTGACTGGGAGGCCGTGCGCGATGGCCAGCCGGTGCAATCCATCGAGCTGATGGTCGCCTACCTGTACGACCTGATCGCCCGTGGCAACCCGGTCGGGTTGTTCGGCATGGTCAACGTGCTCGAAGGCACCAGCATCGCCCTGGCCACCCAGGCGGCGGGCGTTATCCAGAACACATTGGCACTGCCTGACCAGGCTTTCAGCTATCTCAGCTCGCACGGTGCGCTCGACCAGGAGCACATGGTGACCTACAAACAGTTGATGGACCGCCTCGACGATGCCGGTGACCAGCAGGCCGTTCTCCACGCGGCCAAGGTCGTCTACCGCTTGTACACCGAAATGTTCCAGGGCTTGCCGCGTGCCGGGCAGCAAGTGGTGCATCATGCGTTTGGCTGAGTCCGTGGTGATCCTCACCGGCGCCAGTGGGGGCATAGGCCTGGCGCTGGCTGAACAGCTCTGCGCTGCCGGTGCCCAGGTGTTGGCCGTCAGTCGGCATATGGGCAAGCTGGCTGGCCTGATGAACCTGTACCCTGATCGTCTGCGCTGGCAGGAAGCCGACCTGCGCAGCCCGTCGGGGCGCGAACATGTCATCGAGCGGGCACGCGAGATGGGGGCTGTGAATGTGCTGATCAACGCTGCTGGCGTGAATCGCTTCGCTCTGCTCGACCAGCTGGATGAGTATGCGCTGGATGAGCTACTGGACATCAACCTGAAGGCTCCCCTGCAACTGACACGCGCCTGCCTGCCGTTGCTGCGTGCTCAGCCCAAGGCGTTGGTGGTCAATGTCGGGTCGACCTATGGGTCGATCGGCTACCCCGGCTATGCCACCTACTGCGCCAGCAAGTTTGCGTTGCGTGGCTTTTCGCAAGCGCTGCGCCGCGAGTTGGCCGACACCACGGTGAACGTGCTGTATGCCGCCCCGCGGGCGACCCGCACAACGATGAACAGCAGCGCTGCGACTGCGCTCAATCAAGCGCTGAAAGTTGGCATGGACGACCCGGCGGACGTCGCCCGTGCTGTGCTCCAGGCGGTGCAATCCGAGCGCACCGAGCTTTATCTGGGGTGGCCGGAAAAGCTATTCGTGCGTATCAACGGCATGTTGCCGGGCATAGTCGATCGCGCACTGCGCAAGCAACTGCCTGTCATTCGTCGTTATATCGGCAGCCACTCCAAGGAGTCGAACAAATGAAGCGTCTGTTCATTGCCAGCTTGCTGGCATTTGCACCCTTCACCTGGGCACTGGACCAGGCAGGCAGCCAGCGCCTGAGCGATCTGCAGCAGCGCTGGGCGCAGATTCAGTACCAAATACCCAAGGACAAGCGTGCCGACGCCTTCGAAAAGCTGGCAGGCGAAGCAACAACGTTTGTTCATCAGTATCCCGGCACACCTGAACCCCTGATCTGGGAGGGCATCATCAACAGCAGTTGGGCAGGGGCGGCGGGCGGCCTCGGTGCACTGGGCAAGGTCAAGGCGGCGAAAGCCAGCCTGGAGCAGGCCATGAAGCTGGACCCCACCGCCCTGCAAGGTTCGGCCTACACCAGCCTGGGCACGCTGTATGATCAGGTGCCAGGCTGGCCTATTGGTTTCGGTGATGCCGAGATGGCCGACAAGATGCTGCGCAAAGCCTTGCAGATCAACCCCAACGGTATCGACAGCAACTATTTCTGGGCTGATCATCTGTATCGGCAAAAGCGCTACCCTGAAGCTATCGCAGCCCTGCAGAAAGCCTTGCAGGCACAGCCCCGGCCGGGACGTGAGTTGGCTGACCAGGGCCGGCGTACCGATATCGATGCTTTACTCAAGGCCATCAAGGACAAACAGGACTGAACATGCGGCTGTTGCTGGTTGAGGATGACATCGCGCTGGGTGAAGGGATCTGCGACGGCTTGCGCCAGGAGGGGTACACCCTCGACTGGTTGCGTGACGGTGTCGGTGGCTTGCATGCGCTGCAACACGAGACCTTCGACCTGCTGATCCTGGATCTTGGATTGCCCCGTATGGATGGCCTCGAGCTACTCAGGCGTTTACGCGCCGGCGGCGACAGCTTGCCGGTGCTGATCCTTACCGCGCGGGATGCCCTCGATGATCGCATTGCCGGCCTGGATGCCGGTGCCGATGACTACCTGGTCAAGCCTTTCGACCTCAACGAGCTCAAGGCACGCTTGCGCGCCTTGCTGCGGCGCAGCGTCGGGCGCGCCAAGGTGCTGATCGAGCATGCCGGGGTCAGTCTGGATCCGACCACCCAGCAAGTGCAATACAACGGCGTCGAGGTTGTACTAACCCCCAAAGAGTATGTGCTGCTGCATGAGTTGCTGGCACAGCCCGGCAAGGTATTCACACGTGAGCGCCTGACTCAACTGCTGTATGGCTGGGATGAAGAGCCGGAGAGCAACACGCTGGAGGTAAACATCTACCACCTGCGCAAGAAGCTGTTCAACGGCCTGATTCGCACGGTGCGCGGCATTGGCTATCTGGTCGAGGTCAAGGCATGACCTCGCTTCGCCAGCGCACGCTGTGGCGCGTGATGCTCTTGCTGCTACTCGGTACCGGCCTGCTCGCGCTCTATAACTACCACGACAGCAGCCACGAAATTAACGAGGTGTATGACGCGCACCTGGCCCAGAACGCGCGTTTGCTGCAAGGCGTCATGAGCATGCCGGTACAGGAGGGCTCGCGTGAGGCGCTGTATCAGGCCTTCAACGATGCCTTGGGCAAAGCGGGGCGGCACCAGGTGGGCCATCCTTACGAAAGCAAGCTGGCGTTCCAGGTCTGGGGAGAAGGCATGGCGTTGCTGGTGCATACACCCAGTGCGCCGCCAATCGACCCACCACCCACTGCTCCAGGGTTCTACGACTTTTCCAGTGGCGGTGAACAATGGCGCGGTTTCGTTTTGCCGGTGCCGGAAAAGCACTGGCTTATCTGGGTGGGTGAGCGTGATGATGTGCGCTACGACCTGATCGACCGCATCGTTCGCCACACGCTGTTCCCGTTCCTGCTTGGCAGCCTGGCGTTGGCACTGCTGGTGTGGGCTGCGATCGGCTGGGGGCTGCGGCCATTGCAGAACATGGCCAATGTCATCCGCAGGCGTCATGCAGATTCGCTGGAGCCGCTGCAACTGGTACCGCTTCCCACTGAACTGGAGCCCATGCAGGCTGCGATCAATCGTTTGCTGGCGCAGATCGACGATCTGCTGCGGCGTGAACATCGCTTCATTGCCGATGCTGCCCATGAAATGCGTACGCCTCTGGCCGTACTGCGGCTGCACGCGCAGAACGCGCTGGCCGCCAGCAATGATGCCGAGCGCCAGAAAGCCCTGGGCTTTCTTGTGGGCGGGGTCGATCGGCTGACACGTGTGGTCAACCAATTGCTGACATTGGCCCGCGTCGAGCCAAGACTGGGGCAGCGAGCCAGCACCCGGATCGACTTGGCCGAGGTCGTCACCGAAACCCTGGCTGAACTCACCCCATGGATACTGGACCGTGGCCTGGAACCCTCGCTGGACATCGACGAAGGGGACCACCACCTGCAGATCGACGCCGGCGCGCTGGGCATTGCGCTACAGAACCTGGTGTCCAACGCGGTAGAACACTCACCGCCTGGGGGGCGCATAGCCGTGTCACTGCGGCGTCTGGACAGCAGCGTCGAACTGGTTGTCGAGGATGAAGGGACGGGTATCGATGAGGAGAGCCTGTCCCGTGTATTCGAGCGTTTTTACAGCCGAAACAGCCCAAATGGTGCTGGCCTTGGGCTGTCCATCGTCGCGACCATCATCGACCGTATGGGGGGGCAGATACGTCTTGAAAACAGAGCGGGTAGCGGGCTGGCCGCTACCTTGTCGTTTCCACTGTCTTGAATCACCTTTGCTTCAAATGGATCGCTGATTGACCCGCTCAGAAAGCTGCTCGGCGCTTTCCTTGCGCTCTGAATAGCGATCGACCAGGAATGCCTGGCGGTCGCGCAGCAGCACGGTAAACTTCACCAGCTCCTCCATGACGTCAACCACGCGATCGTAGTACGGCGATGGCTTCATCCGCCCGGCGTCGTCGAACTCCAGATAAGCCTTGGGTACCGAAGACTGGTTCGGGATGGTGAACATCCGCATCCAGCGGCCCAGCACGCGCAACTGGTTGACCACGTTGAACGACTGCGATCCGCCGCACACCTGCATCACGGCCAGGGTCTTGCCTTGGGTGGGGCGCAATGCCCCCAGCGCCAAGGGAATCCAGTCGATCTGTGCCTTGAACACCGCCGACATCGCCCCATGGCGCTCTGGCGAGCACCACACCTGGCCTTCTGACCACTGCACCAGTTCACGCAGCTCCTGCACCTTGGGATGCTCTACGGGTACATCGTCAGGCAGCGGCAGGCCCGACGGGTCGAAGGTGCGGGTTTCGGCACCGAAGTGCTCCAGCAGACGCGCGGCTTCTTCTACCAGCAAGCGACTGAAGGAGCGTTCTCGGGTAGACCCGTACAGCAGCAGGATGCGAGGTTTGTGTTCGCAGGTCGGGGTTGCCGAAGGCGGCAGGTCGAACAGCGTGAGGTCGAGGTTAGGCAGTTGCTCGGACATGTTTTCTTCCTGTTCAAAGCGAGCCGATGCGATCCAGCGCGTGCTTGAGCTGCTCGCGGTCGAGGTGATCGAACGGCAGCGCGAAGAAGGCCTGGCAGCGAGACTCGATGCGGGCCAGTGTGGCCCGGAAAGCCGCATCGACCGATGCTTCGTCACCCACGACATCGGAGGGGTCTTCCAGCCCCCAATGCGACTTCAGCGCAGGGCCGAAATACACCGGGCAGGTTTCGCCCGCTGCCTTGTCGCAGACGGTGATGACGATGTCGGGTGGGTTGCCCTCGAACGCATCGTTGCCTTTGCTGCTCAAGCCCTCGGTCGAGATATTGGCCTGCTGCAACGTGCTCAGGCTGCGTGGCAACACCTGGCCCTTGGGAAAACTGCCAGCGCTGACTGCCTCGAAACCGGGCGGTGCCAGGTGGTTGAACATTGCTTCGGAAAGGATGCTGCGGCAACTGTTGGCCGTGCACATGAACAGGACTCGCATGGAGGGCTCCTCCGCTGGGGGGCGAACGTCAGAGGCTCAGGCGCAGTGCCAGAGCAGAAAGGGTGATCAGCAAAACCGGTACCGTGAGCAGCAGGCCGACCTTGAAGTAGTAACCCCAGGTGATGCGCACGCCTTTACGCGCCAGCACATGCAGCCAAAGCAGCGTGGCGAGGCTGCCGATCGGGGTGATCTTCGGGCCGAGGTCGCAACCGATGACGTTGGCGTAGATCATCGCCTCACGTACCAGGCCCTCTGCACCGCTGGCCTGGATCGACAATGCGCCGATCAGCACGCTGGGCATGTTGTTCATGACTGAGGACAGCAGGGCGGAAATCAACCCGGTGCCAATGGCCGCGCTCCACAGGCCCTGCCCGGCAAGCGTGTCCAGCAGTTGGGTGAGCATGTCGGTAAGGCCGGCGTTCTTCAGGCCGTACACCACCAGATACATGCCCAGAGAAAATATCACCACCTGCCACGGCGCTTCCCGCAGCACGCGACGGGTTGAGATGCGGTGACCGCGAGCGGCCACGGCAAAGAGGATTGCGGCACAGACGGCGGCCACCGCACTGATCGGGATGCCCAGAGGTTCCAGTGCGAACAGGCCTGCAAGCAGCACCAGCAGCACCCACCCACCGACTTTGAAGGTGGCGTGGTCATGAATTGCCTCGCTCGGCGCCTTCAGCGCATCGAGCGCGTACTGCTTGGGGATATCACGACGGAAGTACAGGAATAGCACCAGCAGGGTGGCCGCCACGCTGGCGATATTCACCGGCACCATCACCGATGCGTATTCGGCGAAGCCCAGGCCGAAGTAGTCGGCCGAGACGATGTTGACCAGGTTGGAGACCACCAGCGGCAGGCTTGCCGTGTCGGCAATGAAGCCTGCGGCCATGACAAAGGCCAGTGTCGCTGCAGGTGAGAAGCGCAGCGCGAGCAGCATCGACATGACAATGGGGGTGAGGATCAGCGCCGCACCGTCGTTGGCGAACAGCGCCGATACAGCGGCGCCGAGCAGTACGCAGAAGGCGAACAGGCGGTAGCCGCTGCCGTTTGCCCAACGCGCCACATGCAATGCGGCCCATTCGAAGAAACCTGCCTCATCCAGCAGCAAGCTGATGATGATGACCGCGATGAACGTGGCGGTGGCGTTCCAGACAATGGCCCATACGGCAGGGATGTCATGCAGGGAAACTACGCCTGTGGCCAGGGCGATGATGGCGCCTAGCGCGGCGCTCCAGCCAACACCGAGCCCCTTGGGCTGCCAGATGACCAGTATGAGGGTGAACACGAAGACAGCAATGGCGGGCAGCATGAAAATCTCGCTTGGTGATGATCAGCAGCAGACGGAATCACGCACGGGGCGACCGTCCATGTTCTTCAGCCGAAGGGCATTGTCAGCCAGCCATTGCGAATTGGCCTGCAAGGTGACCTGAAGCATTTCGTGAACCCAGGAAGGCAGCTCCGGATTCAGGCGGTAATACACCCACTGGCCCTGACGGCGGTCCAGCAGCATGCCATTGCTGCGCAGTTGTGCCAGATGGCGACTGATCTTGGGTTGGCTGTCGTTGAGCGCGCACATCAGTTCGCAGACGCACAGTTCGCCCAGGCTGGCGATAAGCAGAGTGGCGCGAGCGCGGGTTTCGTCAGAGAGGCTCTTGAAGACATCGGGCGGTGTGATCATGGGGGTGCCTGTACATACGGAAAGCCGAATATACGTATTTCCATATGTTGGAGCAAGCATTCCTGGGCTTGTGCGCTTGCAGCTCGCCATCGCCACGCCCTTCGGTCGACAAAAGCAGGGTTTTGGCAGGCTTCAGACGCTGATGGCAATGCAGGGTGTATAGTGCGTGCTCGGGTGACTGTCGTTCAGTGGCTCATAACCGAGATGCCAACATGTCCCAGACGTACCCCAGCGCGGCCCAAAAAGCCCATGTGCGCATCTGCGAGCAGGTCGAGGCCTTCCTTCAGCATGGCGGCCGCATTCAGCAGGTAGCGATCGGTGTCACCGGCTACGCTGAAGGTGTCTCCAGGGCGCAGTGGAAAAAAGGGCGCACTGCAAAGCCTTGAGGATGTCGGCAGTGCGCCTTTGTGGTGCTCGGCGTCCCAAACACTGACCCATGGCGCCAGGCCGGTCGCACCCGAACCGGCCTGGCGCTTTTGATTCAAGCGGCCCGTTGCTCATCCTTAAGCAGTTTTTTCTGCGCTTGCATGGCGAGCCCCAGCTCGTCCAGTTGGTCTTTCCCCAGCAGCTTTTTCGCGGTAGGGAAGAGCGCTTCCTCCTCTTCCTCGATGTGATGCTCAAGCAGCTCCTTCATCACCTTGACCCGACCGGCGAACTCAAGGGTACCTGTTTGCGTATGAAGCAGATCAGGCAGCACCAGGGCGTCGGCAGCACGATCACAGAATAGGTTTGCCCCCTGTCACGGCGTACCGCGAACCCGAGATGTAGCTGGCTTCATCGGACCCCAGCAAGACATAGATTGGCGCCACCTCCACAGGTTGACCCGGCCGCCCCATCGGGTAACCGGAACCGAAGTTCCTCACCGCCTCATCAGGCATGGTGGCCGGGATCAGCGGGGTCCAGATCGGGCCGGGTGCGACGCTGTTGACGCGAATGCCCTGCTTGCCCAGCAATTGCGCAAGGCCTGCAGTGAAATTGGCAATGGCACCTTTGGTCGCGGCATAGGCCAACAAACTGGGTGACGGGTCGTCAGAGTTGACCGAGCTGGTGTTGATGATCGAACCGCCTTTTGGCATCGAGGGCAAAGCGCGCTGGCAAATGCGGAAAATGGCGGTGATGTTGGTATCGAAGGTCTTCACCCATTCATCGTCGTCAATGTCGTCCAGGCTTTCATGGGCCATCTGGAACGCAGCGTTGTTGACCAGGATATCGATGCGACCAAACTGCGCCACGGTCTTGTCGACGATGTCATGGCAGTGCTGTTTCTGTGCAAGGTCGCCGGGCAGCAGCAGGCACTGGCGGCCAGCCGCTTTGACCCAGCGCGCGGTTTCCTGCGCGTCGTCGTGTTCATTCAGATAGGCAATGGCAACGTCAGCGCCTTCTCGGGCATAGGCAATGGCCACCGCACGCCCGATGCCGCTGTCAGCACCGGTTATCAAGGCGATCTTGCCTGCGAGGCGATTGTTGCCGGTGTAGCTCTGCTCACCGCAGTCCGGATAAGGATCCATCTCGCGCTGGGAACCGGGAACGCTTTGCGGTTGGGAAGGGAATGGAGGGGTAGGGTAGTCGCTCATGCTGGAAGCTCCTGCAGGTTTGGAACGCTCATTCCCATTCGAAAGGCGCGCCAGGCCAGTGTTGAAGTGGATATTCGTGCTGAGCGACGAGCGGTTGATGCACCCATTCCCAGTGAATTTTTACCCACCGCATGGTTCTACCGCTGACGGGGCTTGCTGGCATGGGTGAGGCCCACGTTATCAAGGAGTCTGCGGTGCCTCGAATCATCACGCCTTCCACGCCGGAACATGAGATCGATCAGACGAACGAGAGGATGTTCGGTACGCCCAAGGAGCGGCTGGATTTCTATCGACGCGAAATTCAGTATGAGACCACCATCCTGGCCAACCGTACCGACGCTTATCTTGCGGCCCAGTCGTTCCTGGTGATCGCCTACGTGTCATCGATGGGTAACCTGAACCAAAGCTGGGGCGAAATGTTCACCCTGATGGTCCCGGCTTTTCTCGCACTGCTCGGCGTGCTCAGTACACTGAATGCGTGGCCTGGCATCCGCGCGGCCTTCCGGATTATCGAGCACTGGCAAATGAAGCAGAGCCACTTGCTGCGCAGCGAACCGCTGATGGGGCTGGCCTATGACGAGTCGCCGCTGTTCTGCGAGGCCGAAACCTCTCAGGCGGGGCACCGCAAATCGCTGCTGTTTTCCTTGCGCACGCCCTGGATTTTCCTGTGCTTCTGGGTGTTGCTGGGCAGCTATTCGGTTTTCATCCAGCTGGCGTGATCAGTGCGTGCTGGTCGGCACCATGGGCGACCAGCACGCACTGAGCAGTAGCAGGGTCAGTCTGCCAGTGCCTTGATCAGTTGCTCATTGAAGGCTGGGATATCGTCCGGCTGGCGGCTGGTGATGAGGTTGCCATCGACCACCACTTGTTCATCCACCCACGTACCGCCCGCATTGCGAATGTCATCTTGCAAGGTCTTGTAGCTGGTCATTCGCTTGCCTTTGGCCAACCCGCTCGATATCAGCAGCCACGCGCCGTGGCAGATAACCGCCAGCGGCCTGCCGGCCGCATCATGGCTTTTTAGCAGTTTCTGCGCACCGGGGATCAAGCGAATGGTGTCGGAGTTCTGCACACCGCCGGGCAGCACCAAGGCGTCGTAGAGGTCAAGCTGCGCACTGTCGAAAGTCGCATCCACGCTGAAAGCGTCGGCGGGTTCGTCATGGTTCCAGCCACGTACCGTGCCTTCTTTCTCGCTCAGGATATCGACCACCGCGCCGCTGTTTTCCAAGGCTTCACGCGGGCCGGTCAGTTCCACCTGTTCAAAGCCATCGGTGACCAGAAAGGCCACGCGCTTGCCGTTCAATTGTGCACTCATCATTTTCTCCTCGTGCTGATAGGCCTTTCATAAGGGCCTGCAAACAGCGAGCAAAGTTCCTGCTCGATGCCTGGCGGTATGGGGAGAACCTGCTAGCGGTTGCGCACGGTATCCAATGCAGGCGACCAGACCGTATGACCGCAACGTGAACACGCCAGGGTGTCATGAGGCTCATGGTAGGCCGGGAAACCACAGCTCACGCAGCAATGCAACCCGGCGCCGGGCGGCGATGTGTACTCCGGGCGATGCTCGACCGGCAGCACTGACAGGCCTGGGCGTGTGTCTTGCTGATCGTAGAAATACAAACTGAGATCGCCATCGGTTTCCAGAAGGCCCAGTCGAACCTGGCCCAGGTGCTCGACACCTTGCTGGCGTAGCTCCATGAACAGCTCATTCGGGGAAATGTTCATGTGACGCAGCGAATGGATTTCGTACATGCCATCTTTCACTACCGTGACTGGCAGCCCGTCGATCCAGGCCTCGCAGGTTCTGTTTCGCCTCATGAGGTAGACCGTTCCTCGGTAAAGCATGAACAGTGTGAGGAAAACCAAGGCCACCGGAAGCAGCGGTACGTCCTCGTAAAAGGTCACATCGCCGGCAGCTGAGCCCAGGGTGAGAATGACCACGAGCTCGAACCGGGACAGCTGTCTGATACCGCGCCGGCCACTGAATTTCAGAAAGAAGAACACGGCCAGGAAGGCCGCTGAAACACGCACAGCAACTTCCAGCAGAAAGGTAAAAGGGAAGTCGCCTATCAGCATCCGTTGCAGATCAAACGAAACCATTCGTTCCACCCTTCCTTCTGCCGTTGTCAGATAAAGGGTTGACCCTTCTCGCTCAGGGCTGGTTCATCGACTTTGCCTGGGAACTCTGCGCGCGCGTCACCAGGGAATCGACGTGCCGTCCCACGCCCAGAACGTTCCGCTCTGCGCCGGGCCGTGACGGCTCACAAGCGCCAGGATGCAGGTGGCGGCAAACGCGGGCGAGAACAGCTTGGCCGGCGGCACATTGCCCTGAAAGGGTCGGGAAAGCTGGGTGTCGGTGGTGCCGGGATGCAATGCAAGTACCGTTGACGCGGGGTTCAGTCGCTTCAGCTCGATGCTTGCAGTGCGCAGAAGCTGGTTGAGCGCGGCTTTGCTGGCACGGTAGCTGTACCAGCCCCCCAAATGATTGTCGCCGATCGACCCGACCCGCGCCGACAAGGCGACGAAGGCCATCGGTTGCCGACGCAGCAGCGGCAGCAAATGCTTGAGCAGCAGAACAGGGGCGAAACAGTTGGTGGTGAAACTGCTCAGCAACCCCGCCATATCAAGCTGGTTCAGCGCTTTTTCAGCCCGTGCCGGGCCTTCTTGCAGCACGCCAAGCGTGCTGAAGACCAGGTTCAGCTGGTCGCAGCAGGCGCCCACCTGTGCTGCCAGAGTGTGCAGTGCCTGCTCGGATCGGGCGTCGCAATCGAGGCGAACCAACCGTCGCCCGTGCTCTGTGAACAAGGTATCCAGCGCAGGGCTGGTGGTGGCTCGTCGCGAAACGGCGAACACCAGCCCGATGTCATCGCGCGCCAGCAACTGCGTGCACAATGCCAGGCCAATCCCTTGGCTGGCCCCGCAGACCAGCACGTTGGCGGGTGTGTGAAGGTCGTTGATCAGGCTCATCGCGTGTCCTCTTGGCTGGGCGCTGGCGCCTCGTCCTGTGATGCCTGCCAACGTTCTTGCACATGGCAGGGGTGAGCTCACAGCAGGATATAGTCGCTGTACTGCCGTAAGCCGTCATGGGGTCCTTCGATCAAATGCACGTAACGGTCGTTCACCCAGTCGATCGGCAGGCAATCGTCGACGTCCAGTACCGCGTCGGTATGCGGCTTGAGCCAGTCTGCCTGCAGGCGCTGCTTGCCCAGTTGCCTGGCCTCGGCCTTGTCCCTGGCCACCACCAGCAGGTAGTGGTGTGCCTCGCCAAACACCCCGGGCTCGTAGCCGCCAAGGTTGATGAAGAACAACCTGGGATCGTGTGGGCCAGGTGCTACCTGACTGAACGCGACGCGGTAGCGATCGATACCGTCGACTTCCATCCATGCGTCGATGTGCAGGCCCGTTCGGCTCCCGAACCAGGCTTGGCGCAGATGGGGGTAGGCCTGTTCAAGTGAGTCCGCCTGCGCGAACAACACGTCGTGGACCTCGATATTGGCCCGTGGGTGGCGTCCACCGAGCATGACGACGTACAGCATGAGCAATTCCTTCTATCTCGACTTTCATGGGTGTTCGATAACGGGGGCGAGTCTTACAGAAATGTGCATGCTGGGCATCAAAATCTGTACATTGCTCGTCAGATATGTGTACAAGCGTCTACTATTGTATAGTATTTAACAAAGTGCTCGAGGTCAGAATGGCGCACCCTGCACGTTGGACCTGTCTTTGCCTGCTGCTAGCCGCCATGTCGTCGGCGGCAGACTGGCGAGCGCAACTGCCTGCGGCGCAACGGCTGGGCGCCGGTGATTTCACCTGGTTTGGCCTGCGGCTGTATACCGCCCGGTTATGGGCAGTTGGCCCGGTTCAGGACTGGAACCAGCCGTTCGCCCTTGAGCTGCTCTATCACCGTTCATTGTCCAGGGACACGCTGGTCAAGGCCAGCCTTGAGGAAATGCAACGCCTGGGTGGCGGCAGCATGACGGCACAGCAACGCGCGGCATGGACCAGGGCGATAGAGCAGGCATTTGTGGACGTGACGCCTGGCATGCGCATCACGGGCCTATACCTGCCGGGGCAGGGTTGCCGCTTTTACGTCGACGGCAAGCTGAGCCACGCGATCGATGATCCGGTGTTCGCCCGGGCCTTCTTCGCCATCTGGCTTGACCCGCGGGCCAGAGACCCCCAATTGCGTCAGCGGCTGCTTGGGCTGGCTGGCGATGACCGAGGAGCCTGAACATGTACAAAGCGCTGTTGCTAGCTGCCTGCCTGCTACTTGGCAGTTGTGGCAATGTCGGTATCGAGCACTATGGCCAGGAGCAGCCGAAGCTGGACCTGGCGGCGTTTTTCTCGCGCCCGGTTCAGGCGTGGGGGATGTTCCAGAAGCGTTCCGGAGAGGTGGTCAAGCGCTTCCACGTGCGCATCGACAGCCGCCGCGAGGGTGAAAGGCTGATCCTCGACGAACACTTTCTCTATAGCGATGGCACACGCCAGCAGCGTACCTGGACACTGGTGCCGGACGGCCCCGGGCGCTGGCGGGGAACCGCGGGGGACGTGATCGGCGAGGCGCGTGGCGAGGTGGCGGGCAATGCGCTGCGATGGCGTTACCAACTGGACCTGCCGGTCGATGGGCGGCACTGGCAGGTAGACCTGGACGACTGGATGTACCTCATGGATGACGACACCCTGATCAACCGCTCGAGTATGAGCAAGCTGGGCGTTGAGATTGGCCAGATCACCTTGTTCTTCCGCCGCCTGCCAGAGGGCACACCATGAACCTGATCGCGCTGACCCAGCTGGTTTCGACCGGCGAAGCCAAGGAACTTGAACTGCTGTCGCTGGAGGGGGGCTTCTACCTCCTGCGCGCCCTGACCGACGCCGGCCCTGTGACATTGAGCGATGCCCAGGGGCAGCCCGTGCGCGTGCGCTCCACGACCGAACTGCGGCAGTTGCTGGCCGACCTGCCGCCGGTGCCGTGCATGCTGGTGCAGCAGGTGGTGCACGATGAGATGTGCGGGCAACGCGACGGCCCCATCGCGCCGCTGCGCGTACCGGTAACGCTCACCAGCCAGTGGTAGCCCGGACGATGCGCCTGGGCCTGGTGCTGGGTGACCAATTGTCGTTTGACCTGGCAAGTCTGGCGTCCCTTGATCCTGCTCGCGATGCGGTCCTGATGGCGGAAGTGGAGGGGGAGGCCCGATACGTACCGCATCATCCGCTGAAGATCGTTCTCATCTTCAGCGCCATGCGGCATTTTGCCCAGGCCCTGCGTGAACGGGGTTGGCAGGTGCACTATGTCGAGCTGGATGCCGAGGGTAACAGCGGCAGCATCGTGGGTGAGTTGCGTCGATGGCAACAAGCCTTGGGCGCTACCCACATTCACTTGACCGAGTGCGGTGAGTGGCGCCTGGAGCAGGCCTTGCGTGATGCCGCACTGCCGCTTGTGTGGTTTCGCGACACGCGTTTTCTGTGCTCCCGTGAAGCCTTCGGGCGCTGGGCCACAGAACGTCGCCAGCTGCGCATGGAGCACTTCTATCGTGGCATGCGCAAGCGAACCGGCCTGCTCATGGAGCCTGACGGCAGCCCGGCAGGTGGGGCCTGGAATTTCGATGGCGACAATCGTAAGCCATTGCCACGGCAGCTGCGTGGCCTATTCGCTGCGCATTTTGCGCAAGACGACATCACGGCAGCGGTGGTGGCCTTGGTGCGTCAGCGCTTCAGCGACCACTACGGGGGCGTCGACGGTTTCGACTACCCCGTGACCCATGCCGAGGCACAACAGCTGTGGCAGCATTTCCTGGATTTCGGCCTGGCGGCTTTCGGTGACTACCAGGATGCGATGGCCGAAGGCGAGCCGTACCTGTTTCATGCGCGCATCAGTGCGGCGCTCAACATCGGCCTTCTGGATGTACGTCGTCTGTGCGACGACGTCGACACAGCCTGGCGCGAGGGGCGGGTGCCGCTCAATGCAGCCGAAGGCTTCATTCGCCAGCTGATCGGCTGGCGTGAGTATGTGCGTGGCATCTATTGGCAGCGCATGCCGGCGTATGCCGAGCTCAATCACCTGAACAACGACCGGGCGCTGCCAGAATTCTACTGGACCGGGCGCACCCGCATGCGCTGCATGGCGCAAGCCATCGGGCAGACCCTGCGGTTGGGCTACGCTCACCATATCCAGCGGTTGATGGTTACCGGCAACTTCGCCTTGCTGGCCGGTATCGTGCCAACCGCAATTTGTGAGTGGTACCTGGCGGTCTACATGGATGCCTTCGAATGGGTCGAACTGCCCAACACGCTTGGCATGGTGATGCACGCCGACGGCGGCTACCTGGGGTCCAAGCCGTACTGCGCCAGTGGTCGTTATATCCAGCGCATGTCCGATCATTGCAAGGCTTGCAGTTACAGGGTCGACCAGGTGACTGAAGAGGAGGCCTGCCCATTCAATGCCTTGTATTGGCATTTTCTCATTCGCCATCGCCCCCAGCTCTCGGCTAACCCGCGCCTGGCCCTGGTCTATCGCAGCCTTGATGGCATGCCCGCTGGCCGTCGCGATGCCGTGTGGCAACGTGGCCAGTCATTGCTGGCGCGGCTCGATGCGGGGCAGGCGTTATGAAAAAGAGCCTTCTGCCCAGCAAGGTTTGCGTGGCGTGTGGCCGGCCGTTCACCTGGCGCAAGCGCTGGGCACGCTGTTGGGAGCAGGTGCGCTACTGTTCCGAGCGATGTCGGCGGTCAGCGCCGCGCCGCGATGCGCGCCAGCAGGGGCAGGGCCAAAGCCCATACCGGCATCAGTAGCAGGCTGGTTTCCAGCGCGCCCAATGGCAAGGCGACACCTGCCAGCCTGGCGCCGCCTACATAGGCCAGGGGGCCGCCAAGCGCCCCCAGCAGTGCGCCGATTCGCCAGTGCCTGCCGGCCCATGCCAGGCTGTGACGCATTCCGCTGGCCAGCACCAACCACAGCAGCGCTAGCCACAGCGGCAGGGGCCAGGCGTCGAAACCGAACACTCCCAGTACTCCCAGCACGCTGTCGAGCACGCAGCCGACAAAGGTGACACGCAACAGCGCCTTGAGCTCGGCATTGATGTCCGGGCACAGGCGCAGGTGCACTGCCACGCCCGGAATCACCAGCAGCAACAGCAAAGGCCGCTCGGCCCCCAGCACGCAGACCCACCAGCCGGCTTGCAGCCAGAGGGCATTGGCGATCAGCCAGCGGCTGGGCATCAGGCACCGCCAGGCAAGGGCGCGCGGCGTGCCTGGGGGGCTGCCCAGAGCAGGTGCGCTACACCGATGGCGCGTTCCTCGAATCCGCCCTGGCAGTAGCAGAGGTAAAACTCCCACAGGCGCTGGAACATGTCGTCGTAGCCAAGGTCCGTCAGCGCAGTGCGTGCCTGACGCAGGTTTTCGCGCCAGTGTCGCAGGGTGTGGGCGTAGTCCAGGCCAAAATCTTCCATGTGCACAAGGTTCAGGCCAGTGTGCCGGCTGGCGGTGTCGAGCAACACGCTTAGCGAAGGCAGGGCGCCACCGGGGAAGATGTACCGCTGGATAAAGTCTACCGAGCGTTGCGCCTGGGCATAGCGCTGGTCGCGGATGGTGATCGCCTGCAATAGCATCAGGCCTTCAGGCTTGAGCAGCGAAGCACACTGGCGGAAATACACCGGCAGGTAGCGATGACCGACCGCTTCGATCATCTCGATCGAAACCAGTTTGTCGAACGTGCCTTGAAGGTCGCGGTAGTCTTCGCGCAGCACTTGCACGCGCTGCCCCAGCCCCAAGGCCTTGACGCGTTCCAGGGTATGGCTGTACTGCGCCTCGGAGAGCGTCGTGGTGGTGACCCTGCAGCCGTAGCGGGTGGCTGCGTGGATAGCGAGGCTGCCCCAGCCGCTGCCAATTTCCAGCAGGTGATCGTCAGGGCTCAGTTCGAGCTTCTGGCAGATGCGCTCCAGCTTGTGCAACTGGGCCTGCTCCAGTGTTTGCTCAGGGTGTTCGAATTGCGCAGCCGAATACATCATGGTGGGGTCCAGCAGCCGCTCGAACAGGGCATTGCCCAGGTCGTAGTGGGCCAGGATGTTGCGCCGGGCACCGCGCTTGTCGTTGCGGTTGAGCCGGTGCAGCAGGCGCAGGGCAGGGCGGCCCAAGCGGGCCAGGCCGCCCTCTAGCGCGTCAAGCACTTCAAGGTTGGCGACGAACAGGCGGGTCACCAGCGCCAGGTCGGGGCTGCGCCAATAGCCGTGAATGTAGGCTTCGCCAGCACCGATCGAGCCATTGCCGGCGATCAGGCTCCAGGTGGCGTCATCGAGGATCTCCACCTCGGCCTGGAACGGGCTGTCGGCATCACCGAAACTCCACTGCTGCCCGTGGCTGAGCAGGCGCAGGTGGCCGTGACGCAGCTTGCTCAACTGGGCGAGCACGGCGCTTCGTGCCAGCCCGCCGAGCAGTGGCGCAAGGCCTGCGAACTTGCTAACGCTCAGGGTGGGATTTGACATCATCAAGGTCCTCGCAAGGTTGGCCGAGTGCCAGGTCACGCTGGCAGGTGGTGTGGTCATGCACGGGGGTGCGTTTGAGTAACAGGCGAAGCGCTTGCCAGTAGATGGCCGAGACAGTGCGCAGGCTCATCCATGGGAAGTTCAGGACATACCGACGTAGCGCTGCTCCATCCAGTGGCTTGCGGCGCAGGGCGAGATCGGCCTCGAACACCTTTGTGCCGCCTTGCCAGTTCTGCATCTGAATGCGTACATGGTCCGTGTCCAGGAAAAAGCGCAGGCGATAGTCCATGTCCAACGGCATGAACGGCGACACATGGAAGGCCTTGCCGACGCTGAAGGGCCTGGCAAGGTTGCCTTGCACCGGGAGTACGTAATGAAAGCGTTCACGCCAGGGCGTGTTGCGCACTTCCATCAGGATCGCGCTCAGGCACCCGTCGCGGTCATGGCAGAAATAGAAGCTCACCGGGTTGAACGACAGCCCCCAGCAACGCAGTTGCGTGAGCAGCTGTACCCGGCCTTCGGGCAGGTGCCCCGTCGCCTGCCCGACCAGCAAGCGTGCAGCCTGGGCCAGCGATTCGCCTTGGCGGGTCAGGGCGGGCAGGTAGTCGGTCTCGCGCCAGCACAACGGCGCCAGGCGCCAGCGTCCCAGCCAGCGTGACAGGCCCATCAGCCGGGATTGTTCGTCCAGGTCCAGGTAGAACATGCCGATCCGGTAGCGGAACGCGTGGACCCGCGGCGTCAGCCGACGGTGGCTGATCCAGCCCAGGCAGAGGCTGCTGTTCACAGTTGCTCTCCGAAGTGCGCGGCCACCTTCAGTGCGCTGACCACCCCGTCTTCATGAAAGCCATTGCCCCAGTAGGCGCCGCAGAAGTAACTGTGCTGTTGCCCTTGCAGTTGCTCCTGGCACGCTTGCGCGGCGGACGCTGCAACGCTGTACTGGGGATGGGCGTACTGGAAGCGGGCGATCACCTGCGCCGGGTCTATCAGTGCGGTCTGGTTGAGGCTTACGCAGAAGGTTGTCGGTGCCTGGATACCTTGCAGAATGTTCATGTTGTAGGTCAGCGCGGCGGGAGCCTGCTCGGGGCCGCCCAGGCGGTAGTTCCAGCTGGCCCAGGCGCGCTGGCGGCGTGGCAGCAGACGGGTATCGGTGTGCAGCACCACGTCGTTGCTGGCGTAATCGATGGCGCTGAGTACGGCGCGCTCCTGATTGCTGGGGCTTTCCAGCAGTGCCAGGGCCTGATCGCTGTGGCAAGCGAACACCACATTGTCGAAGCGCTCGGTGCCAGCCGCGCTCACGAGGGTCACGCCACCTTCGTCGCGGCTGACCCGGTAGACCTTGCAGTTGAGGCGGATGCGCTCAGCGAACGGCCGGCACAGCGGTGCGACATAGCTGCGCGAGCCGCCTTTGATCACCCGCCACTGTGGACGTTGGTTGACCGACAGCAAGCCGTGGTTGCGGCAGAAGCGCACGAAGAACTCAAGCGGGAAGTGGAGCATGTCTGCGCGAGACATCGACCAGATCGCCGACCCCATCGGCACGATGTAATGATCGATGAAGCGTTGCCCATAGCGGTTCGCTTGAAGGTAGTCGCCCAGCGTGGTGCTGGCATCGATACGCTGGTTGTCCAGGTCGGCCAGTGCCTGACGGTTGAAACGCAGAATGTCCCGGATCATCCCCCAGAACCCTGGGGACACCAGGTTGCTGCGTTGGGCGAACAGGGTGTTCAGGTCGTGGCCGTTATATTCCAGGCCCGTAATCGGGTCATGCACGGAAAAGCTCATCTCGGTCGGCTGCGATGGCACCTGAAGCTGGTCGAGCAAGCGGATGAAGTTCGGGTACGTCCAGTCGTTGAAGACGATGAAACCGGTATCTATTGCATGGCGCTGGCCGTTCCAGACCACATCAAGGGTGTGCGTGTGGCCCCCGACCCATTGCTCAGCCTCGAAAACCGTGACTTCGTGCTTGCGTGACAGCAAATGGGCGCAGGTCAGCCCCGCGATGCCACTGCCGATGATTGCTATACGCATGGATCATCATTCCTGTTCATGACGGGCGAGGCGTTGGCCCAGCGCCAGGCGCAGGCGCGCGGGTAGCGCCCCGAGCAGGCGCAACACCAAGGTGAAAAGACCGGGGAAGTTGATTTCCAGGGGGCGGCGGGGCAGGCGCCTGGCGATATGCCGGGCGGCACGCTGCGCAGACCACAGCTGTGGCATGGGGAAATCGTTGCGACGGGTCAGTGGCGTGTCCACGAAGCCTGGGCTCACCAGGGTGACCGCGATGCCCTCGCGGGCCAGGTCGATTCGCTGTGACTCCACCAGATAGCGCACCGCGGCCTTGGACGCGCCATAGGCGCCGGCGCGGGGCAAGGCCAGCCAGGTTACCGAACTGCCCATCACCACCAGGTGGGGGCGCTGGCCGGCGCGCAGCAAGGGCAGTGCTGCCGCCAGGCAGTAGCTGACGCCCAGCAGGTTGGTGCGCATGACGCGCTCGACCAACGCCGGATCGAAATGCCCAGGCTCCAGGTATTCGCAGGTGCCGGCATTGAGAATGGCCATGTCCAGGCCTCCCCAGGCCTGCTCGATTTGCGCAGCGATGCCGGCGACCTGCTCCGGGTTGTCAAGATCGCCAATGGCCAGCAATGCCTGCCCGGGAAACCGTTCGGCCAGCGGGGCAAGGCGGTCGACGTTACGCCCGCCCAAGGCAACCTGGTGGCCTTGCTCCAGGAGGACTTGCGCGAGCGCGGCACCGATACCGCTGCTGGCGCCGGTCAGCCAACAGCGGCTCATGCCAGCCTGCCTTTGAGCCAGCGGATCGCAGTGCCCATGACGGGAAGGTGCTCATAAAGCAGGGCACCGGCGTCGAAATAGTCCTGGTGAAAATGCACACGGTCGCGCCAATGCAGGCAGCTACAGCCTTGCAACGTGATCGGCTGGCCGCCAGCAAGGCGCGGGTGACAAAACTGCAGTGTCCAACGCAGGTAGCCCTGCCCGGGCGTTACCTCGTCGGCGCTGGTGAAGGCGTAGCGGATATCGGTGGCGTTGGCGTACAACTGCTCGAAGTAGGCACGCAGGGCCTGCAGCCCCTGTATCTGGTGCAGGGGATCACGAAAGGTGACATCGTCGCTGTACAGTTTATCCAGCGTGTCGAGGCTAGCCCCATCAAGGCGGGCGAAGCGCTCGGCGAATTGCTGTAGGTACGCTGACATACTGGGCTCCAGGGCAATCCTGTACAAAATCGAATTGTTGTACAGGTATAACTGAAGCCTAAGCCTTTATCTATACAAGTCAACGGTCTTGTATAGGTTTTTTGTCAGCGCTTGGCCTTGCCCTGCTGCCGGCGCAGCTCCGCCACTTCAGCCTCCAGCTCGCGAACCCTTTCCTCGGCGAATATTTGCGCTGTGACATCGCGCTGGATGCCAATGTAGTAGGTCAACTGGTCCGCCTCGTTGTGCACGGGTGTGATGGACAACTCGTTCCAGAACAGGCTGCCGTCCTTGCGGTAGTTGCGCAGCACCTGGCAGCAGGGGCGGCCTTCGCGGATCGCCTCGCGGATAATTGCGATGCCCGGCTGGTCGTGATCCTCGCCCTGAAGAAAACGACAGTCCTGATAGAGGATATCGTCGGCGCAGTAGCCGGTCAGGCGCTCGAAGGCCGGGTTGACGTAGATAAGGATGCTCTCATTGCCTTCCTGCTCGGCGACAACGATGCCATCGTTGGAATGTTCGACCATCAGTTGCAGGAGTTTTGCGTTGATCATGGGGCTCACCTACAGGCATTTCGTATGCGATGTGCGCCAAAGGCTTCCGTGCAGTAGCTTTTGGCGCTGTTTGTTGCATGATGAACCAAGGAGGCTCGCCGCAGAAGGTGCATCTGGGTTTAGAATGTATCACCCCTTGAATGACACCTCGTTATGACCGACGCCACCCCACCCGAATTGCTACCCATGCGCGATGTGGTCAGCCTGACCGGCATCAATCCGGTGACCTTGCGTGCCTGGGAGCGGCGTCATGGGTTGATTCGCCCGCAGCGCACCGAGGGCGGCCATCGCTTGTACACGGCCCAGGATGTCCAGCGCATACGCGACATCTTGCGCTGGACCGCCAACGGCCTGCCCATCAGCAAGGTGGGTGACAGGCTCGCCGGCCAGCCTGAGGCGCCTGTGCAGCAGCCCTCGGCCTTTGACGACTGGCGCGCCGCCGTTGCGCGCGCTTGCAGGGCATTCGATGCGCAGGCGCTGGAAGCGGTCCATGGACAGCTGTTCACACTTTTGCCAAAGGCCACGGTGCTGCGGGAAGTGCTGATGCCGGTTTGGCATGAGCTGGCTTCAGGCAGTGCGCCAGGCCAGCGTAGCCAATGGCTGTTTCTCGATACGTTCTTGCGCGCCCGGCTGCTGCTGCGCTTGCAGATGAACCAGGTCGATGCGCCGCGGGTGCTGCTGGCGGGTACCGAGGGGCAAGCCGAATGCCAGGTGTTGTGCGCCGGGCTGCTGTTGAGCAGCGAGCGACAACGCATCGAAGTGCTCGGCTGCGGGCAGCCGCTGGAAGAGCTCCCGTTGCTGTGTGCGGCGATGCAGCCTGCGGCACTGGTGATCGCGCTGCAGCCACCGGTGAGCCCTGCCTTGGCCAAGCGCCTGCGCTCGCTGCAGATGGAAATTGATTGTCCGCTGGCCTTGACGGGCGAGGGGCTGGCCGGTGTGCAAGCGGCCTTGCACGGGCTGCCGGTATGCCTGCTGGACGAGCAGGGTGCTGACGTCGCGCGCGTGCTTGACGCCTTGCTCAGGGGGGCGCTGGACGTTTGAGCCTGGCCCTGCGCGATGCTCAAGGGGGTTGGGCGCATAGCGGGTTCGTGGGGGCCTGCTCGGCATGCTGGCCCCTTGTCGGCATCATCCCGGTCTGTTCGCTCCCCTGCTGGGGGGGCGCAGACCGAAACAAGATCCTCGAGCAATCGGGGCGCAACACGCCCGTCATCGGCTTCACCGTCTGCTACGGCGCCGCCAATGTCCTCTTGGCGGAAGGTCACTGCTCATTGCGCTGACTGGCTCCCGAGGCCTCATTGCTCACGCATCGTTTTCAGGTTTGGACGGGCTCGCGTGTCACTGCTCCCTGGGCACGAGGTTTACGGGGGTTCGCACAGTGCTTAGTTCGCGGGCACGAGGATCACGAAGTTCTTCTTCATGTCTTCCACTACGGTCCACTTGCCCTTGGCGCCCGGTTCGATAATGAACGTGTCGCCAGCGGCCAGTGTGACCGGGGCGCAACCCTCAAGCTCGATGACGCAGCACCCACTCAGGACATGGCAGAACTCCCAGACTTTGTAGTCAATGCGCCACGCCCCGGTGCTGGCTTCCCATTCTCCGGAAATGCGACCTTGCTGTTCATCGTGATAGTACTTGGACGTCAGCGTGTGAGGGGTGCCTTCCAACACTTCTTCAAAGAAGGGCAGGTCGCGCAGCGGTTGGATATCCAGTTCGCGGAACACGGTCAGTTTCTGGTTCATGGCTGTTTCTCGAGCACGTTGTGAGTAGGGCGATACATTAAATAGGCTTCACCGGTGACGCCCAGCATCGGGTGCGGAACGATCTGGCAGGTTTTCACAATTTGAAAACCATGACGTTCGTAGAAGCGGCGTGCACCGTGGTTTTCCGCATAATCGATCAGGCACAGTCCATCGAGGCCTGCGTCGTCAGCGCGCTGCTGGGCGTGGCGAAGAAACTCGGCACCCAGCCCCTGGCTCCGCCAGGCCTCATCCAGTGCCAGGCTGGATATGTACAAGGTATCGGGTATTTCCATGTCGGAATAAGGCGCGAGGACGGGGTCGGTTTCGACTGGCCTGTCAGGGGTCGCGCGCAAGGCATAGCTATGCATCATGCCGATGACGCGCCCTTCGAAAGTGGCCATCAGGCAGTTCTTGTATGAAAAGTCGCCCTGTTCTCTGGCATAGCGAGACGCACCGACACTCAGCAATGCTTCTCCAGGTGCGGCGAGCTTGCTCCATATGTAATCGGCCATGCCCTCCGATGTCAGTTGAAAGAAGCGCGCAATATCATGCGCGTCCGAGACTCGAGCGGGTCTGAAGTCGATAGGCATGTACAGTGCTCCCATGGTGCCGGGGTCAGTTTTCAAGGGTTACGCCTTTGGCTGGGGGCAGGGTAGACGGTTATAGCGGTTCCCATGATGCTCTGCGCGAACACCATCAGCATGGCGTGCGACACTGCCTTCATGCCCAAATGCTCGTGGCCGTACAAGGCTCAGGATGGCTTGGTTAATCAATCGTGCAGTCGCCGGAGGTCGTAAGGCGAAAAACGGGCGGGGCAGCGCGGTGGCTGCCCCAGGTGTTGCTGCAACGGCGCTTCAGGCCAGGTTGAGGCGATGGATGACCTGGGTCGGATCATCCGGGTCGGTACTGGTGGTGAACCCTGCTGCCTTGGCCAGGTCGCGCATCGCCAAATTGGCGGCTGAGTCGATCGAGTACATCTGCCGCAGGCCCTTGGCCCGGGCATGGTCGGTAAGGTGCTT
Source organism: Pseudomonas sp. YQ_6 (assembly GCF_043103245.1). Lineage (NCBI taxonomy): Bacteria > Pseudomonadati > Pseudomonadota > Gammaproteobacteria > Pseudomonadales > Pseudomonadaceae > Pseudomonas > Pseudomonas sp. YQ_6. The sequence continues at coordinate 79,438 of NZ_JBICJR010000023.1, forward strand.
GAGTAACAGGCGGCCCAGCCCATGATGTTGCCAGCTATCGAGCACCGTGACCGCGCACTCGCATTCATCCTTGCCGGCAATGGCGGCGTAACGGGAAATGCCCACCTCTTGTAGCTCGCCGTCCACATGGGCGAGGGCGACGAAGGCAGCTTGTCGGTCCTGGTCGATTGCCATCAACTGGTCGAGCATGGCTTCATCGGGCGCCTTGATCTGGCACAGGAAGCGAAAATGCCGCGACTGCGGTGACAGTCGCTCGATGAAGGCCCTTTCGCGCTCCCGGTCCTTGGCTTGCAGTGGCCTGATCAGGACATGGGTGCCATTGTCGAGGGCTTCGATCCAATGCTCCCCCGCCGGCTTGGGAAACGAGGGAGCGGTGTAGTGACGGGAGGGTTCTGTGGGCGCCATGGCAGTCATCCTCGTGTGTCGGAAATGAACAATGGAGGTGTAGTTTCGACGCTTGGCCCTGCGCGGACTTGATAGTTGTCAATTCCACGGTTGCCGGTTTTTGTCATCGGTCAGGCGGGGATCGAAAGCGGATCGTCCAAGAGCAGGGACGCTCCGCCCACATCAAATGCGCCGGGGTCATGCGCCAGAGCCCGGGCGGTTGGCAATCAGCTCGGCGACCAGGGCGCTGGTATCGACGATATCCAGTTGCTCCAGGCATCGCACAGGCAGGCGAAAGGGGGCGATGCTGTCGGCCACCAATACCCGTTCGAACGCGCCGCTGTCGAACAGCTCGCCACCGGTGGTGAACAGGCCGTGGGTGGCCGCGGCCAGCATGCGGCTGGCTCCGGCCTGCCGGCAGGCCTGGGCAGCGCGTAACAGCGTCTGCCCCGTGCTGATCAGGTCGTCGAACACGATGACGGTGCTGCCTGCCACGTTACCGACCAGGTGTTCGCCGCTCAGGCCTGCCTGTTGGCGGTGTTTTTCCATCATGGCCACCGAGACCGGGCGCGCCAGCAGGTGGGCCAGGGCCTGGCGAAACTGCTCGGCGCGTTTGACGCCACCGATATCCGGTGATACTACCGTGACCGCCTGCTCACCGAGTAGCGGGGCCAGGCGTTGGGCGAATAGCTGGGTGCATTGCAGGTTCCAGCTCGGGATTCGGTAGGCGTTGTCGAAGGCGCTGGGGTTGTGCACGTCCAGCGCCACAATGCGGTCCACGCCGCAGCTTTCCATCAGCCGAGCCACATGGCGGGTGATGATAGCGTCCTGAAACTCCACCTTGCGGTCCTTGCGACCATAACAGAGGTAAGGCGTGACTGCCGTCACCTGGCGGGCAGCAGCGTCCTTGAGTGCGCCACAGAAGAACAACAACCGGCATAGCTTGTCATGCGCGCTGTGGTGCGCGTCACCATACAGCGAGTGAAAGACGATGACCGATCGACCGTCCACCGATTCGCCAGGCCAGCACTTGTGCTCTCCGTCCTCGTAGTCGCGCTCTTCATGTGCAGACAGTGTCCTGCCCAGGCGTTGCGCCACGGCACTCCCATAGGCCTGGCTGCCTTGCAAGGCGAACAGCAACGGCGGTGTGTCATTCATGCCCTGCGCTCCAGAGGTCGTTCACAGCAACATGAGCTGCATGGCACTGTGCGGTTTGATGAGTATCCAGTTGAGCATAGCCAGCGGGCGATCGTTCAACCGTGAATCGCCAGAATACTGGAGTGAATCTTGTACAGGGTTTGCTCTGTAGTACTGCCGACGACCTTGCTCACCCCCTCGTGGTAGAGCGTGCCCATCACCACCACATCGAAGCCTTGCTGGTTCGCGTATTCGCTGACCACGTTACGGGCAGCACCCCGCACCAGGTGCAGGTGATCTGGCTTGATGCCATAACGGCCGCCGAACGTCGCCATGCGCTCGCGCGCACGACCGGACATTTCCTCGACCAGTTTGTCTGTCCAGGCCACGGGTGCGGCGGCATAGGCGACGAAGCTGGCGCTGGGTTCGTAGGCCTGCAGCAGGTGCAGTTGCGCCTTGCAGCGTTGTGCCAGTGCCTGTGCCGATTGCAGGATGTGGTCGTTGAGCTTGTCGATCAGCGGGTCGTGCTCGACCAGGTCCACGGCGACAAGTACGCGCGCTGGCAGCTTCGTTTCAGCCTGGGCTACCAGGTGCAGCGGGATCGGGCAGCGGCGTAGCAATTGCCAGTCCAATGGCGTGAGCAGGGCACGGCTCAAGGCGGTTTCGTGCTGGATGTCCTTGATCACCATCCCTATCCGGTGCAGTTGGGCCAGCCGGATCAAGTCCTTGAGCGGGTCTTGATCGTCCAGCGTCTCGGCGTAGGCGGTAATGCCCAGCTCGCCCAGCGCCTTCACCTGGTCAGCGAGCCAAGCCTTTCGATGCTCGGCGTCCTGCTTGCGGGCGTTTTTGCGTAGCACCTGGTCCAGGGTTGCCAGGCGCGAGGGCAATTGACTGAGCGCCACCAGATGCAAGGTGGCACCTGTCGCACTGCTCAGCGCCTGAGCACGCGTCAGGGCAGGCGAAGGGTGCAGGTCTGGATGGCAGATCAGCAGGAGTCTTGAGTAAGTGTTCATGATGGCCTCCACCGCGGTGGCAGCCTCGATGAAGGCCCACCGGTTCAGGCCAAGCGTGACGCAGTGGGGCTCGATGACCTTGATATTTATCAAGATTGGCTGAATGTCAGCTTCGATAACGGTTGCGGTGCGTCGTTTATCGCCGCGTTCTGCGCAGGTGACAACTCAGGCGGACACCATCACCCTTGATTCTGAAATTCTAAAGGTGTGTTCGCCGGCCGCTAACATTTATCTGCGCCAAAGCTTGATACTCAATGAGCCGCCGAAATTGCTGAATAGGAGATGCCTTTGATGGAGTTACGCCAGCTTCGTTACTTTCTGAGTGTGCTGGAGTGTGGCAGCCTCGGCAGAGCCGCGCTCGAAACGGGCGTTGGGGTATCTGCGTTGAGCCAGCAACTCACGAAGCTCGAAAGTGAGTTGAGTACCCGCCTGCTGACACGCTCTAGCGTTGGCGTCACGCCCACCGCGGCAGGCTTGGCATTCGAATACCATGCGCGCCTGACGCTGCGCCAGGCCGATTACGCCATGTTGGCCGCACGCAGTGGGCGTATGAGTGGGTACGCCAGCGTCGGTATGGCACCCACCACGGCTTCGGTGTTGGGCCTGGCGCTGATCGCCAGGATGCGTGAGCGCTACCCTGATATCCGTCTTCATTTGGTGGAAATGCTGTCGGGCTACCTGGTGAACCAGCTCAATACTCGGCACCTGGACTTGGCGGTGTTGTTCCAGCTGGAGGCTGGCATGCGGCTGGATGCGCGGCCGCTGCTGGAGGAGCGGCTGTTCGCATTGGTTCCGGTAGCCTTGGTCAAGGCTGACTGGGGGACGTCGCTGACGTTGCAGCAGATCGCCTCGCTGCCCTTGGTGATGCCCAGCGCCCAGCATGGTCTTCGCGCCACGTTACGCGTCATCCTGGAGCGCGTCGGATTGGACGCGAATATCGTCATGGAGGTTGATGGCCTGTCGCTTCTCATGGATTGCGTCAGCGCAGGTCACGCCGCGACGATTCAACCCGGCGCCACTGTGGCCCGGGCCATGCAGGCAGGCCTGCGGGTGTTTTCGATCGACGATCCGCAAGCTCAGCGTCGCAACTTGGTGGTGAGCCTGGTCGATGATGAACTCTCGCCTGCTGCACTTGCCACGCGAATCGTGCTGCATGAAGTCTCCCGCGATTTGGTGCAGCAGGATCGCTGGCCTGGGGCGCGTTTGCTGTGAGCGCCTGCGAACGACCGTCCCTTTAGAAAAACTGAAGACCTCCCCCCTGCAATCGTGTTTCGCCCAAGGTACGAGACCCCCTAGAGTCCGGGGTCCGCGAGGAGCTGCCCAACCCTGGCTTCTCGCTCCCTGGAGGCGACATGATCGATGTACTTGTCATTGGCGGCGGCAATGCTGCCCTCTGCGCCGCGCTGATGGCGCGCGAGGCCGGCGCCAGCGTGATGCTGGTGGAGGCCGCGCCCCGCGCCTGGCGAGGCGGCAACTCCCAACACACCCGTAACCTTCGGTGCATGCACGATGCCCCGCAGGACGTGCTGGTGGAGGCTTACCCCGAAGAAGAGTTCTGGCAGGATCTGCTGAAGGTTACTGATGGCCAGACCAACGAGGCCCTGGCGCGTCTGGTGATTCGTGCCTCGTCCGACTGCCGTGGCTGGATGCGCCGCCACGGTGTGCACTTCCAGCCCTCGTTGTCGGGTGCGCTGCACACTGCACGGACCAACGCTTTCTTCATGGGCGGGGGCAAGGCCCTGGTCAATGCTTATTACCGCAGCGCCGAGCGGCTTGGTGTGCAGGTGCGCTACGACAGCCCGGTGTGCGATCTGGAGTTGCGCGATGGACGCTTCATCGCTGCCCACCTGGCGGCCCGCGACGTCGACGGGCGGCGCCTGCCCGCCGAGCGCATCGAGGCGCGCAGTTGCGTGCTGGCGGCCGGCGGCTTCGAGTCCAATCGCCAATGGCTGCGTGAGGCCTGGGGGCAGAATGATCGCGGCGAGTGGCCGGCGGACAACTTCCTGGTGCGGGGCACGCGCTTCAACGACGGCGCGCTGCTGCGGCGCATGATCGACCTAGGTGCCGACACCATTGGCGACCCGACCCAGGCCCACATGGTCGCCATCGATGCCCGCGCACCGCTGTACGACGGTGGTATCTGCACGCGCATCGACTGCGTGTCGCTTGGCGTGGTGGTGAACCGCGACGGCCAGCGTTTCTACGACGAAGGCGAGGATTTCTGGCCCAAGCGCTATGCCATCTGGGGGCGCCTGGTGGCCCAGCAGCCTGGCCAGGTGGGGTTCTCGATCATCGACCAGAAGGCCCTGGGCCGCTTCATGCCGCCGGTGTTCCCTGGCACCCGCGCCGAGAGCCTCGAGGCCTTGGCCGTAGCCCTCGAACTGCCGGTGCCTGCGTTTCTCGAGACCCTGCGCGCCTACAACCAGGCATGCCGCCCCGGCACGTTCGACCACACCCGGCTGGACGGTTGCTGCACCGACGGCGTGCAACCGGTCAAGAGCCATTGGGCCTTGCCGATCGATAAGCCGCCGTTCTTCGGTTACCCGCTGCGTCCGGGGGTGACGTTCACCTACCTCGGCCTGCGCACCGATGCCACGGCTGCCGTGCATTTCGGCGGGCGGCCCAGTCCCAACCTGTTCGTCGCCGGCGAGATGATGGCCGGCAACGTGCTGGGCAAGGGATACACCGCCGGTGTCGGCATGTCCATCGGTACCGCGTTTGGCCGCATCGCCGGCACTCAGGCGGCGGCCGCCGCCGGCCATTGTATTTACCCCCTGGAGGCCCAGCATGACTGTGCAAATGCCTGATCCCCGCGTGTTCGACCCCGCCCCGCCACAGGCCGAGCTGATCCCGCTGCTGAACCTGGACGAGCAGGAGGTGGACCGGCAGATGCGCATCTGCAACGCCTGCCGTTATTGCGAGGGGTTCTGTGCCGTGTTCCCGGCGATGACCCGTCGACTCGACTTCGGCAAGGCCGACATCCACTACCTGGCCAACCTCTGCCACAACTGTGGCGCCTGCTTGCACGCTTGTCAGTACGCCGCACCGCATGCGTTTGCGGTGAACGTGCCGCAGGCCATGGCCAAGGTGCGCGGGCAGACCTACGCTGAGTACGCTTGGCCGGCCCGGTTCGGGCAGCTCTACCGGCGTAATGGCACCTTCGTCGCCGTGGCGTTGGCGCTAGCGCTGTCGCTGTTCTTGCTGCTGGCCTTGCAGGTCAACGGCACTTTGCTGCCTGGGCGGCTGGCCGGAGATTTCTACGCTGTGTTCCCGCACAACACCTTGGCGCTCTTGTTCGGTGGCGTGTTCAGCGCTGCCGGGGTGGCGCTGGCCGTGGCGTTGAGGCGCTTCTGGCGCACGGTGTCGCCCGCCCAAGCGCGGCAACCGGCCAACGGTGCGCTGCCGGAGGCGGCGAGCGCAGTGCTGACGCTCAAGTATCTGGATGGCGGCCATGGCCAAGGCTGCAACAACGCCGACGATCGCTACACGCTGTGGCGTCGACGCTACCATCATTTGACCTTCTACGGCTTCATGCTGTGCTTTGCCGCCACCGTGGTCGCTACCGGTTATCACTACCTGCTGGGCCTGCATGCACCATACCCGCTGCTGAGCCTGCCGGTGGTCCTCGGCACCCTCGGGGGTATCGGCCTGATCGTCGGGCCAGCGGGCCTGCTGGCGTTGAACCTGCGCCGCCCGCCAGAGCATGGCGATGCCGCGCAGCGCCCCATGGACCGTGCGTTCATCCTGCTTCTGCTGTTGGTCAGCACGACCGGTATGGCGTTGCTGGCCCTGCGTGACACCGAGGTGATGGCGATCCTGCTGGCCGTGCACCTGGGCACCGTCATGGCACTGTTCGTGACCTTGCCCTATGGCAAGTTCGCCCATGGCCTGTTCCGCAGTGCCGCGCTGCTGAAGTTTGCGATCGAAAAGCGCCGGCCTGACTCTCATAGCTTGGGCGGGGACTGAACCCTGCACGGAATGCGATGCGACACCGTGTGTTCAGCCTGGCGAGCAACGCAGTGGCCACCGTGCTGATCTCGCTGTCCCAGGGTGCCTGAGAACGCGAAACCCTGCTGCGCCGCCTGAATGGTCCGCCGAACCTCATCGCCACGGCCGACCGAATGACACAAACGCCTACCTGGCATCAAGCGATGCCGGGTGGGGAAGGGGGCCGTCTACCCGTCGGG